>NC_019903.1:3100000-3400000 GCF_000243135.2 Desulfitobacterium dichloroeliminans LMG P-21439 | reverse complement strand
CGAGGTGGGAGGCAAACCCTTAGTAACCGATATGTCCTCGGATTTTCTATCCGAACCCATCGATGTTACGAAATATGGCCTGATTTTTGCTGGGGCCCAAAAGAACGTAGGACCAGCTGGGGTCGTGATTGTAATTATCCGAGAGGATTTAATCACCGAGGATGTTTTAGCCGGAACCCCCACTATGCTGAAGTACAAAGTGCATGTAGACAATAACTCGGCCTACAACACTCCACCGGTTTATGGTATCTATATTTGCGGCAAAGTGTTCAAGTGGCTCAAAAAGCTCGGCGGACTGGAAGCCATGAAAAAGATCAACGAGGAAAAGGCAGCCATCCTTTACGACTACCTGGATACCAGTACTATGTTTAAGGGCACAGTAGTCAAGAAGGACCGCTCCTTAATGAATGTTCCTTTCGTGACCGGCTCTGAGGAATTGGACGCTAAATTCATCAAGGAAGCGAAGGCCGCAGGCTTAGAAAACCTTAAGGGTTACCGCACAGTCGGAGGAATGAGAGCCAGTATCTATAACGCCATGCCTATCGCAGGAGTCCAAACTCTGGTCGACTTTATGAAAAGATTCGAAGCAGAAAACAAGTAAAGAATGTCCCCTGTGTCGTTCTGAAAAACAAGTGATAATTTATGTAGGGAACGACCCCGTCGTTCCGAAAGAAGAGGAGTGTTCATATGTATAAAATCAATTGCTTAAATAAAATTTCGGAAACCGGCTTAGGCCTTTTTACCGATCATTACGTGAATGTCGATCGTCACGAGGATGCTAATGGAATTATTGTGCGCAGTGCTAAAATGCATGACATGGATCTACCCAACACCATCGAAGCCATTGCGAGGGCAGGGGCTGGAGTCAATAATATTCCCCTAGAGAAATGTGCCGAAAAAGGGATCGTCGTATTTAATACCCCAGGCGCCAACGCTAATGGTGTAAAAGAGATGGTTTTAGCCACCATGATTATGGCGGCCCGTAATCTTATCGGTGGAGTAAACTGGGTAACCTCCTGTCAGGCGGATCCCGATGTGGCCAACCTCGTGGAAAAGAACAAGGCCAAGTTTGTCGGCAGCGAAATCAAGGGCAAGAAGCTGGGGGTCATTGGCCTAGGCGCTGTCGGAATTCTCGTCGCCAATGCTGCTAATAAACTGGAGATGGAAGTCTATGGCTATGATCCCTTTATTTCTGTGGAACATGCTTGGAAGCTCTCTAAGTTTATTAAACCCATCAAATCTGTAGATGATATCTTCAGGGAATGTGATTTTATCACTGTCCATGTTCCTTTATCGGATTCCACGAAGGGTATGTTCAATAAAAACGCCTTCGAACAAATGAAGGATGGAGTTGTCCTCCTGAATTTCTCCCGGGATACTTTGGTTGAAGAGGATATGTTGATAGAAGCCCTCAAGACAGGTAAAGTCGCCAAATATGTTACGGACTTCCCCAATCCCAAGGTCTGCGGGACAGAAGGCGTCATTGCCATCCCTCACCTAGGAGCATCCACAGCAGAATCAGAAGAGAATTGTGCTGTGATGGCCGTAGAGCAAATGATGAACTATCTTGAGAAAGGAAATATCAAAAACTCTGTTAACTATCCTAACTGTGATATGGGGATCTGCAACCAAGCAGCCCGGATTGCCATCAATCACAAAAACATTCCCAATATGTTGGGCCAATTTACCTCAACCTTAGCGAAGGAAAATGTCAACATCTCCGATCTCATGAACAAGAGTAAAGGCGGCTATGCCTACACCCTCATCGATATTGAAAGCCCAGCTAGTCCAGAGATGATTACGAAGCTCAGAGAAATAGAAGGAGTACTTAGAGTTCGCGTCATCGAGTAAGTCATCAACTAAGCAAGTTATTCATTGTCATCGTGAACAAGGTGAAGAATCTTTCTGTAGCAGTAAGATTCTTCACCAGCGCTCAGAATGACAGGTTAATATTCAAGGGGCCAAGGAGTGAACTCCTGTCCCTAGAGGAGGGAAATAATGTGGCAAGGATTAGACCCTTTCAAGCTCTAAGACCAAGGGAAGATGTAGCGAGCAAAGTAGCCGCCCTCCCTTATGATGTTTACAATCGAGAGGAAGCTCTCGAGGAAGTAAAGAAGGAACCGCTCTCCTTTTTGAAGGTGGACAGAGCTGAGACACAATTCCCTGAGGATTTTAATCCTTATGATCCTCAGGTGTATCAGAAAGCCAAAGATATCCTGCAGGCAATGACTGAAGAGGGGATCCTCATCAGAGAAGAAAAACCCTGCTACTATATTTATGAGCTGACCATGAATGGGAGGGCTCAGACTGGGCTAGTAGGGTGTGCAGCTATTGATGATTATCTTAATGATGTTATCAAAAAGCATGAATTAACCCGTGAAGATAAAGAACAGGATCGGATTAATCATGTGGATGTTTGTAATGCACAGACTGGGCCAATCTTTTTGGCTTACCGTTCTCAGGCAAGAATCAATGAAGTGACGGAGAGGGTGAAAAAAGAAAAGCCTCTCTACGATTTCACAGCAGTAGATGGAGTCAAGCATATCGTCTGGATTATCTCAGAGGAGCGGGATATAGAGATTATCGCTACCAGCTTTGCTGGGATCGAAAGCATCTATATTGCGGATGGTCATCATCGGACCGCTTCAGCAGTCAAGGTCGGCCTTAAACGTCGTGCTGAAAATCCCGCCTATACCGGTGAAGAGGAATTTAATTTCTTCCTTTCAGTACTCTTTCCTCATGATCAGCTGATGATTTTAGACTACAATCGAGTGGTCAAAGACCTTAACGGTTTGACTAAGGCTGAGTTTTTAGAAAGGCTTAGCAAGCCCTTTTTGCTGGAAGAGCTAGGGGACACTCCTTATAAGCCCAACGTAAAAGGGAACTTTGGACTGTATTTAGAGGGAACCTGGTATAAACTGACGGCTCGAGAAGAGATCCGGTCGGCGGATCCTGTAGAAGCGCTCGACGTATCTTTCCTGCAAAATCATCTATTAAAGCCGATTCTTCAGATTATAGACATACGAACAGATAAACGCATTGACTTCGTGGGTGGAATCCGAGGATTGAAAGAACTTGAGAAAAGAGCGAACAGTGATATGAAGTGTGCCTTTTCCTTATATCCGACTTCCATCCAAGAGCTTTTTACTATCTCGGATGCAGGTTTATTGATGCCCCCCAAATCCACCTGGTTTGAACCAAAGTTGAGAAGTGGACTATTTATCCACGAACTAGAGTAGAGAACAACCACAAAAGTCCCCTTAGGGTGAGTGATTTAAAACACATATTAAAGATACAAAGTGGTGTATCCTAAAAGGAGAGGCGCAACCGCTCATAGAGTAGTTGTAACCCCTCCTTTTTTCATGATGAACTAAAGGTGTGTATGTTTTGAATCCTGTCCATAGAAAGGTATAATATATGACAATAGACCAAATTACCGGGAAGGAGGAGGATAAGACGATGTATATTGAAGAATCCTTACAGCTGCAAAATAAGCTTCTAACCACACTGGTTACTGGCGGTGGACTTAAAGAACTAGTGGAAAGTCTCTCGAACTTCATTGAAAAAGGGGTAATCATCACTAACCCTTCCTATCGTGTTCTCCATTCCACTTTATCCAATGAAAGCTTGAAGCCAGGGGATAGCTTAGATGTCTTAGCACTTAATCCTCCCGTACCTGGACGAGTTCTGATCCTGGCAGGTGAGGAAGGGCTAGAGGCTCTTGCCCTCGAACTAAGCCATGACTCTAAACGCTTGGGTTTTCTGTTTATTTGCAATCCGGGCACGGATGACGATCATCGGTTAAAAGTCCTTACTCATCAGGCTCGGAACCTCTATGTTATCGAGATGCAAAAGCAAGAAGAACTACTGGAAACCGGTCGTCATTACCAAGATGCTTTTCTCTTCGATCTGTTTTATGGAAATATGGAGGATAATGAAGATATTATCTCAAGAGCAAGACTATGGGGTTGGGATTTTGCCCAGCCCTATGTGGTCACGGTTTTCGAACTAGAGGATTATGAGGCCTATTCCGAAGATCATTATTTGGTATCGAGCCTTTATGATATCATCCAGTCTATCGTTCAACCCTTAGATCGATCAGTTATTCTAATGAAGAAAAACGAAGAAGTTATTTTAGCCCTGCCTATTGAAGAAAAAAAGCGCCGCGATGACAAGGCGTTTATCAATATGATTATTAACCAAGTGTTGGCTCAGGTTGACGAGCGTATTGTATCACGCAGAGTTCGAGTCGGCACAGGGAGGAAATACGATCAGCCCACCGAGTTGTTTCGAAGCTATCAAGAGGCTAAGGTAGCCGTGAAGCTCAGTGTCTTGCTCAAGGGCAAAGGAAATATGACGTATTTCCGTGATCTGGGCGTCGAAAGAATTCTTTACAACCACGACAAGCAGGAACTTCTAGAATTTTATCGGGAGATCTTAGCGGACTTGGAAGCTCAGGATAAGCAAAAAAACGAATTAGTAGAAACCCTAGAAAATTATCTATCTCATCATTGCGACTTAAAAGCCACGGCCACTGCCCTTTTTCTCCATCCTAACTCCCTGCGCTATCGACTAAAGCGCATCGAGGAGATTTTAGACGTTAATCTTGAGGATTTTGACATCATCGTAGCCTTGATTATTGCTTTCAAAATCAAGCATCTGATTGGTTTTAAGGAGAAATTATCAGCGACGATTTACAGATCTTCCAAAATGTCTGCCCTCGCAATTGTTATGAGACCTGTGGGATACTATCCACTGTGGAGAATGGAAAGCTGATAAAAGTTGAGGGGAATCCCATGCACGGTTATACCCAAGGGCGACTTTGCGCCAAAGGGTATGCTTATACCGAATACGTCTATAGTCCACAGCGTTTAAAATATCCCTTGAGACAGTTTCCCAGAGGATCAGGGAACTGGCAACGGATAAGCTGGAGTGAAGCCCTGGAGATGATTGCTTCGAAAATGATCGATCTCCATGATTTATACGGTTCCAATTTAGCTTGTGGTTATAATAAATTTACTGGAAACATTGGGATCCTCCACCAAGCGACAGAAGGCATGTTTAGAGGACTGGGATCCCATACGAAGACCCATGGTGATTTTTGCCTGGCAGCTGGAGAAGATGGTCTTCATTATAATCGTGGCAAAACCCAACTCCGTGATCCTGAGGAGATGGTCAATGCAAAAGCTATTGTTCTATGGGGTGTAAACCCTGCCCGGACGGCCGTTCATCAATGGAATTTCATTAATCGTGCTCGGGATAAAGGGGCGAAACTCTTAGTGATTGACCCCCTATTTACCCCGACGGCAGCTCAAGGAGACATCTATCTTCAGATTCGCCCGGGTACAGATGGACTTCTAGCCATGGCAGTTTTGAAATATCTCCAGGAACAGGGACAGCTGGATCAGGATTATATTGAAGAAAATCTTCATGGTTGGGAGGCTTTTCAAAGCTATCTCAAGGAAGAGGTTTCCCTTGAAGAAGCTAGCCTTGTTACTGGGGTGCCTCTAGAAGGAATTCGGGACCTAGCTGAACTTTATCTACAGTCTCCTTGTGCTACTTGGGTGGGGTATGGCCTACAGCGCTATTCCAACGGCGGACAAACGGTCAGAGGAATTGATGCCTTAGTAGCCTTGACCAAAAACCAGCATCATGAGGGTGGAGGACTCTATTATTCTAACTTCCCGAAGCTATTCCCGGAGACCATAAAGAATTTTACAAGACCGCAAGGGGAAAAGGATATTGTAGAACGAAGTCTTGATATTAATCACTTTGCGCAAGAGGCCTTAGCCTTAAAAGACCCACCCCTTAAACTTCTTTGGATTGCTAGCCATAATCCTCTCAGCCAAGCACAAAATCTGCAACACTGGCAGAAGCTTTTTAAACAGTTAGAGCTTATTGTGGTAGTTGACTTGTTTATGAATGAGACCACGGCAGAAGCGGATCTTGTCTTGCCGGCAGCGACTCCTTTTGAGGAGTATGACCTGCAGAGTAGTTACTGGCACCAATGGATTGCCCTGAACCAAAAGGCCATATCCCCTTATTATGAAGCTCGAAGCGATTTGGAAATTGCCCGTAACCTCACCCAGGTCCTCAATGATCACAGGCCAAACTTCTCTAGCTTTCCTTATCTGCTCACAGCCCTAGATTGGATTAAGGGGGAGTTAACACCGGAAGCACTTAACCAGTTAGAGATCGACAGCTGGGAGGATTTGCTTCAAGGACCGCGCAAACTCAAACTGGATAAAACCACTGACAACAAACAAAGCTACTCAACGGAATCGGGTAAATTCCAACTCATGTCTGGGGATGCCAAGAAAAGCCAATTACCGGCTTTGGTGCGTTTTCAAGAACAGAAGATTACATCCCCTTATCCTTTGCGTTTACTTACCCCTCAGAGTTTACTCAGACTTCATTCTCAATATCGAGTGCTTACCTGGTTGGATATTGGACAAAAGACGACTAGGGTGGAGCTCAACCCTCAGGATGCTGAACAGCGAGAGCTCAAGGAAAAGGATCATGTGATTGTCTTCAATGACCGTGGTTCCTGCTTTAGGAAAGTGAAGATCAATCCCTACCTCCCTACGGGACTTGTGGTGATGACCCAAGGGGATTCGACGAACCAACTATTAGCCGGACAAAGCACAGATATGGGGATTCGTACGGCTGGCGCACGAGGGGCAGCCTTTTACGATTCTTGGGTAGAGGTGAAAAAGAAATGACCCAAATTAGTGCCAAAGGCTTTCTCTTTAACGTGGATCGTTGCATCGGTTGTCATTCCTGTGTACTGGCTTGTAAGAATGAAAACAAAACAGCCAGTGGAGTATCTTGGCGCCGAGTCAGCGAAAATGGAGAGGGGTCAGGATCGTATCTTTCCATTTCCTGCAATCACTGCTCCAGCCCCGAGTGTTTTCGTGTCTGCCCGGAGAATGCCTATGTTAAAAGAAGAGACGGCATCGTTCTGATCGACTCCAACCGCTGTGCAGGCTGTCAGACCTGCGTAGCAGCGTGTCCGTATGATGCTCCGCAATTTGACCCTGTAGCCAATCGAACCAGTAAATGCAATTACTGTATCGATCGGCAAAAACAAGGTCTACATCCCGCCTGTGTGACAGCATGCCCCACAGGTGCCTTGCAAATGTTAGATGTAAGTAATAGCCTAGGTAAAAAGACAGTTTCTACTGTTGAAGGTTTTCCGGACATTCGATTGACGAAGCCCTCCATTCGTTTTTATCCTCCCAAAGAAAAGAAAAGGTATTGGCTCAAGAACTAGAACCGATTGTGCAGCAGCTATTTAAAGTGTAAACACTGAAATAGCTGCTGTTTTTATTTTACTGTCACAAAGTATAGCTTTGGTGCCTGTTTCCTCCACTACAGTTAAAATCATTCTAAATAGAGTCTCCAATATACAAATATACACCTGCATTTTTTGTAACACTGTACAAAAGGGTTTGTGAAATAATGAGTTTGTAAAGGCGGTGTAAAAAATGATTAAAGAAAACTCAATAACACAGATTGAACCTTTACTCGATACGCGAATCTTCCTCTATGATTTTCTAAGAAGGGCTTTTCTCCAAGAACCGAACCCTGAATTTCTTTCTTTTCTCAAGGAGGGTGGTCATTTTGAGAGCTTTCCATTCCAAGAGGATCATGAAGAGATTGCTCAGGGAGTGAACCAACTTCTAGCCTTTATGCAAGAGAAGGACTTAACAAGTTCAGAGGTTCTTGATTCCTTACACGGGGACTATACCCGTATGTTTATCGGTCCAGATCGATTGCCGGCTCCCTTATGGGAATCTGCCTATCTGCACAAGGAGCGGCTGCTTTTTCAAGAGCAAACCCTCCAGGTCAGACGAGACTATCTGAAGTATCATCTTCTACCCAAGCATTTTATGCAGGAAGCAGACGACCATCTTGGCTTGGAACTGGATTTTATGTATCAGCTGACGGTACGCTCAAAGGGTGTTATGGCTGAGGAAAAGCTGGATGAGTTAGAAGAGATTTTTTCAGATCAAAAGGACTTTTTAGAAAACCATCTATTGAAGTGGGTTCCAGAGTTGACCTTAAGAATAAATGAAAGTGCCAAGTTCAGTTTTTATCCTGGAATCGCCAAGATTCTAAAAGGATATCTCGCCTTGGATCTAGAGGCTCTGGGGGAGCTTTTGGATATAACTCGATGTGTTAAATAATTTGGAGGTGAAAAAGGTGGCTAATCTCATTGAAAAAGCAAAAAATTACACCATGAACAGAAGAAAGTTTTTGGGATTGACAGCAACTGTGACAGCTGGAGCAGCAGTTACTTTGACTGGGTGCGGACTGACGTCTGTAGATTCCACCACAGCTTCGGCTCATTTGGCTGGAAAAGAAGGGGAATGGGTACCTGTCGCCTGCTGGCATAACTGTGGAGGTCGTTGCTCAAACAAGGCCTATGTGGTAGAGGGCGTCGTGGTTCGTCAAAAGACAGATGATACTCACCAGGATACACCGGATTATCCTCAGCAAAGAGGATGTAACCGTGGCCGTTCCCAGCGTATGCAAGTCTTTGGTGCTGATCGCCTTAAATATCCCATGAAGCGGAAGAATTGGGAGCCAGGCGGCGGCAAAAAGGAACTGCGTGGTAAAGATGAGTGGGTTCGTATTTCTTGGGATGAGGCCTATGAAATCGTCGCCAGTGAAATTAACCGCATTAAGGATCAATATGGAAACCGCAGTATCTTTGCCTCTAATGCAGGGGACTTCGGTCGAGTGCTCAACTTAGCGGGTGGTTATATCGGTTCTTGGGGAACCAGTTCTTGGGGTTCCTGGCGTTGGGGTCCTGAAAAGTTCGGTATGGCCGAAGGCTTCTTTGAGCAAAGCATCAATGACCGAATGGATCTGCGTAATTCACAGCTGGTCGTGATCGTCGGAGGTAACTCTTCCTGGAGTGCTGCTGGTAATCCAACCTACCATTATCTCCAAGCGAAAAAGGCGGGAGCGGAATTCGTTTTCCTCGATCCCATTTATTCCGATACAGTGGAATTACTGGATGCCGACTGGCTTCCCATTATGCCCACTACAGACCACGCCCTGTTCTTAGGAATGGCCCATACTCTCCTCGTAGAAGATAATCCTACCACGAATCCTCTGATTGACTGGGATTTCTTGAATAAATATACTGTTGGCTTTGACACTGATCATATGCCTGAAGGTGCCGACCCTAAGGAGAACTTCAAGGATTATGTTCTCGGTACCTATGACAATATTCCTAAAACAGCCGAATGGGCGGCAGAACTTTGTGGTATATCAGCTGATAAGATTCGTGAATTGGCTCTAAGGATTGCTAAGACTGAGCGTGTGGCCCTATTAACTGCTTGGGGTCCTGCTCGTACTCATAACTCCGACTCTTGGCCGCACATGTTTATGACCTTTGGAGCTATGACAGGTAACATCGGTAAATCCGGAGCGATGACCGGAGTAAGCTGCCACTATTCTACCGCTAATGGTGGAACTTGGCTGGTTACAGCTGGAGGCAATGGATTACCCCCTGTTCCCAACCCCATTAAAGAAACCATCAACGATAATGAAATGTGGCTGGCTATCCTCGATGGTAAGTATGTCGCTGGAAAAAATGATGTCCGTGATGTCAATATCCAAATGATATACCATGGTCCAGAAGCCCATCTCCAAACTCGTTCTGGACAAACCAAAGGAATCGAAGCCCATCGTCATGTGGAGTTTGTTCTTTCCACCAGTCATTTCTTAACCACGAATAGTAAGTTCGCTGACGTGGTGCTCCCTGTAACTACAGAATGGGAAAAGATCGGTGGATTCGGAGGCTTCTCTAATCGAGAGACCTTGATTTTCTGGCGTCAAATGACAGACCCCCTGTATGAAGCTAAGAGTGATATTCGTATCGCCTATGAATTAGCTGAAAAGATGGGATTGGATGCTAACAAGATTCTACCCATCGACGAAAAGCAAATGTTCTATAACCAAGTATCGGGAGCAAAGGTCGTCGCTGCTGATGGCAAGACCATGGAGCCTTTAGTCACCTTGACTGAGGCAGATATTCAGGAAATCGGCGCGAAGGGAACTCCTCAACAAGGTCGAATATCTTACCAAGAACTGAAGACCAAGGGAATGTACCAAGTTGAGCGTAAACCAGGGGATAACCTAGGATTTATCGCCTATGAGAGCTTTGTTAAGGATCCTGTAGCGAATCCGCTAAAAACAGCCAGCGGCAAGTTAGAGATCCACTGCCAAGCGTTAGTAGACTTCGTTAACGGTAAAGGATTCACTGAAATCCGCCCCATTCCCACCTATAATCCGGCTCAAGAAGGCTATGAAGCAACCTTTAAGGATTTCAAAAATAAAACTAAAGGTGATTTCCCACTCCAAGTCATCAATCCTCACTATTTGAGACGCTCTCACAGTATTTTCGATAACGTTACCTGGCTGAGAGAAGCCTGGCCAAATCCAGTATTCTTGGCTGCTAAGGATGCAGAAGAGAGAGGCATCAAAGAAGGAGATACTGTGCTGATTTCCAGCAAGCATGGAAAGACCCTGCGTCCTGCCCATGTGGTTGAATGGATTGCCCCAGGGGTTGTTGGTTTGCCTCATGGAGCATGGGTGGAGATCGATGAGAAGACCCAAGTGGATAAAGCAGGCTCTGACAATATTCTGACCGGTCCTATTCCTACTGGACAAGGGATTGGTGCTTGGAACTCCACCATCTGCCAAGTGGAAAAATGGGATGGAGAGCCCTTAACAGAAGACGTCAAATGGCCACAACGGATCGTTTTATAGAAAGGAGTGAGTGACCTTGGCACAAAAAGGATTTTACTATGACCAAACCACCTGCATCGGATGCAAAGGCTGTCAAGTAGCCTGTAAAGATAAGAATGATCTAGAAATCGGTGTTCTCTACCGGAAGGTCTATGATGTAGAGACGGGCAAGTACCCGAACCCCCGTCGTCTCCATATCTCCATGAGCTGTAATCATTGTGATGAACCGAAGTGCGTCGCTAACTGCCCTACCGGTGCTCTTGAGAAACGTAAAGAGGATGGCCTCGTTATTCATCACTATGATAAGTGTATCGGCTGCCGCCTTTGCACCTGGTCCTGCCCTTACGGCGCTCCTCAATACAAGGAGGAGGTCGGCAAGATTGGTAAATGCGACATGTGTGCTGACCTATTGGCTAAAGGGGAAAACCCTGCCTGTGTGGATTCTTGTGTTATGAGATGCTTAGATTATGGTGATATTGACGAGCTCCGTCAGAAATATGGTCAGAATGCCGATGCCCCCGCGCTTCCTAGTTCCAATGCAACTATGCCAAATATCGTAATTAAGGTTAAGGAGGCGTAACTATGCACATCTTTGCTGAAGAATGGCCCTTAATGACCTTTACCTTACTCTGTCAGCTAGCTATCGGTATGTTTATCGTCCTTATGCTGGTTAAAGCCAGCGTGGGCAGCCGCGATTCCCAGGTCTCTAAAGCCATCAACGGTGGATTTACTATAGTAGGTCCCCTCACAGTACTCGCGCTACTCTTCTCCGTGTTCCACTTAGGGGACCCCCTAGGAGCTCCACGCTCCATCTTCAACCTCGGATCCTCCTGGCTGAGCCGGGAGATCCTGACGGCCGGTGGATTCCTCGTGCTCTGGTTCGCCTTTTGGTGGTTATCTCGCAAGGGTAAGGAAAGCAATGCTCTAGGATGGATTGCTGTCCTTGCTGGTTTAGCGGCAGTGTTCAGCATGGCAAGTATATACAGTTCCTCCATTCGCCCTGCTTGGGATGATGCGAACACCTATATTGCCTTCTTTGGTGCTACCTTAGCCATGGGTGTGTTAGGTGCGACTGGTGTTATCGTTTACGGATTTAAAGGATCCTCAGGGGATCTCTTAAAAAGCTTAAAGAACATGTCATACCTCGCTGCAGCTGCAATAGTTTTACCACTAGCTTATCTTCCCGTCTTTATCTCTGGTTTAAAGGGAGGGGGAAGTACAGCAGAAGCTTCTGCTCAAATCTTAACCGGAAGCATGGGTGTGCTTGCAGGTCGAGGAATCCTTTCTGTAGTGGGCGCAGTGTTATTGGTAGTAGCCCTCAATAAAGGATCTCAAGGTAAACCTCTTGCTGCGGGTACTGTTTATCTAGCGTTAGCCTTAGTGATCGCTGGAGAACTCCTCGGACGCTATCTCTTCTATGCTATGGGTGTATCTCCGATGATTGGAACCTAAAAAACTAAATCTTTTATTACCCCCTTAAGATGGACTTTTGAGCTGTGAGGCTCGGAAGTCCATCTTTTTTGGGATTTAAATAGAGTTGATAAGAGTCCATACGGGGTATTGATAAGCATTTGATATAGATACCACGACGTCTATCAATAATCCCTATTTGTGTAAAAAAAGTTACCGCCCTATTATAAAGTAGTGAAGAAAAAAATAAATTATTTATTGAAAGGCGGTCCGAAAATGAGTGAGATTCAGCTACCAAGCCAATTTGATAGCTTTGGGGATGCGCGGAAGCAGGGCTTTATTGCGGTCAAGAATTTAAAAGAGCAGGGCAAAAAAGTGGCAGGAGTATTCTGCACCTATGCCCCGTTGGAGCTCATTCTAGCTGCGGGAGCTGTGCCCATCGGACTTTGTGCCTTTAGTGACGAAACTATACCTGAAGCAGAAAAAGTACTGCCTCGGAATCTTTGTCCCTTAGTCAAATCCAGTTATGGCTTTGCCATCACCGATAAATGTCCTTACATGTATTTTTCCGATCTGATGATTGGTGAAACCACTTGTGATGGCAAGAAGAAAATGTACGAGCTTTTAGAGGAAATCAAAAACCTCCATGTTATGCAGCTTCCTCAGACTCAAAATGATGAAGCTTCCAAAGAACTATGGTATAAGGAAGTTCTGCGCCTCAAGGAAAGAATCGAGCAGGATTTCGGAGTGACCATCACCGATGAGAATATCAAAAAGGCAATTAAGATAAAAAATGAGGAACGTAAAGTTTTAAAAGAATTCTATGAGCTCAGCAAAGCTTGCCCACCTCCGATTACGGGTGCGGAGCAGCTTAAAGTCCTCTACGGCTCTCAGTTTAAATTTGACCAGGAGGCCAAGATCCAGGAGATCAGAGACATCATTGATAAAATAAAGGCGGATCAGGCCAATGGAGTCGAGAATGTCTCTGGGTCCGCCAAGAGAATCTTGATTACTGGCTGTCCTCTGGCTGGAGTCACCGAGAAGATCGTCAAAGCTATCGAGGAATCTGGTGGCGTGGTCGTGGCTTATGAAAACTGTATCGGAATCAAGCCTATCGAGCGTCTGGTGGACGAAACTATCGATCCATACCGAGCTATTGCCGACCGGTATCTGCAGATCGGCTGCTCTGTTATGACCCCGAATAATAACCGCCTGGAGCTGCTGTCCCGTCTTGTCAAGGAATTCAAGGTGGATGGGGTTGTGGAAATGACTCTCCAAGCCTGCCATACCTACAATCTGGAGACAACCATAATTAGAAAGCACCTGAAGAAGGAAGATATGCCCTTTATCAGCATGGAGACCGATTACTCTACTTCAGACGTTGCTCAGCTCAAAACCAGGCTAGCTGCGTTTATCGAAATGCTTTCATGAAAAGATTCTTTATCGGTATAGATTCAGGTTCAACAACCTGTAAATCCGTGCTGATGTCCGAGGGCAGGATTATTGATGCTCTGGTCATAAGAACCGGGTGGAATCCCCAGGCTTCTGCAGAGGAAAGCATGGGGATTTTGAAGGGAAGAAATGACCTAGACAGCGCAGAACTCAGTATTGCAGCCACGGGATACGGTCGGGAAGCCATTGATTTTGCGGATCATACGATAACGGAGATTACCTGTCATGCTTTAGGCGGAGTGCATCTGATGCCCGATATTCAAGGAATTATTGATATTGGCGGGCAGGATAGTAAGGTGATCCAGATTCATAAGGGTAAGCCCATTAACTTCCTGATGAACGATAAATGCGCCGCTGGAACAGGACGTTTTTTGAAAATGGCTTGCGATATCCTCGAGGTCCCTATGGATAAAATCGATGATTTTACAGATCGAAACGAGGCAGTTTCTATCAATAGTATGTGCACGGTTTTTGCTGAATCAGAGATCATTGGGCTATTAGCCATGCAAAAGGACCGGGCTCAAATCATGGCCGGGGTTCTGCAGTCCATTGCGCGGAAAATACAGCAACAGGCAGGAAGAATCGAATTTGCAGCAGACAAATCTATCTTGATGACCGGTGGACTGTCTAGATCAGGGTTGATTATCGAGACTATAGCCCAATTTATCGGCTATGAGGTTAAATCCTGTGACTATGCCTTATATGCTGGTGCCATTGGAGCCTGTGTCTTTGCCGCTAAAAAAGAAAATGGATGCGGAGGGTGATGAGCTTTGATTTATTTTGACAACAGCGCGACTACCCTTATAAAGCCGCCAGAGGTTAGTGAAGCAGTAGCATACGCCATCAATCATTTTGGCAATGCTAGCCGTTCGTTTTATGAAGCCGCTATGATGGCAAGTCGGGAAATATATAATACCAGAGCAGAAATAGCAGAGTTAGTCTGCTCGGATAATCCTCTGAATGTAGCCTTTACGTCTTCCTCCACCGAGAGTCTTAATTTAGTGATTGGCGGCCTCGTGAAACCTGATGATGTCGTTCTGACCACCGTGACGGAGCACAATTCGGTGTTAAGGCCTCTATACCTCAAAGGGTGCCAGTTGGACTTTATCGACTGCGATGATCATGGCGTTTTGTTACTTAATGAGTTAGAGAGTCTGATCAAACCTGAAACACGGTACTTAGTTTGTACTCATGGGTCAAATGTCACTGGCAATATTACGGATGTCAAAAGGCTGTATACCCTATGTAAAGAGAATAACATAATCATGATTTTGGATGTTTCCCAGACCTTGGGGTTAATTCCGGTCACAGCGGACATGGCCGATGTTTTATGCTTTACGGGTCACAAAGGGCTATTTGGGCCCCAGGGTACGGGAGGCGTCATTGTCAACGACAGTCTGCCTTTTGATATTGTCAAAACAGGCGGAGCGGGTGTTCACAGCTTCGAGATGTTCCAACAAAATGTCATGCCCGACATTTTTGAGGCCGGTACACTCAATGGCCATGGAATTTACGGGCTGCAGAAAGGTGTTCAGTTTATAAATTATACGGGTATAGAAGAAATCCACAGAAGAGAAAGGCAATTGACTCAGTTATTTCTGGATGGACTAAAGCAAATACAAGACGTAAGACTTTATGGGGAATTTTCCAGTTCTTACAGGCTGCCGGTCGTAGCTTTAAATATTGGAGAGATGCCGGCTTCGGATCTGTCAGGGCTTCTTTGGGAGAAATACGGTATTGCAACACGGGCCGGAAGCCATTGCGCTCCCCTTCTTCACAAAAGGTTCAGAACGGTCGAAACAGGAATCGTCAGGTTCTCATTCTCTTATTTTAATACCGAGGAGGAAATTGAAGAAGGGATAGCAGCGCTTCAAAACATAGCGAGAGCTTGCGGCAATTAAAAATGGAATATGTCATTACATTTAAGAGCACAAACCTGGCTATACAATCGGAGCGCCATCTGCTTGGTGAAAAGCTGCATGTGAAAGTCATGCCCCTTCCGTCGCAGATTAGGGCCGGCTGCGGTATCGCTCTTCGCATACCCTCGGAGGAACTCGGAGCGGCTCTGCAAATTCTATCGGATAAGAGAGTTGAAGAATTTGACCTTTATTCAAGAGCTGAGAAGGATAGAGGATATGTTTACAGTGAAATCTTCGACAGGTAGAGTCGCGAACTCCTTGAGAACTTGGGAAAAGTTCGAGAACATGAACACATAAAATAGAGAGCGTTATATAAGCAGGAACCTAGAGATACGATGGTATCGCTAGATTCCTGCTTTTTAGTTTGTCGCATCGGCTTAGTTATTAGGGCGCGTACAAGATGGGCGTTGGAATCGTCGGGTATTGGTAAACAGCTGAAATGAAATGTATAGATGTACACTAAAAAGGAATTTGTCGATAGTGGATATGATAAAATAAAAAGGGACTTGCGCGGTAGGTGGAGAATGGAAAGCTAGAGATTCGTCATGAAGCTAGATGCTCGTGGGTCAATTGAAGGCATTGCGATTAGAAGTGGAAAATAATCAGAATAAGAGGGGAAATCATGGATTTTCGGCAAATCGAGGTTTTCATTCAAGTTTACCGCTTGCGGAATTTCTCCCGAGCGGGAGAGGCGTTATATCTATCTCAACCTACAATCAGCAACCATATCAGCTGCTTGGAAGATGAGCTGGGAATCAAATTATTTGATCGTTCCAGTCGTCAGATCATCCCTACAGAAACAGCAGAAATTTTCTACAGCTACGCGCTCAAAATGCTGGAGATCAGAGAAAGTGCAATTTTTTCAATAAATAAAAATAAAGAAATCGGAGGAAGGCTGGAAATAGCTACTTCTTCTATCCCAAGCCAATATCTACTACCTAGCCCTATGAAAAGTTTTCAAAAAAAATATCCAGGTGTTAGCTTTATTATCCACAAAAGTGATACCCAGGAAGTCACCAATGCACTTCTGGAAATGAAATATCAAATCGGCATTGTTGGAGCACGCTTAGATGAGAATAATCTAGTTTATCAAAAATTGACCGGAGATAAACTGGTCTTAATAGCTCAAAATGTTGACGGAGAGACTACGAAAGAACAAATAATATCACTTGAAAGCCTGATGGGTATGAAATTTATTGTTCGGGAGCAAGGTTCAGGGACAAGGACGACATTTGAGACGGCACTGAAAGAAAAAGGTATCAACCCCGATCACCTCCCAAAAGTAGCTGAGATGAACACTATGGAGTCCATTAAACAGGCTGTTCGAGAGGGAATGGGTGTGTCTGTCATGTCTTCCCTGAGTGTAAAGGATTATTTAAAATTCGGATGGGTAAAGGCATACGCCGTAGAGGGATTAAAAATGAAAAGAAATTTTTATTTGGCCACGCACAAAAATAGAACCTTGTCACCTTGTGCGGCAGCGTTTCAAAGGCATATTATCCAATTCTATCAGAATAAAGAAACCGTTTTACTCGGCAACAAAAAGACTGACCAATCAATATGAATTTGTAGAAAAGCCTACCAAGACGGTAGGCTTCAGATGGGAAACGTAGTTTCACCGCGCATAAATCTATACCTTAAAATAATATAAGAAAAGCAAAGTAAAAGGTATTGACATTTAGAATAATTCTAATATAATAATAAACATAGAGAGCGACGCAACGTAGCTCACCATTTTAAAAAATGTAATATAAAAGGAGAGAATCGAAAGATGAAAAAGTTTGTATGTGCGGTTTGTGGTTATATTTATGAGGGAAATGAAGCTCCTGATCAATGTCCACAATGTAAAGTAGGTAAAGAAAAGTTCATTGAAAAAACCGAAGGAAATCTTCAATGGGCTGATGAGCATAGAATCGGTATCGCTGAAGGGGTTGATCCTGAAGTTATCGAAGGCCTAAGAGCAAACTTCATGGGTGAATGTACAGAAGTAGGTATGTACTTGGCTATGAGCCGTCAAGCTGACCGCGAAGGCTTCCCTGAAGTTGCAGAAGCTTACAAGCGCATTGCTTTCGAAGAAGCTGAGCATGCAGCGAAATTCGCTGAGCTCTTAGGTGAAGTCGTGGTAGCAGATACCAAGAAAAACCTCGAGATGAGAGTTGAAGCTGAATATGGTGCAACTCAAGGCAAGAAAGATCTCGCAACCTTGGCTAAGAAGCTTAACTTAGACGCTATCCATGATACCGTTCATGAGATGTGCAAAGATGAAGCACGCCACGGCAAGGCTTTCTTAGGACTTCTCAACCGTTACTTTAAATAAGATCTTTTTCCATCACGTACTCCCTGATTTCGTAGGAGACAAGGTAATGACTAGAGCATTTGCCTTGTCTCCCTTTTTTTATCTTTCCTCCTCACGTGAATTTCCAATAATTTACTGACCTCTGCTATGCATGTATACACACTCTAGTCAAGATTTCTATGCTATAATCAGAGTTAAATTTTACTGATGTTTCAATCAGTAAAACACAAAAAGAACAAACTCTATCGAGAGTGTGAGGGGGAATAAAGGTGAGTAACATGATGAAATTTGAGTCTGAGTTTAGTAAAGAAGAAGCTCTCGCTGAGGCTTCGCGTTGTCTTCAGTGCAAAAAGCCTTTATGCCGTCAAGGCTGCCCTGTGTATAATGCTATACCGCAATTTATAAAAGCCTTAAAAGAGGGAGACTATGCCCAAGGTCTTGAGGCAATTTATCGTCATAGCTATTTGCCGGCTGTTTGTGGTCGCGTATGCCCGCAGGAGAAGCAGTGTGAGGCTAGCTGTATCTTAGCTCGTAAAGGAAAAGCCATTCGCATTGGGAAGCTGGAGCAGTTTGTAGCCGATAACGCTAAAGAGGTGGAATTTCCTAAAGTTACTGCGACCATGGGTGCTATTGCCGTCATTGGCTCAGGGCCGGCAGGATTGGCAGCTGCTGTTCAACTTGCCCAGTTGGGATATTCGGTGGCCGTATTTGAGGGTGAAGCTGAGCCTGGCGGAGTTCTTCTTCATGGCATTCCGGAATATCGCTTGCCCAAAGATGTCGTTCGCCGTGATATCGAAAAGATTAAAAATTTGGGTGTAGAATTCAAGCTCAATACTTTAGTTGGGGAACATCTACTCCTAGATGATCTTTTGGCGAGTGGTTATCAAGCTGTTTTTATCGGCACTGGAGCGGGATTGCCTCGTACCTTAGATATTCCAGGGGATGACTTAGAAGGTGTTATATCTGCACTTTATGTCCTTCAAACCACGAATTTGTTTAACCTAGGGCAATTACCGGAAAGCGAACTGCCTATCGAGAAAGGCGAAAGGGTCGTAGTAATCGGCGCAGGTAATGTGGCCATGGATGCTGCTCGTTCTTCCAGTCGCATGGGAGCTGACGTCACTGTTCTTGCCCGCAGAGGCCTCAATAAGATGGCGGCCCGTGATATTGAACGGGATGAGGCCATAGCTGATGGAGTTAAGATTCGCACCTATGCTGCCCCGCAAGAGATTCTTGGGGAGGGCAATGTGACAGGCATAGCCTGTGCTCAAACAATGGTGACTGACGAGGGCAAGGTGGCCATAAAACCCGAAGAAGGCTTTGTCTTACCAGCGGATAAAGTCATTTTTGCCATTGGTCAAAGACCCTATGCCCGGATTGTAACGACTTCAGAAGGCTTTCAGATTGATAAGCAGGGTTTGCTCCTTTGCAATGATCACGGCATGACAACTCGTGAAGGCGTTTTTGCGGCCGGTGATGTGGTCCACGGCCCAGCCACAGTGGTAAAGGCTATGGGTGAGGGAAGGCGTATTGCCATCGAAATGCATGCTTATCTTTTAAGGAAGAGGGTCATGACGGCGAAATAGAGGTTGACCCGTAGGTAAAAGCCAATTCAATAAAATGCTTGAGAAGAGTGCAACCCATTCGATATCAAGCATTTTTCCCCTTTGGCAACAGGGCCAGTTGTCTTTGCCTAAGGATTTGGCTTGAGCCAGGTTATGAAACATTAAAAAAGACGCTAATCAAAGTTGCAAAAGGGTGGAGAGAAATACTATAATTTAAAGCAATACATAATTAACGCAGAGATAGGTAATTTACTTTGTATAGGCAACCAACGTCTTAGTCTTATGATGCAGAATGAAGTGAAGGTCGGCGGAGCAACAAGTGCGGAGGCATACCTTCGGGGTTTACTTTGGAAGGGGGACTAGAATCATGGCACATATTAATGAAAACTACTTAAAACTACCGGGAAGTTATCTTTTTTCAGAAATTGCACGTAGGGTCAATGAATTTAAGAGTCAGAGCCCTGATGCAGATATCATTCGCTTAGGAATCGGCGACGTCACCAAGCCACTAGCTCCGGCCGTCGTGGAAGCGATGAAAAAGGCTGTGGATGAGATGGGTAATGCAGGGACCTTCAGAGGATATGGTCCTGAGCAAGGCTACGATTTCCTTATAGAAAAAATCATCTCCAATGACTATGCTCCACGAGGAATCGAACTCGGTATGGATGAAGTATTCGTCAGCGATGGTGCTAAAAGCGATACAGCTAATTTTCAAGAGATATTTGGCATGGATAATATCATGGCGGTAACGGATCCTGTCTATCCTGTGTATGTGGACAGCAATGTCATGGCCGGACGAACCGGTATGTACGATACGGAGAAAGGGCAGTATGGTAAAATCGTCTATCTTCCTTGTATCGAGGAAAAAGATATGAAACCCGCTCTGCCAACCACTCACGTGGATATGATCTATCTTTGTTTTCCCAACAACCCAACAGGGATGACCTTGACTAAAGAAGAATTGAAGGTCTGGGTAGATTATGCACGAGAGAATAAAGCAATCATTCTCTTCGACTCAGCCTATGAAGCCTTTATTCGTGAGGAAGATGTTCCACGCAGTATTTACGAAGTCGAAGGCGCTCGCCAAGTCGCCGTAGAATTTCGTAGCTTTTCCAAGACTGCAGGCTTTACTGGAACACGTTGTGCCTATACTGTGGTGCCCAAAGATATCCTCGTCTATGATTCCCAAGGCCAAGGGCATAGCCTCAACAAGCTCTGGTTGAGAAGACAGACTACTAAATTCAATGGGGTATCCTATCCCGTCCAAGCCGCCGCCGCCGCAGTGTATTCTGAAGAAGGGAAGAAGCAGATCCGAGCAACCATAGATTACTACATGGAAAATGCCCGCATCATCCGTGAAGGGCTGAAGGAAGCTGGATTTAAAGTCTTTGGCGGCGTCAATGCACCCTATATTTGGATGAAAACTCCCCGCAATATGGGTTCATGGGAATTCTTCGATAAGCTTATGACTGAAGCTCACGTGGTAGGTACCCCAGGCGCAGGCTTTGGGGCCAATGGCGAAGGATACTTCCGCCTTACCGCCTTCGGCACTCGCGAAAATACCGAAAAAGCCATTGAGCGGATTAAGACTCGGATGAAGTAAGATTGAGTTAGCCTTTGTATAGCCCGGTAATATGTTAAAGCCAGTCCTCTTAAGTGTTTAGAGGACTGGCTTTGTTTCGAGCAGAGTCTAAACCTCCCCCATGACCCGCCCCATATCGGAAATATCATATCCGCCGATTCCCGCCACCTCGTTGCGGAAGCTCTCGGACTTTAAAATGCTCAATAAAGCCTGAAAGTGAGGCTTCACAAGATCTTCCTTAAGGATGACCATATCATAACGTTCTTTATGTAAAGGAACAAAATCAAGGGAGCTGACTTGCATAGCGGCCTTCTCAATTCCCAGACCTACATCCGCTTCCCCGCGGGCCACACGGCTGGCCACGGCCATGTGGGACATCTCCTCATCGGCATAACCTTGAACTCTTTGGTGTAGGATATCGGCCAAGCGAAGCTGTTCATCCAGAAGGACCCGTGCCCCGGAGCCCCGTTCGCGGTTGACAAAGCGGATATCCGGTCTGGCCAAATCCTTCCAGGTGAGAATTTTCTTCGGATTGCCTTTGGCGACATAGAATCCTTCCATACGATAGACAATATTCACAACGCTGGCAGGATACCCGGGCAAAAGATAGCGAACATAGGGGAGATTGTACTCGTTTGTATGGCTGTCCCATAAGTGAGTCGTCACTACATTAGCTTGTCCATGGTAAAGAGCTATCAGTCCGTCGAGGCTACCGCTATATTCGCGGAGAAAACTAATATGCGGAAATTGTTTTTGTAAATGGCGAGTTAAAATATCCAAGAGGATATCCTGGCCACAGATGACTAGGCTTTCATCTTGAAGGTCTGAGCGGCGGGCGTTATTAGAGTGTGTCGGTGTTATAGGGAGTCCGTTAGGAGTAGATGCCGTGGATGAAACGGTTCTACCCTGAGGATTACTTGGAGATTGCGCTGAAGTCATTGTAGCTGGCTGTGCTAAATAACCTCCTTTAGATTTACGAATGTAATCGTCCAAATCGGAATTTTGGATGCGAAACTTGCGACCAATCCGATAGGCACTTAGGTCCCCGCGTTTAATCATTTCGTAGACAGTGAACTTCGAAATTTTAAGGATATTCGCGACTTCCTCCGGAGTGTATGTGACATTGGACAAGGGAAGCTCCCCTCTCATTACTGCATTAACATGCAGTAGTATTTACAGATTATTGATAAAAGCCTAAGTAGCATTTAGATGTGTGCAGTTAAGCGAATTTGCTTTGATCAGTTTATTGTCGAACAGTTTATTATTGATATTTATTATAACATACCATATAATGTGGGTGAAGTTCAGTTATGTGCCGTTTAGTTAGTTGGGAATTGCTGCAATTGTCTTTAGCGAGTAGAATATCGGTTAATTCAATTGAGTTTTGTTGTGTTTTGTTTATTTCGAATGTGATTTAAATCGGTTGCTAGGCTCAGTGTTTTTTTGATAACCGTAGGAGGTAAAAAAGATGAAGCGATTCTTCAAAACTATGGTTATAGGTAGTTTGATTTTGCCACTTCTCTTAGTTGGTTGTGGTGCCAGTGGTAGTGGAACCAGCGATTCTAATGGAGCGGCTAATGCCCCTCGAGAAAAACCAACAGAGCTTACTATTTCCGTAGCAGCTAGTTTGAAGGACTCCATGGGAGACCTACAAACTCTCTACGAAGGGAAAAATACTCAGATTAAGCTTATTATTAATTACGCCGGATCCGGTACCCTCCAGAAACAAATTGAGGAAGGCGCACCGGCCGATCTCTTTATTTCAGCTGGCAAATCCCAAGTGGATGCACTGATAGAAAAGAACTTGATGATTAAAGAAAGTGTTGTAAATTTGCTGGGCAATGAATTGGTTCTTGTGGTAGGAGCAGATAATACAGAGGTTAAATCCATCCAAGGCTTAAGTAAAGACAGCGTTGTCCAGATCGGAATTGGCACACCGGAATCTGTTCCGGCCGGAAAATATGCCAAAGAGGCCTTCACTTCTTTGGAGCTTTGGGGTAGCTTGCAACCCAAATTTGTTATGGCCAAAGATGTGAGCCAAGTGTTAAACTACGTCGAGACCGGTAATGCGGAAGCTGGTGTGGTCTACAAATCCGATGCTCAAAGATCAACAAAAGCCAAAGTTGTAGAGTCCTTTCCTGCCGATAGTCATAAGCCCATTATTTATCCTGCAGGAATCGTTTCTGCTACTAAGCATAAAGCAGAAGCCGAAGCATTCTTGACCTATTTGCAAAGCACCGAAGCCCAGGATATATTTTTTAAATATGGATTTAAGATCGCTGGAAAATAGATGAGCATTGAGCATCAGTTATAACAAATAACTCTTGAGATCATGTGTCAACTATCAAATCAATTGAAGGAATAAGAGATGGATTTTGATTTTTCGCCTATAATTTTATCTGTGAAGGTTGCAGCAGCTGCGGTTTTAATCGTAGTCTGCTTTGCTATTCCCATTGCCACGCTCATGGCTAAGCGCCAGTTTACGGGGAAGACCATTGTGGAATCACTGCTGACGCTACCTTTAGTGTTGCCCCCTTCGGTGGTTGGCTTTGTTCTACTTTACATGTTTGGTAAGAATGCCCCCATCGGCAAGCTATTAGCTGAGCTTTTTCAGGTGACAGTCGTTTTCAGCATCTGGGGAGCTGTCATTGCAGCGGCGGTTGTCTCTTTTCCTATGATGTATCAATCTGTGAAAGCGGCCATTGAAAGTGTGGACCCACAGTTGGAAAGGGCTGCCCGGACCCTTGGCGCCGGGGAGTTGAGGGTCTTCCTTACGATTACGATTCCCTTAGCTTGGAACGGTGTAGTGGCGGGCTTTGTTCTGGCTTTTGCCCGCTCCCTCGGCGAATTTGGCGCCACCCTCATGCTAGCCGGAAATATTCCTGGGAAGACCTCGACCATGCCCCTAGCCATTTACTTCGCCAGCGAAAGTGGCAACACGCGGGAAGCTTGGATTCTGGTTTCCATTATGGTGCTGTTCAGTTTTCTGGTTATCTTTGGGCTCAATCATTGGGGCAAAGGAAAAGAGAACGCCAAGTCCGATGGGAGGGTGGGGTAATGGTCAAAGTACAATTGCAAAGAAAGCTTCCTTCCTTTACCCTAGAAGTTGATTTTACAGTAGACAATCATATCCTTGCCATCGTCGGTCCTTCCGGAGCGGGGAAGACCACGGTGCTTCAGTGCTTAGCCGGACTGCAAACCCCTTCTCAGGGTGAAATCATAATTAATGACAAGACCATCTTTTCATCGGAGCGCAACATTAATCTCCCTGTGCGCAAACGGCGAATTGGCTATGTATTTCAGGATTACGCTCTATTTCCCCATATGACCATCGAAAAGAACGTTCTCTACGGAAAACCAAGGCAAACTCTAGCTTCTCACCAGTCCATGGGCGTCACGGAAATACTTGAGATTCTTCAGATTGCTCATCTACGACAACGGTTCCCCCGCCAGATATCTGGGGGAGAAAAGCAACGGGTGGCCTTAGCCCGGGCGTTGATGACAGAACCGGAGCTTTTGCTTCTCGATGAATCCCTCTCCGCCCTGGATCCCGATACCCGAGCCTTGCTGCAGCAAGAACTGCTTAAAGTTCAGCAACAGTGGCAGATTCCCTTCATTATGGTCACCCACGATCCCCGTGAAGCGGAGATCCTCGGCAGCCAGATTTTGCGGATTGACAAGGGAGTCCAGGAGGTTCTTAAACCGTTTTACTTATCTTTTTAATGCATCAATGCCTCTTCTCCATCTTGGAGAAGGGGCATTTTTTATTGTTAAACACTCACCCATCCCCGAAGGCTTCAATACACTATTACAGATATGAAAGGAAAGGGGGAAGGGACATTGAGGAAGGTTGTGGAGTTACATAACCTTGGCATGACATATCAATCCCTCAACGGCGAAATCCCTGCGCTGGAAGATATTAATCTTGATGTTCAAGAAGGGGAATTTGTCAGCATTGTTGGCCCAAGTGGATGTGGCAAATCTACTCTTTTATCTATTATTAGCGGACTGATTCCCCCCACAGAGGGCAGAGTGCTTGTCGATGGGGAGGTCGTCAAGGGAACTTCTCCCAAGATAGGGTACATGCTGCAGAAGGACCATCTCTTTGAATGGCGAACCATCATGCAAAATATCCGGCTTGGGTTAGAAATTCAAAAAAGTCTAACGCCTGAAACAAAAGCTCACACAGAGCACCTCTTAAAGACCTATGGTCTTTCCGAGTTTCGCGACAAATACCCGAGCCAGCTTTCAGGTGGGATGAGGCAGCGGGCAGCCCTCATTCGCACCCTCGTCACCAAACCCCAAATTCTCCTTCTGGATGAAGCCTTCTCCGCTTTAGATTATCAAACGCGTTTAGCCGTCAATGAGGATATTTACACCATTCTCAAGCAGGAAAACAAAACTGCCCTCATCGTCACTCACGATATCTCTGAGGCGATTAGCATGGCAGATCGTGTAGTAGTACTTACCCGTAGACCCGGAACCATCAAAAAAATCTATTCTATTAATCTGAACTGTGAAAAGCGTTCCCCTTTAAAATCACGAGATATACCAGCGTTCCAGACCTACTTTCAAGCGATATGGAAGGAGCTGGATGTCCATGTCTAACATTTCGCCTGAGCATAAAGCCTATCTTCGCAAAGTGCGACAGGAGCGGATTAAGGTCAGGCTAACGCAGGTCTTGATTCTGGTGCTTGCCTTCGGGTTATGGGAACTCTGTGCCCAGCTAAAAATTGTGGATCCCTTTATTACTAGCCAGCCTTCTAGAGTGCTCAAGACCATAATTAATCTCCATCAAGAAGGGGTGCTCATCCACCATATTACGGTCACCTGCATCGAAACCATTGTTGGCTTTTTACTGGGGACCATCCTAGGAACGATAATTGCCATCATCCTCTGGTGGTCAGAATTTATCTCTAAAGTCTCTGAACCCTATCTTGTCATCCTCAATAGCTTACCTAAGATTGCTCTCGGACCGATTTTTATCGTTTGGATTGGAGCAGGTCCGGCGGCCATCATCGTTATGACCCTAGCTATTTCCCTTATCGTTACCATTCTCGAAGTTCTCAATGGCTTTATAGCTATTGACCAAGAGAAGATCAAACTGGTTCAGACCTTCGGGGGAACAAAAACTCAGGTACTCACCAAGGTACTTCTCCCAGCCTCTTACCCAACGATTATCAATGCCTTAAAAATTAACGTGGGACTATCTTGGGTCGGCGTAATTGTCGGGGAGTTTCTCGTCTCCAAGGCTGGGTTGGGCTACCTGATTGTCTATGGCGGTCAGATATTCAAGCTGGATCTGGTCATGACGAGTGTCTTCATCTTAGGAGTTGC
Source organism: Desulfitobacterium dichloroeliminans LMG P-21439 (assembly GCF_000243135.2). Taxonomy (NCBI): domain Bacteria; kingdom Bacillati; phylum Bacillota; class Clostridia; order Eubacteriales; family Desulfitobacteriaceae; genus Desulfitobacterium; species Desulfitobacterium dichloroeliminans. The sequence goes on along the minus strand of NC_019903.1, from coordinate 3,373,675 downwards.
TGCAGCACTAATGTATCAGGGGGTGGTGTTATTCGAAAAACTCATGGTTAAGCATCCTGAAGAATAATAGTCCGAAGGAATCTCTAGGTACCTATCCATGTAAGAAGTAGTGACTAAAATCTGGAGAGCATCATTAAGGGAGGGTTTTTATGAAACGCCGAATAGGCTTACTTATGGTGATAGCATTAACGGTAGCCCTAATTCTCACCGGCTGTGGGGATAATAGTAGCAAAGAGAATCAGCTCACCAAAATCAGAGTATCCGAGGTGACCCATTCTATCTTTTATGCACCTCAGTATGTCGCCTTGACCCAAGGCTTCTTCAAAGAAGAGGGACTGGATATCGAACTCACCAACGGTGGGGGAGCGGATAAGGTCATGACCGCTGTCTTAACCGGTCAAGTGGAGATTGGTTTTGCCGGCCCGGAAGCATCTATTTATGTCTATAATGAAGGCAAAGAAGATAACGCCATTGTTTTTGCGCAATTAACCAATGGTGATGGCACTTTCCTCATTGGCCGTGAGCAGGACCCCGATTTCCAGTGGAGTGACTTGCAAGGCAAGACCATCATCGGAGGCAGAAAAGGTGGAATGCCGGAAGTTATCCTCCAATACGTTTTGCGCAATAATGGTTTAACCCCAGGCAAAGATGTTTTTATCGATACCACTATGCAGTTTAATGCCATGCCCGGAGCTTTTCTAGGTGGTCAAGGAGATTATGTTATTCTCTTTGAACCTACAGGTTCAGCCATGGAAAAAGAGGGCAAAGCATATATTGTCGCTTCTCTAGGCAAAGAAAGTGGCGAAGTACCTTACACTGCCTATTTCGCCAAGAAAAGCTATATAGAGAAGAACCCCAATATTATTCAGAAGTTCACGAATGCCGTCTATAAAGGACAGCGTTGGGTAGAATCCCATTCGCCTGAGGAAATTGCCCAGGCTATCAAACCCCATTTTCCCGATGCGGATGCAGAGATTCTCACCACAGTTGTCAAACGCTATAAAGAACAGAACAGCTGGAAAAAGGATCCCGTCCTCTTAGAAAAGGATCTCCAGGTCTTACAGCAAGCCTTACAGGATTCTGGTGAATTAAGCAAGACGGCCCCTTATGCTAAAATAATTACTCCAGTATTTGGGGAGACGGCCTTGAAAAGTGTAAAGTAATTTGTCGTAAAAATAGCGATGAGAGAATTATTTGGAAGAATTCCAATAGTTCTCTCATCTTTTATGCTTATACCAAACTTATTGCGATAATTAGAATTTCTTTGGGTTTTTTTAGTGTAATATGGAGGTCAAGGGAAGCAGCATTGCCATGATTATCGTAGATGTTGATCTCTTTAAGAGAGTGAACGATTGCTATGGACATCTCGCAGGAGACTATGTTCTACAGAAATTTGCCGAGTGTTTAGGAACTATGGTCAGACCCTATGATTTCATTGGTCGCTATGGCGGAGAAGAATTCGCTATTTGCTTACCTGGTACCGATATTGAACAGGCTACAGTTGTAGCAGAACGGATGAGAGAGAATGTCGCAGCCCTCGAGGTAGAATATATGAATTATCGGATTCGAGTCACGGGTAGCTTTGGGGTAACGGTTTACGATCAGGAATCCCCTGAAGACGTAGATATATTGATTGAGAGGGCAGACTCTGCTATGTATGTAGCCAAGAGTCATAAAAATACCGTCTATCAGTGTGTTTCCTAGGCTGATAAAAATTGGGGACAGGTCTCAGTTTTTATCTCTGCTTTCAAAATTTTACATTCTAAAATAAGTGATAACTTAGAGTAAAATTATCGTAGGCAAAAGAGCAAAAAAATAGGGGAAGAGCTAAAAAAACTCTTCCCAAAATCACGAACTTCTTGTAGTTTGTAGTTACCACACAAACAAAATACAGGGGTGCGTGACATGAATAGTTTAACCAAAGAAAAGATAACATTCAAGGATATTGAGAAAGATTTTTATAAAATAGGTTGTGAGGTTGCCAAACTGCTCCTCCAAAATTTTCTGGAAGAAATGGATGCCGAGCTTGCAGAGAGCAGGGATAAAGCAGTTCTAAGGCATAGAGGTAAAAAGTCAACCTCAATAAAGACCCTGATGGGAGAAGTGCCAGTCGATCGAGCAATATATAGGAAAGCCAAAGACGATGGCAGTCAGGAGTATGTTTATCTTTTGGATGAAGCTTTGGGAATGGAAACAATAGGATTTATGTCTCCCAATCTCGTAGAGAAAATCCTGGAATACAGTTGTGAAATGTCCTACCGAGAGGTAGCACAAGCAGTTTCAACCTTAACGAATCAAACCATAAGTCACCAGGGAGTTTGGAACATCGTTCAAGCCGTGGGAGAAAAACAAATTGAAGCAGAAAAGGTACGGGTGGACTCCTTTAAGAAAAACGAATTAAGCGGGAGCAAAGAAGTTCCCATTCTCTTTGAGGAAGCAGATGGCTTGTGGTTATCCATGCAAGGAAAGAGCAGAGAAAAGGGAAGTTCCAGAGGGAGAAAAGAGCTTAAGATCAGCGTCACATATGAAGGCTGGAAGCCAAGATATCCATCATCCAAAGAGTATGAAACCGTGGGTAAAATGGCTTTTGCAGGTTACATGAAAGCTGAAGAGATGAAAGAACTAAGAGATGCGACACTATCTCAGAATTACAATGTCGATGAAATTGTTTATCGGGTCCTAAATGGAGATGGAGCATCTTGGATAAGACGAGATCATGACCAAGAAACGGATAAATTTCAACTCGACCCCTTTCATCTTGCCCAAGCAGTCACCCGAAATGTATCGGACAAAAAGGCCAGAAGAACCCTCCTTAAATGGCTTAAGAAAGGAGAATTTGAAAAGGTATTCGAGAAGCTTGAAGAGCTCAAATATGAAAGCGGCGGAGTAACTAAAGAGGTAGAAAAACTGAGTAGACTAGAAAGCTACATAAGAAATAATATTGACGGGATAGTACCCTATAAGGACAGAGAAGATATTACGTTACCCAAAGCCCCTGAGGGCTTAGAATACAGGAATTTAGGCACGATGGAAAGGCAAGTGAGGGTCTTCGCTTCCCGCATGAAAGGAGCAAAAAGCTGGAGCGAACAAGGAGCAACCCATCTCTCCAAAATAATCGCTTTAAAAATGGGAGAAGGCTTCAAGGAAAAGATAGCAGCCCTAGTGTCAGGAAAGCTCCCGGACCGGTTCGCTGAGCGCTTTGTAGAAACAATAACGAATAGCAAAAGCGGACTGAAGAAGGCTGTTAAGAAGTCAATATACACGCTACATAGAGGAGAACTGCCCTACACAAACTGTTCAGTAACAAACGGAAGAAAAGTCATTCGCAATATGTTCAATCTCAAAACATTTAGCGAGATGATCTACCGGTAAGGTTTAACCAAAAGACCCCAGATCAAGACTTGACATGGGGGCGGTTGATGCTACCCTAAATCAGGGGGATGGGGCCTACCCCAAAGGAATACATCTTGTGAGCCCCATGCCTTGACCCATGGAAGCATCCGCCGTGGGGTCCCATGTCAAGTCTACCCCAGAGTTGGACTGCATTCTGAAAATAAAGGGATTTTATTACGTATCTACACAACTACGAGGAATAGAATTTTTGCCCACGTCTACTTGACACCAACAAGTGATAATTACCTGTTGATTTGGGAAAAATTATGTGTTAAGATATTCTAAACTGTTGACGGGGAAGTAAAACCGCAAGACCAACCTTAAAGAGAGCCGGGATAGGTGGAAGCCTGGTAGGTAACGGAGCGAGTAAATGGACCCCTGAGGGCGGAGTGAAAAGCAATGAGTAGCTTACGACGCACAGCCAGCGTTATTGGGCTAAGGGTGTGATGGCACCCTGCAAGAGAGGATGTATGGGCATCGGTTTTCATACATCAATTAAGGTGGTACCGCAGGTTAAGCGCCTGTCCTTAAGGTTAGACTTAAGGATAGGCGTTTTTTGTTTTGGTACGAACCGTCCCATGCATCGAGGCGGATGGATGGGAATTGCAGGGAAGAACCCTCGAATCTTAATCAAAAAAATTGAAAAAGAGTGGAGGATCTTCAAATGAAAAAGAAATTTGCGGGAATCTTAAGTGGAGTATTAGCACTATCCTTATTCGTCACGGGTTGTGGCTCAAGTAACACGGATCAAGGGAAATCAGCCAATGAAGGCAAGAAAAAGATCGGGATTGTTCAAATCGTCGAACATCCCTCTCTGAATACTATTCGTGAAGCAACGATTGCCGAATTAGCTGCCCAAGGCTTTAAAGATGGCGAAAATATCACCATCGACTATCAAAATGCCCAAGGTGATCAAACCAATCTCAAAACGATTGCCCAAAAGTTTGTTGCCAATAAATACGACCTGATTATTGCAATTGCCACCCCATCGGCTCAAGCGGTAGTCAATGAAACTAAAGATATTCCTATTGTTTTCTCAGCGGCCACAGACCCCGTCGGGTCAGGACTTGTCAGCTCAATGGAAAAACCCGGTGCTAACGTCACAGGCACCTCTGACCGAGTATCCGCCGAAAAGATCATGGAACTAGCTGCGCAAATTACCCCAGGGATAAAAACCGTCGGCGCCCTCTACAATACCAGTGAGACCAACTCCGTGTCCGTTATCGAAAACCTCAGGGAGTATGCGGCTCAGAAGAACATCAAAGTTGAAGTAGCTACGGTTACCAATAGCTCTGAGGTACTACAAGCAGTTAACGCCCTCACCGGAGATGTAGATGCTATCTTCATCCCCATCGATAATGCTGTCGCCAGTGCCATGGCTGCTGTGGCCCAAGCTGCTAATAAAGCAAAAATTCCCGTCTACGTGGGAGCCGATTCCATGGTCAAAGACGGCGGCCTAGCAACCTATGGCATCAACTACACCATCCTCGGTCAAGAAACGGCAAAAATGGCCTCCGAAATCCTCAACGGCAAAAACCCCGGCGATATCCCCGTAAAATCCATGACCGATATGGATATCTATCTTAACCAAAATACAGCAGACGCCATCGGCGTCACCTTCTCCACTGATGTCATCAATAAAGCCGCAGAAGTATTTAAGTAAGAAAGCGGACTAGCAGGATTTCAGGCACGGACCCCATAGTTTGCAGGGTTTGGACAGGGAACCTGTCCCCCTGTCACACTTTCCGTGGCTCATATATTATTGTTACCTTAAAAGAAAACCCAAGGATTTTGCTATACGGAAGAGAGCGACTTCAAAGCGAGCGGCTACTCGTTCTTCGCGAAAAGCCGCAGCGGAGTCGGGTTGGAAACAGGACGTTTCCAACTGACTAGAGAGCCAAACAAGTGCGAAAAGCTCGCTCGCTTTTCGGGATGGCGATTTAGTCAGGTAACCCGACGTAGCGCAGAGCTTGAGCGTTAGAACGGGTGCGCGCAGCTTTCTGAGCGAACGTGTATAGCAAAATCCTGGAGACCCCTAAAAAGCTAAGACGTAAAGGAGCGACCACCACCTATGAATTTCGCCTTTCAAGGCTCTATCGAACTCGGAATTATATATGCAATCATGGCCCTAGGCGTATTCATATCCTTCCGCACCCTGAATATGCCGGATATGTCGGTTGACGGAAGCTTTGTTACCGGCGCTGCGATTTCTGTCGTCATGAGTATGAGTGGCCATCCTTTTTTAGGAGTGCTTCTATCCTTCGTTGTCGGCTGCGGAACCGGCTGTATCGCCGCCTTTCTCCATACGAAATTGAAGATACAGGCTCTTTTGGCGGGGATTCTCGCCATGCTTGCGCTGTATTCCCTTAACCTGAAAATAATGAGCGGACGGGCCAATATTGCTCTTATGAATAAAGCCACCGTGTTCAGCGAATTCGAAAAGCTGGTGGGTGGAGACTATAGTCGACTCATTTTTGCTACTATTACTGTGGCCTTTTGTCTTGTCGTCCTCTTCCTATTCTTGAATACCCGCTTGGGGTTTCTGGTGCGGGCAACAGGAGATAATGACCAGATGGTGAGAGCACTCGGGGTAAACACCGACCTGACCATTTTTGTTGGCCTTGCGATAGCCAATGGTTTTGTGGCTGTTTCGGGAGCCATGATTGCTCAGTATCAATCCTTTGTCGATGTAGCTATGGGCGTTGGTATGGTGGTCATCGGGCTGGCTTCGGTTATCATCGGGGAAGTTGTTTTTGGGGCAAAATCCTTAATGCGGCGGTTGATCGCTGTGATATTAGGGTCGATACTCTATCGTTTAATTATTGCCATTGCCTTCGAGTTGGGCATGCCGGCCACCGATCTAAAGCTCGTCTCTGCTGTAATTGTTGCCTTAGCTATGTCCACTCCCATCCTTAAAAAGCAATTTGCCACCATGAAAAGAAGACACTTTCCCCAGCAAGGTACCAAAAAGAGGTTGCAGTGAAAGGGGTGAACGATTCAAATGCTCAAGCTAAAAGAAGTCAGCAAAACCTTCGGTATCGGCAGTAGCAACGAAAAGCGGGCACTGGATCAGGTGAATCTTGTCCTGCAGCCGGGTGAATTTGTGACGGTCATTGGTGGGAATGGAGCAGGGAAATCCACCCTCTTTAACTGCATCTCAGGCATGTATGAAATAGAAGAAGGGCGGATTCTCCTTGACGACCTAGATATCACCTACTTCCCTGAATACAAGCGTTCCCAATCTATAGGCAGGGTATTTCAAGACCCCCTCAAAGGGACGGCCTTTGATATGACCATTGAACAAAATCTGGCGATTGCCTTAGCCAAAGGTCAACCCATCAGCCTCCGCCCCGGCATCACGAAAAAAGAGCTGGATTTCCTCAGAGAACGGATTGCACTCTTAGATCTAGGTCTAGAGAACCGCATGAAACACAAGGTAGGGCTCTTGTCCGGAGGACAGCGCCAAGCCTTGACACTGCTTATGGCCACCTTAGTAAAGCCCAAAATTCTTCTCCTCGACGAGCATACGGCAGCACTTGACCCGGCCATCGCCAAGAAGGTCATGAGTATAACCCGGCAAATAGTTGATGAAGAAAAGCTATGTACCCTGATGATCACCCACAACATGAAGGCATCTTTAGAGTTCGGTACACGAACCATCATGATGCATGAAGGAAGAATTATCATGGATATTCAAGGTCAGGAACGAAAACAAATGACAGTGGATCGCCTCATCGAGCAGTTCGAATCCCGCAGCGGCACCGCCCTAGACAACGATCGTATGCTGCTCGGGTAGAAATTGCGAAAAAAGTTAAATACTATAAAAAAAAGAGCCTGGGCAAGCTTGACGAAGATAGATGAGTATATCCTGCAATAATGTGCCAGTTCACTCTTTTACCTCTTTAGCGTATTAAAGTAAAATAGCATCATGATTATCCCTAGAGAGAGAAGGAGTTGTTCATATGAAGAAGTTAATTGCCTTGGCAATGACTGTCGTTATGTCAGGATTAGTATTAGTCGGTTGTGGTAGCGCTAGCACCGGAACCCCAAATGGAGAAAAGGCAGCAACCCCACAAAAGATCGTGGTCGGTTTGGATGATACCTTTGCCCCCATGGGCTTTCGCGATGATAAGGGCGAATTAGTCGGCTTTGATGTCGAGATGGCAAAAGAAGCTGCTTCCCGCTTGGATATGGAAGTAGAATTCAAGCCCATTGATTGGAATAGTAAAGAAGTTGAACTCAACAGCAAAAAGATCGATATGATCTGGAACGGTTTAACCATCACCGAGGATAGAAAGAAAAACATCCTCTTTACACAACCTTACATGGCCAATCATCAAATCATCGTCGTTCTCCCCGATTCGGATATTAAAACCAAAGCAGACCTCAGCGGTAAAGTGATCGGGACCCAAGAAGGTAGCTCCAGTCTCGATGCTATCAATTCAGAGCCTGAAGTGGCTAAGACCTTTAAGGAAATCAGAACCTATGCCGATTATGTGGCGGCTCTTAATGAATTAAAAATTGGCCGGGTCGATGCCGTGGTGGCTGATGAAGTCGTATCTCGCTATTACATGAGCAAAAAACCGGGCGAATATGCGGTTATTGAAGATAACTTCGGCGAAGAAGAATATGGTGTTGGACTCCGCAAAGACGATACCGAACTCTTAGGCAAGCTACAAGGCGCCTTAGATGCTATGAAGGCCGAAGGAGTATCTGCTGAAATCGCTAAGAAGTGGTTTGGTGAAGATATCATTAAGTAATTAAGAAACAATCCGTTCTTATAAGATTAGGCTGATGGGTTATCCATTGGCCTTTTCTGTGGTACTATAGGTTTGTCCAAGTTACCCAGAGAATGATTTGAGGAGAGACAAGATGGACTATATTCTACAGATTCTCGGCCCCATGCTTGACGGCACGGTGGTCACCTTGCAAATATTTTTTGTGACCATTATAATGTCCTTGCCCTTAGGATTGATGCTGGCTTTAGGACGTATTTCTCGTTTTAAGCTACTGAACTCAGGAATCAGTATATATATATGGATTTTCCGCGGCACCCCTTTGATGCTTCAGCTCTTATTTGTCTATTTTGGTTTGCCTTTTATTCCTGTGGTCGGGGAAGTACTCGTTCTCACCGATTTTCAAGCGGCTATCTTGGCTTTTGTCTTGAATTATGCAGCCTACTTTGCGGAGATCTTCCGGGCGGGCATTCAGTCCATCGACCGGGGTCAATATGAAGGGGCTAAAGCTTTAGGCATGACCTATAGTCAGCTCATGCGCCGTATTGTTCTTCCTCAAGTGATTAAACGGGTCTTGCCACCTCTAAGCAATGAGACTATTACCCTTGTCAAAGATACCTCATTGATTTATGTCTTAGCCATGAATGATTTGCTACGCACCACGAAGGCTTTAGTGCAGCGGGATTTTACTATGACCCCCTTCATCGTTGCCGGGATATTCTACTTAATTATGACTTTGGTTTTGACTTATGGCTTTCAAAAGCTGGAGAAGCGTTATGCGATCTACGATGATTAGGGATTTGGGGTGATATGGGATGAAAATGATTAGTGCCTTAAATATCGAAAAGAAGTTCGATAAGTTGGAAGTTCTGAAGGGTGTCACTCTGGAAGTGCATAAAGGCGAAGTGGTCGCTATTATCGGTCCCTCTGGTTCGGGGAAAAGCACCTTCCTTCGCTGTCTCAATCGGCTAGAAAACATTGATGGCGGAAGCATTGTCATTGAAGGCGATGAATTAGTGACCACAACTTCTGATGGGAAAGTAATGTACGCCGAAGAAACACAGGCACGCATGATCTGTCGTAAGATGGGGATGGTCTTTCAACAGTTTAATCTGTTCCCGCATCTGACCGTTCTCGATAATGTCATCGAAGCACCCATAACCGTGAAAGGGGTCAAGAAGGAAGAGATTGTCCCGGAAGCTGAGGAACTGCTGTATAAGGTAGGCTTGCAAGATAAGCTGAACAGCTATCCGTCACGACTGTCCGGGGGCCAAAAGCAACGTGTAGCTATTGCCCGTGCCTTAGCCATGAAGCCTGATATCATGCTCTTTGACGAACCCACCTCTGCTCTGGATCCTGAATTAACCGGCGAAGTGCTGAAAGCTATGCGACAGCTTGCAGAAGAGCATATGACCATGATTGTAGTGACCCATGAAATGGGCTTTGCTCGTGAAGTGGCAAATCGCGTTATATTTATGGACAATGGTGAGATTATCGAGCAAGGTGATCCGGAAGAGGTGTTTGGCAATCCTCAACACATGCGTACCCAAGCCTTTTTGAATCATATGAGTTCAAAGTGAGCTTACAAACCAGAGAAAGTAGCAATGACTTGACATTGCTACTTTTTTATTGTTGACCATTAAAATTATTATTTTCTATTTAATAGAGGATTATGGTACTGTATAGCGAATAATAAAATTCAATTGGAAATGTAAATATTTACTAATGATTATTAAATAATTTATACTATTTTATATTTATAACATTTTTATTTTTGTTTTTATTACATGCCGTTTATCATTTATTATGTTGTTATGACTATATTTTGACTGTAATCGTAGAAATATCACTGATAATTATAGTAATTGTCAGTGATATTTATCACTAACATACCTCATGGACTAGTAAAATAGGCACGGGCACTTGTGCAGGAAATTACAATCTATTGAATGATAATCGTCGAAAGGTGTGGATGGAATGGATATAATTAAAAATGGCCTTAAGAAGCTGTTTTTAGCGTATCCAAGTTTAATCCTCGCACTTGCAGGCGTAGGCCTCTGGATTTTTGTCTATTTAATTTATTGGGTTTTGCCTCTGGAACAAGCGCGTTGGGTTTGGTTTTTCGCTGTAGCGGTCCTCATCTATAATGGAATCATATTAGGAAGATTCGTAGAGACCCTTGCGATTAAAGGCTATACAGATGCTCTAACAGGTCTGCCCAATAAAGGCTTCATGTATCTACGCCTTAATATTGATATTGAAAAGTACGCTCGCAGACAAAAAGAATATTCATTAGCCATGATTGATATTGATCGTTTTAAGATAATTAATGACACCTATGGACATCTCGCCGGTGATAAAGTCATCAAAGAAGTAGCCAACATAATAAGTCACAGCGTGAGAGCCAGCGACTCAGTGATTCGCTGGGGTGGTGAGGAGTTTGCAGTATTAATACCGGAGACTAGTGAAGAAGGGGCTGCCAGTCTAGTCGATCGAATCCGCACAGTGATCGAAGCTCATGATTTTGGCCCTGCCGTGGAATCTCACCAAGTGACGATTAGTGCGGGAGTGGTTTCTTTTAAAAACCTTCAAGAAGTCAGACGAAGAGAGAAACATCTTACGAATCCAACAGATCTCATTGTCAATTTTTCGGACAGGGCCTTGTACCAGGCCAAGCAAACACGTAATACGGTCTGTTGTTTTAACCAAGGGATTATAACTTAACCCATAATCATCATAAATCATTATCGAACACAAGTCGGAGGTGAAGAGCCTTCGACTTTTTTTTCTACAGATGTCAAAGATACATGTCGAATATTATCGTAAAAAGAGTTTTAAGCAACTTAAATATTGTATTGACATATTTCTTGTTGTATTTGATAATAAATCAAGAAGAATAAGGAAAGTGAGTAATTACCTACCTTTGTTTTATCAGCAAAATAAATTAATTACTCAGCAGGAGCTTGCAAAAATTTTGTTCAAAGAACATTTTCGCCGAGCTTACTATATATGTTAGTACTCAAAAGGGAAAAGAGGAAAAGAACTAAAAAGAAATGAGGAGTATTAAGTTGAAAAGTATTCGCACACGATTGGTGGTCTATTTCACCATTTTAGTATTGATATCATCAATGGCCTTGGGCGCCGTCTCCGTGCTAACAGCCAGTGATGCACTTACGAAAGAAGCTGAAAAAACTCTCGGCTCACTTGCCAGCGAAGCGGCTAAACTAACGGAAAGCCGGTTGGAAACCCAAAAGATTGCTTTAGAAATGATTGCCTTAAGAAATGATATCGTAAGCATGGACTGGCAAGTCCAGCAGCCCATATTGCAAAGGCAAGTGGATAGAACAAGCTTTTTGGATATCGGTGTGGTGCAGTTGGATGGCTCAGTCAACTATTCAGATGGTTCAACCAGTAATTTAGGTGATCGGGAGTATGTTAAGAAAGCTTTAAATGGAGAATCGAATGTATCGGACGTAATCATCAGTAAAGTGACAAATTCCCTGGTCCTCATGTATGCTGCCCCAATCGAGAAAGATGGTCAAGTGGTAGGAGCTCTGGTGGGGCGCCGAGATGGCGACGCCTTAAGTCTGATCACCGATGACACGGGGTATGGGGAAAATGGCTATGGCTATATGATTAACAGTCAAGGGACTATTGTTGCCCATCCCGACAGAGATAAAGTGTTTAGTCAATTCAACCCCATCGAAGCAGTTAAGGAAGATCAGTCTATGGCATCTGTGGCCGCATTATTTGAAAAATTGCTGGCAGATAAGCAAGGGGTCAGTGATTATTCCATGGACGGGGAAGATTTGTATGCGGGTTATGCACCTATCCCAGGTAGCGAGTGGATCTTTGTCATAACCGCAAATGAAGACGAAGTTTTAGCAGCCATTCCCGCACTGCGCACGAGTATTTTAATCGTGGGAACGATTATTTTGCTCGTGAGCATCGGCCTAGTTCTTATCATAGGAAATTCTATCGCCAAGCCAATTGTTAAGGTTGCAAACCATTCCGAGTACATCGCTGATCTGGATGTTTCCCAAAATGTGCCTGAAGATTTGCTTAAACGGAAAGATGAAATTGGCGACTTAGCCAAAGGATTTCAAGTGGTTACAACAAGCCTTAGAGAGTTTATCAGCGATGTGAAAGCATCCTCTGAGCAAGTAGCCGCTGTCTCAGTGCAGTTGACTTCCGCGACCCAACAAAGCTCTATCGTCGCTGAAGAAGTAGCCAAGGCTGTTGTTGAAATCGCCAGAGGGGCCACGGAACAAGCCAGCAATACGGAAGAAGGCTCGACGAAAGCGGCACACCTTGGTCAAGCTATTGAGAATGACATGTCACATACTAAAGCCTTAAACGGCGCCGCTCAAAAAGTGACTGTTGTTGTCGATGAAGGCCTCAAGGAAATTGAAGAGTTGTCTCGAATTTCTGAAGAAAGTGATGGGGCTACTCAAGAAATCTACACTGTCATCATCAAAACGAATGAGAGTTCTCAGAAGATTGAGCAAGCTAGTAACGTCATCGCTTCTATAGCAGATCAGACCAATCTACTCGCTCTCAATGCAGCTATCGAAGCAGCCAGAGCAGGAGAAGCTGGAAGAGGATTTTCGGTAGTTGCTGAAGAGATTAGAAAGCTTGCCGAGCAATCCTCAACCTCGACCAAGTCCATCGATAGTGTAGTCAAGGAATTGCAGCATAACACCCAAGATGCTGTCAAGACTATGGAGAGAGTATCCACTATTTCGAAGCAACAAGCAGAGAAGGTTATTAGTAGTAAAGATAAGTATCGCTTGATTGCGGAAGCCATGGATGGAGCTATCAAGGCTGTGGAAGAGTTGAATGTATCTGGCGCTGAAATGGAAAAAATGAAAAATGAGATTCTTCTTTCCTTGCAGAATCTCTCGGCAATCGCTGAGGAAAATTCCGCTGCCACAGAGGAAGTTACGGCCTCCATGGAAGAACAGACAGCATCCATTGAAGAAATCGCTGCTTCGGCTGAAGGTATGTCCGATTTAGCTAAAAACCTAAATACGATTATTACGAGATTTAAAGTATAAATACAAGAAGTGAGGGCAAGGTACGGGTAATGTAACCTTGCCCTCAGTTTGATCCGGGTAGGGTAGATATTCTAGTAAAATTACTGGAATCATGACACCAAAGGGTGTATGAAAGCACTGCAAGAGGGAAACGTCTAAAACCGCGAGATTTTAGACGTTTTTCACGCATTATAGGAAAATATGGTATAATCGTGGTAGCGAAACTAAATAATGGACTTTAAGCTGTTGGGTAACCGTGTAAGTCCTAATAGAAGTATGGAAGGATGAGTAAGAAATCATTACTTGCTTGCTTAAGGTGAATATATGAATACAAAAATGATCAACCGCAAAGAGACCTTAGTTATAACCGCGGTAACCATAATCCATGAGAAGGGCTTACAGGGTCTTTCTACACGGGAGGTTGCCCAGCGTGAGGGAGTTTCGGAGGCCGCGATTTTCAAACACTATCATACTAAAAATGCTTTAATTATAGCTGTGCTTGAACATTTTTCGCAGTTTGATGAGGTCCTGGCGGTGGCGGCTTGTCGCAAAGAAATTACTCCCAGAGACAAGATGCTGCATATTATTCAAGGGATTCTAAGTTATTATGAAAACTACCCGGCCATCACTTCGGTGCTGGAATCCTATGGTGCATTAATCCATGAAACAGAGCTTAGGGAAAAGGTATTGGCAGTTTTTTCCGATCGAACAATGGTTATGAAGAACATAATTGATCAAGCAAAGAAAGTGGGCGAGGTCGCCCCTAGCATAGACAGTGAGATGCTTGTCGATATCATCTTAGGTACATTTGATCGAATGATTTTGAAGTGGCGAACCGAAAACTATCGATTTTCCCTTAAAGAAAATACTCTAGCAGCAATTAACTACATCCTAGCTTCGGTGGCCCCTGTTGGTCAAAAGCTCGTCGAATCGTCTAGACCATCTTGTGAAAAAAGTAGTATAGATTGAGGTGAAAAGGGTGCTTAGTGAGGCTGAAGAACGGATTTCTCGGCAATTGTGGGTGGAAGAAAACTGTATGAGGTATCAAGTGTTTTTTGAAAATGCTCAGGATATCATTTTCTTTTTCGACGAAAGCGGCTTGATTTTGGATGCTAATACCTCGGCAATCCAAGCCTATGGGTATACCCGAGAAGAACTATTGGCTCTAACTGTTTTTCAGCTGCGGGTGGAGCCGGTTTTAGCCTGGGAACAGATGTTTAAGGCCCGCACAGAGGGAATTTTTTTTAAGACAGTACATATGCGCAAAGACGGAACCCGTTTTCCCGCAGAAGTAAATTCAAAAAGTGTAATTATAGGGGATAAACGGGTTCTCATCAGCATAATTCGTGATATCTCGGACAGGAAGAATACAGCGGTAGCTCTCCTAGAGAGTGAAGAGAAGTTCCGAGGGATTTTTGATAAAATCTCGGATTGTATCTTTATCCATGAAGTTAAGAAGAATGGCGAGATTGGCCGTGTCAAAGAAATCAATGCCATGGCCATTCAACTTATCGGACTAACAAAGGAAGAGATCATTCATCAGGGCAGAGAAGTTATTGTAGTCAAGAGTCCGGTCAATTTTGCCGATGAACATTCTCAAACCCAATTAGAAGAAAGCTATCTTCCCTTCGAAGGAGCAATTTTGACGGAGAAGGGCTTAGAAATCCCCGTGGAAGTTAAAGCACAATACATGTTACGAAGCGGGCAAAAGATGTTACTTTCTATTGCTAGAGATATTACCGAGCGCAGAGAGATCGAAGTGAAGAGGAAGCAGGTTGAGCAAGAGCTGCATTCGGCTAAAGAAAAGGCGGAAGCAGCCAACCGAGCCAAAAGTGAATTTCTAGCGAATATGAGTCACGAGATTCGCACACCCATTAACGGCATCATTGGCATGATTGATTTAACCCTTTTGACCGCCTTAGATGAGAGCCAGAGAGAGAATCTAAGGGTCGTTAAGAGCTCGGCCTATTCTCTTTTTAAGATCATTAATGACATTCTTGATTTTTCTAAAATTGAGGCGGGAAAATTAGCAATAGATGAGATGTGCTTTAACCTAAAGAAAGTTATCGAAGACACGATCAAGACCCATGCTCCGGAAGCTGAACGGAGGGGACTGGACCTCAATACTATTTTACCAGCCAATATTCCAAACAATCTGATAGGGGATCCCGGTCGGATCAAGCAAGTGCTCAATAACCTGCTGAATAATGCTATCAAATTTACTGAGCAAGGTGAAGTTTCTCTTTCCCTTAAATGCATACAATCGGATAAGGACTTCTGGGAATTCAAATTCACTATCATGGATACTGGAATTGGAATATCTAAAGCGGACCAAGCCAAACTCTTTAAGCAATTTAATCAAGTAGATGGCTCCATTACACGCAAGTACGGAGGAACCGGCTTAGGTTTAGCAATATCTAAGAAACTTGTTGAAATGATGGGGGGGAGGATTTGGCTAGAGAGTCAAAAAGGAAAAGGAAGCTCCTTTTGCTTTATCTTAAGGTTTAAACATTTTGGAAAGCCCTCTCTCATTCCGACTTTGGAGCAAACGAACGAAAATTTAAAGGAACGGGACTTAGGACCCTATCGGATTTTGCTTGCGGAAGATCATCTTGTAAACTCTCTAGTGATTACAGAAATGCTCAAAAAACATGGGCATGATGTGGATGTTGCCATGGATGGGGAAGCAGCCCTAGCTCTTTATCAAAGGAATCCCTATGATGTTATTCTTTTGGATATTCAGTTGCCTAAGCTAGACGGGATGGAGGTTACAAAAAGAATCAGGCACATGGAGGGTGCTAAAAATCATACCCCTATCATTGCCTTGACGGCCTATGCCTTAAAAGCAGACCGAGAGAGATTCCTTAGTTCGGGCATGGATGAGTATATTCCCAAGCCCGTCATGATGGAGGAATTGGTCATGACCCTGAATAAGGTAGTTGCCCAGAACACAGGGCCAGAAAGCCAAAATCTTGAGGTGGATATTTGCATCACCGATGAGGGGGTAAGCACCCAAAAAAGCACTCCATCTTGGTCGCGGTTGAACCGAGACCGAGAGCTTATGGAAATGGCCTTTGATCTAAATAAATTGCAGATTGCCATGACTAGTGGTGATGTGGTGGCGCTAGAACATATTGCCCATCGTATCAAGGAGCGCTGTTCAGTGCTAGATGCTGATCGAATGAAAACTTTGGCCTTCAAAATGGAACTAGCAGCTCGACGGGGGAATCCTGACGAAGCAAAGGATTATGTATGCAGTTTAGAGCTGGAATACAAGTATTTGAGTGGGGGGAAGCGGAATGAAACTACTCGTGGCAGAAGATGATACAGCAAGCAATCTATTTTTGGCCCAATTTCTATCTCAATACGGTGAAGTCGATCGGGTGGTCGATGGTTTAGAAACGTTAGAAGCATATTCTCTGGCCATGCAAGAGAATAAACCTTACGACATTATTTTTCTTGATATCATGATGCCTAAACTGGACGGGGTTAAGGCTTTAAAAGCGATTCGGGATTATGAAGCTAAGAAGAAAGTCAAAGGTAATCAACGTGTTAAAGTCATTTTAACTACGGCCCTAGATGAAACAGACTACACCAAAAGAGCGTTTGACATCGGCTGTGAGGGCTGCCTTGGCAAGCCCATCGACACCCAAGCAATAAATAAACTATTGCTCCAATTGGGGGTCATCCAATGAATTTGAAGTTACCCGAGGGGTGAAGGTAGATATCGAACTTTTTATGATATTTTGCCGATAATGTTCGAAAAAAGCTATTGACCTTCGCAGAAGTCTTAGTTACAATAAGGACTGTACTAATTTCATACTGTTCATATATCCGCAGAGATAGGGTCTGCAAGTTTCTACCAGGCTGCCGTAAATGGCCTGACTATGAGCAAAAACTGTGCCGTACTGCGCATCATTATAGCCAGGCGGAGTGTTTTACTCATTTTTTGAGTTAAACACTCTTCCTGGTTTTTGTTTGCTTTCAGGGTAAGCTAAGTTTTATTAAGCTCAAAATGTAAAGAAAGAACTGCATCAGAAAGAGGAGGAAATTCCTGTGGCCAATCAAGCAAAGCATCCAGTCGACGAAGTATTACCTTTTGGGCAACTTTTCCTTTACGGACTACAGCACGTACTCGCCATGTACGCCGGAGCAGTAGCTGTTCCTTTGATCATCGCGGGGGCAGCAGGATTAACCAAAGAACAAACAGCTTTTCTTATTAATGCGGACTTATTCACTTGTGGTATTGCAACTTTAATCCAAACTATCGGTTTCTGGAAATTCGGCATCCGTATTCCCGTTATTCAAGGGGTTACTTTTGCTGCCGTAACACCTATGGTCATGATTGCTCAGAATCAAGGTATGACAGGAATCTTTGGCGCAGTCATTATTGCTGGATTATTTACCCTCTTAATTGCACCCTTTTTTAGTAAACTGATTCGCTTCTTTCCACCGGTCGTCACGGGAAGTGTCATTACCATTATCGGCATTTCACTCCTACAAGTGGGTGTCAACTGGGCTGCCGGAGGGGTAGGCAACCCGAATTATGGTTCTCTGACCTTTTTAGGAGTAGCAGGTATCGTACTCTTGACCATTCTGCTCGTCAATAAATATTGTACAGGTTTTCTTGCCAATGTGAGTGTACTCATTGGTTTGGTTGTTGGAATGATTGTGGCTGTTCCCTTAGGGCTTGTAAACTTCACTGGGGTAGGCAACGCCGCTTGGATCGGCATCGATACACCTTTTTACTTTGGACTACCCACCTTTGAGTTGGGAGCAATCATTGCCATGATTCTCGTGATGCTCGTCGTAATGGTCGAATCGACCGGGGATTTTCTCGCCATCGGTGAAATTGTCGGTAAAGATATAAGTGAAGATGACTTAACCCGCGGCTTAAGAGCGGACGGCTTATCCACTATGCTCGGTGGAATCTTCAACGCCTTCCCTTATACCGCTTTTGCACAAAACGTGGGTCTGGTAGGACTCACCGGGATCAAAAGCCGTTTCGTGGTCGCTGGCTCCGGTGTGATATTAGTTGTGCTCGGACTGTTCCCTAAAGTGGCTACGGTCGTCGCCTCTGTCCCCAGTGCAGTCCTTGGTGGCGCTGGTATTGCTATGTTTGGTATCGTAGCAGCCAATGGGATCAAGACTTTAAGTAAAGTGGATTTTAGCAATAATCATAATTTGTTTATCGTTGCTATTAGCATTGGCATTGGGCTCATTCCTTTGGTTTCGCCAAACTTTTTCTCCCTCTTCCCAGCTTGGACCCAAACTATCCTCCACAGCGGAATTACCTTAGGCTCCATTACAGCAATTTTGCTTAATGCATTCTTCAATGGACCTACTTCCGGAGCAAAGAAGGAAGAACAGTCCCCCGAAGTTGCGGCGAGTACAGCAAAATAGAAAACCACTGAATTAAAATTACTAAATTGAAATCACTATGTGGGACACCGGACACTGAAAAAATGCCTTAAAACGTGCATTGATGCGTTTATTTATTATGGATATTCCTGCTATGAATAGCAGGAAAGCGTGGGTGGGGAGAAATCTCCACCCATTTCGTGAGAATTATGGAAATATGGGTTGCATCGATAGGGCGATTCTGCCATGATAAAAATGAATACTGGGGTTTGCTTCGATTGAAAAGAACCCCATTATCTATCGCTGAGAAACTTATCCCTAGTGGTTAATGAAAGATAGATACGGTTAATAAATTAGGCGGGTCGAGGTGAAGATAAAATGCTCAGACAAAAAACAGTCACCCTATGGGAGATGACAGGTTATGCTGAGGTGATTGTCTTTATCGGCGCAGGGGGAAAAACCACCGCCTTGCAAGCCTTAGCTCAAGAAATTTACTCCCAAGGGCGACGAGTCATTGGCACAACGACGACCAAGGTTTATCCTATGTCCAGCTCCTTTTGGCAGAGCTGGGAGCATCCTGATGCTCCACCTCCGCAAGACACCGAGACACCTTGCTTTTGGTACAAAAGGAACGGTGAAGAGAATAAATGGCTGGGACCTAGGGTGCAGGTCGTGGATCAAGCTCTGAATGGGCAAACGAAGGACAGTGGGGTTTGGCTCATTGAAGGAGATGGAGCGCGGGGGAGAAAACTAAAATGCTGGAATCAGCATGAGCCTCAGATACCCTTAAGAAGTCAAGTAGCCATCCTTCTAATCTCCGGAGGACTTTGGGGGGGAACACTCACCGAAGAGGAAATCCACCGATCGGAGCTATGTCCCGAACTTCTCGGCGGACTATGGACTATTGAAAATGCTGCAGATTATATCTTAAATTCCCCAGCATTTTATTCTGAGTACCAAGAACTGTCTTGGATTGTGTTGTTTAATATCTTCGAAGACCAAAAATCTGCCCACTCTTCTATCGAAGGAACCGGCCAGGCCTTACTTAAGAAGCTAGAAGGGGAAATGCTAAACCCTCGTCCTAGTCGGACCCGGCCTCGGCACCTTCGCCTAGCGGAGGGAGATGTCAAGAAAGGGAGCCTAACATGTTGCGATTTGTGGTAATGGCTGCCGGAAAGGCCTCGCGTATGGGACAGGATAAGCTGTCTTTGCCCTGGGGAAATACAACCCTTCTTGGCCATGTGCTCTGGACCCTTCAATTGGCAATTCGAGAACATTCTGTAGGAGCCACCCATCAGGAAGAGTGTTGTGAGATTCTTGTGATTGCTCCCCAAACTTGCTCAGCCTATCGCCTTGGGGAAGAGAGCAACTTCTGGATTCAATCGTACGCAGGGCAACCCTTGTCTGAGACAATCCGTTGCGGTTTAAAAGATAACTCCGAGGTCGAGCCCGGTGTTTGCTTTATTCCCGGAGACCAAGTGGGAATGGATGAACAGACCCTAGCTCGGATGATTCGCTTTTTTATTGAAGAAGAACCGGATTTCTTGGTCCCTAAAGCATTAGAAGTCACTGGCTCTCCCGTATTTTTTCACTCGCGTTATATCTCTGAATTAATGAATCTCCAAGGCGAACAGGGCGGAAAGCAGGTCCTGAATCGCTATCGGGAACGCTGGACAACCTTTCCTGTGCTAAAAGACTTTCTTCTCGACATCGATACCATGAACGAATACCTAGAGCATCGCCCTAAGCTAAGTCAGGAAAGCAACTTATTTGTTAAAGAGGATGGCTAGGAAAAATGTTTTACCAAGGCCCGAAGAGGGGGCTAAACTTATCTTTGATGAGAGCCTGAAGGTGGTGTGATAATGAATCCAGACCTAATACAAAAAATGAATACTCTCACCCAAACGAAGGAAAGTGGTGTTCTGGGGACCGTTATCACACGCGGGACAAAGGATTTACCCTGTGGGAGTAAATTTCTAGTCAATAGCAAGGGAGAGCTTCTTGCCGGAGAGCTGCCGGAGGGCTTGCTTTCCTTGCTACATGAACCGATCCAGAAGGTCCTTCGCCAGAGAGAAGCAGAGCGACTGCTCATCGGGAGTGACCCTTCCTTGGAACGAGGCGATTCTCCTCTTGAACTATTTTTAGATCCGATTACCCCTACCCATCGGCTGATCATTCTGGGGGGAGGCCATATCGCCCTACCCTTAGTCCAGATGGGAAAGCTTCTGCATTATGAAGTGACCGTCATCGATGATCGTCCCTCCTTCGCCAATAAGGGACGTTTTCCTGAGGCGGATCAGGTGATTTGTCAAGATTTCCGCAGTGCTCTTCAGGAATTAACCTTCGATAAAAGTACCTATGTCATCGTCGTGACCCGCGGACATCGCTACGATCAAACCTGCCTAGAAGAAGCGCTCAAGCAGCCTCAAGCAGCCTATTTGGGGATGATCGGCAGCCGCCGCAAAGTAGCAACGATTGTGAGCAATCTAAGAGAAAATGGCTATAGTCAAGTGGTCCTCGATCGGGTCTATACCCCGATTGGCTTAGATATAGGTGCACAAACTCCAGAAGAAATAGCAATTAGCATCATGGCCGAGATGATTATGGTCGACCGCTATGGAAGGATGGATGCCACTTGGACCATAAAGTCATTGTCGCAATCAGTCAATTAAAGGGAGAGAAAGCTGTATTAGCCACGATAGTGAGCACGAAAGGTTCCACCCCGAGGAAAGCAGGAGCTCAAGTCCTCTTTTTCCAAGATGGAAGGACTATCGGTACTATTGGTGGGGGTTGCGGGGAAGCTGAGGCCCGTGGTCACGCCTTAAACGCTCTACAAAGGAAAGAACCGCTTCTGATCCAAGTGGACTTAACTCATGAAATTGCTGAACAGGAGGGCATGGTTTGCGGAGGAAAGATGGATATCTTTCTTGAACCACTCATAGGTTCCTGATCGTGTTGATGCATTAGATGAAGCAGATGAAGTGGATGAATTAGATGAAGCATGAAGCATGAAGCAGAATAAGCGTGTTAAGCAATAAAGGAGTTGAGTAAATGATATGATGACTCCTAGAAATGTAGCCGATTCACCCATTGTCCTCATTCGCGGAGCGGGGGAGCAAGCCAGTGGAGTGGGATGGGCTTTGCATAAAGCAGGCTTCCGAGTGGTCATGACCGAGATAGCGCAACCCTTAATGGTACGCTGGCCCGTGTGCTTTGGCACGGCTATCCTCGAAGGATCTTGGGAGGTCGAAGGAATCCAAGGAATTCACCTCGATTCTCCTCTAGAATGTCCGAGGGTCTGGCAACAAGGGAAAATTCCGATCCTTGTTGATCCGGACTTAAAGCACCTTCCGCAGATTCGCCCCGATGTTTTAGTGGATGCTATTATGGCCAAACGCAATCTAGGAACAACGATTGACTGGGCACCGCTAACCATCGGCATGGGACCGGGTTTCTGTGCCGGCAAAGATGTACACAAGGTGCTGGAAACCATGCGCGGTCATAACTTAGGGCGCCTGCTCAATTCCGGTTACGGCGAACCAAATACAGGTATTCCCGAAGCGGTCATGGGTTATACCAAGGAAAGAGTTCTTTATGCACCGGTGGCGGGCATCTTCGAAGCCAAGCGCAGAATTGGGGAAGAGGTCCGAGCGGGAGATATCTTGGGACTGATTCATCAAGGAGAGCAAGCGACCCCGGTTCAAGGGAATCTGAGTGGTGTCGTACGAGGATTACTACGCTCGGGAACCACCATCGTAATGGATGAAAGTAGTGATGTTCGCATCAAAGTCGGGGATATAGATCCCCGTTTTATAGAAGAATACTGTTGGACAGTTTCCGATAAAGCTCGAACCCTAGGAACTTCTGTTTTATTGGGCATTATAGAGTGGATGAATGGGGGCAAATAAAGTGTTAACTATACGAGATATCGCACAACCTGAGACCTTGACAGAAGCGTATCAAATACTTACCAAGCAAAGGACCAACACTGTCCTAGGTGGTTGCGCTTTTTTACGTCTGGGTTCCAAACGAATCGGGATCGGCATTGATTTAGCCAAATTAAATCTCGACCAAATCACGGAAGAAGATGACACCATTAGGCTAGGGGCGATGACGACCCTGCGTCAGATCGAAACCCATCCTTTATTGAAAGAATCTTTCTGTGGAGTTTTGCCCAAGGCCGTGAGCAATATCATCGGCGTTCAGTTCCGCAATGGCGTGACTATCGGCGGCACCGTGTTTTCTAAGTACGGTTTTTCTGATCCAATCACTGCACTTTTAGCCTTGAATGCTGAAGTGGATTTAGTCAAGGTGGGACGCTTGCCCCTAGAGGAATTCCTAGCAAGACCCCGCGAAAAAGACATTTTAACCCATGTGATCATTCCTAAGCAAGCGCAGATCGCCTCTTATCAGAACCTGCGTATTTCAGCCAGTGATTATCCCGTGCTCACCGCGTCTGTAGCTAAAAAAGGAGAAGATTGGCGTATCATCGTCGGCGCACGACCCCAAGTGGCAAAGCTAGCGAGCAAAGCCTCTGCGCAGCTTACTCAAGCCTATGCCCAAGCAAAGCTCGATCTCCTTACGGTTGCAGGAGAGAAAAATGAAGTTCTTGAGGGTATCCTCGATCAAATGAGTCAAGAATTAAGCTTTGGCTCCAATGCCCGCGGATCAGCGACCTACCGCCAAGGGATAGCTAAAGTCTTAGTTAAGCAGGGGATTCAGGAGGTGTTAGCATGGACATTGAAGTAACCCTTAATGGTAAGAAAATAATCCTACAAGGGAAAAAAGACGAGTTTCTCGCCGATACCCTCCGTGCCCATGGCCAGCTAAGCATTCGCAAAGGGTGTAATACCACCTGTTGCGGATTGTGCACGGTCTGGATTGACGGGAAACCTACTCTATCCTGTGCATACCTCACCTTGAGAGCCGAAGGGAAGAATATTACCACTATTGAAGGAGTAAAGGAAGAGGCAGAAGCCTTTGCCAAGGTCTTAGTGGAAGAAGGAGCGGAGCAATGCGGCTTCTGCAGTCCTGGCTTTATTATGACCGTCTTGGCTATGAAGAATGAGCTGTCAAACCCAACCGAGGATGAGATTATCCACTATTTAACCGGTAATCTCTGCCGATGTACCGGCTATATGGGCCAATTGCGTGCCATCAAAAAATACCTGGGGGTGGCCTAAATGAAGATAGTAGGAAAGGGTAGTCCCAAAATCGATGGCATGGCCATCGCCACAGGACGTCCCGTATATACAGAGGATTTAGCACCTAAGGATGCCCTTGTGATTAAGATTCTTCGCAGTCCTTATGCCTTTGCCCGCATCAAATCCATCGATACCAGCCGTGCAGAGGCCCTCGAAGGGGTAGAATGTGTCTTTACCTATCAAGATGTGCCTGGGATTCGTTTTACCTTAGCGGGTCAATCCTATCCGGAACCCTCCCCCTATGATCGCTTGATTTTGGATGAAATCGTTCGTTACGTGGGGGATGAAGTGGCGATTGTGGCTGCCGTCGACGAGAGAACGGCTCTCAACGCCCTGAAGCGCATCAAGGTCCAATATGAAGTCTTGGAACCAGTGTTAGATCCGGAAAAAGCGATCGATCATCCTTCCATCATTCATCCTGAAGACAATTTACACTTGAATTTTGATATCGGCATGACCAAAGAACGCAACATCATCTCCTATCAAAAAGTCGAAGCGGGAGAAGAGATGGAAGAAGCCTTAAGGCAGTGTGACGTGGTAGTTGAGGAAACGGTCTATACTCAAGCCCAATCTCAAGCCATGATGGAAACCTTTCGTGCCTCCAGTTACCTAGATCATGCCAATCGCCTAGTGATTACCTCCTCCACCCAGGTACCCTTTCATATTCGCCGGCAAATAGCTCGGGCGTTTAGCATACCGGCCAGTCGTGTGCGTGTGATAAAGCCCCGGATTGGCGGAGGCTTCGGAGCGAAACAAACCGGTTGCTGCGAAGTGTTTTCGGCGCTTGTCACCCTGAAAACCGGCAAGCCCTCCATCATCGTCTATGATCGTACAGAAGTCTTTAACAGCTCGACCAGTCGTCACGCCATGAAAATGAAGCTGCGTCTGGGTGCGGACAAGGACGGCATGATTCGTGCTTACGATCTGGAGGTTCTTTCCGATGGCGGAGCGTATGGTGAGCACTCCTCCACTACCCTAGGTTGTGTGGGCGAAAAGACCATGTCCCTTTACAACAAGACCAAGGCTGTTCGCTTCACCGGAACCGCGGTCTATACGAATAAGCAGCCAGGTGGAGCTTTTCGTGGTTATGGCGCAACCCAAGGGACCATGGCCTTGGAAACAGCGGTCAATAAGCTGGCCGCCGAGCTTCAGATGGATCCAGCAGAACTTCGTTTGAAGAACGTGATCCAAGAGGGAGAAACCTCTCTCGTCTATAATGGCAAGGTCATCAAGAGTACAACCCTCAAGGATTGCATACGTAAAGGGAAGGAACTTATCGGTTGGGATCAAAAATACCCACGCCAGGTTCTCAGCAATGGGAAAATTCGCGCCGTCGGCATGGCGGTGACTCAACAAGGCTCAGGAATCGCCGGGATCGATACCGCTTCAGCCCAAATACGTTTAAATGACGAGGGAAGCTATAACCTCCTAATAGGTTCTACGGACATGGGGACAGGCAGCGATACCATCCTCAGTCAAATGGCAGCCGAAATTTTGGAGACAACCATGGATCAAATCGCTGTCTATGCCGGAGATACGGATACATCCCCTTATGATCCCGGTTCCTATGCTTCCAGCACCACTTATGTGACCGGCATGGCAGTGGTGCAAGCTGCCGAAGAGTTAAAGGAGAAAATCCTCACCCAGGGTGCCCGGTATATGGATAGGAATTCCGCTGAAGTGGAATTTAACGGGCAAGAAGTGGTCACTTTGGACGGCAAGACAAGCATCACCCTTGAGAAAATTGCTGAGCTCAATGTACTTGGCTCAGGTCGCCATCAGTTGGTGGGTCACGCGACTTATGGCAGCCCCGTCTCGCCACCCCCTTATATGGTAGGGTTTGCGGAGATAGAAGTGGATCCTCTGACGGGCAAAGTGGAACCCATAGATTTTGTCGCCGTCATCGACTGCGGTACGGTCATCAACCCCAAGCTGGCTCGCATCCAAGCCGAAGGGGGCTTAGTCCAAGGTATTGGCATGGCACTCTATGAAGAAGTCCGCTATGACAGCAAGGGAAAAATGCACACGAATGATTTTATGCAATATAAAATCCCCACCCGCAAAGACGTAGGTAATATTCGCGTTCACTTTGTCGAAAGCTACGAACCCACCGGACCCTTCGGAGCCAAATCCATCGGTGAAGTCGTCGCCAACACCCCACCCCCAGCCATCGCCCACGCTGTATTTAATGCAACCGGCTTCAGAGTTGCAGAACTACCCATCACACCCGAAAAAGTATTTCTCGGACAGGGATAGTTACAGCTTTGTAGCAGCTCTGTAGCGTTATAAAAGCAAAGTAATTTAACTAATAAAAAGTACATCTCAAATAGTTTGGGAAACCAGACTTGAGATGTACTTTTATTTCTTTGCACAAAGCTTTGAGTGTGAGTTTTATCACAGTAAGAACTAGCTGAGGTCACAGCATTAGGGTTGTCTTTGCGATAAGATAATTTCAGATGGTGCGCGGACAACAATCTCCGACACCAGAAATTGATCGCCGACAACATAATTAATAAAAAATAGGATAGGGAGGATTTTAAAGAATGAGTATGTTCTGTTTTCAATGTCAAGAGACCGCTAAAGGTACAGGCTGTACAATCAAAGGGGTATGTGGCAAGACTGCTGATGTTTCCAATTTACAAGACCTTCTGATTTATGTCTTAAGGGGAATTGCTATTCACAGTCTGCAAGCTCGTGAATTGGGAATTGTTCGTCAGGACGTAGACAAGTTTGTCATGGAAAGCTTATTCGCTACTATTACCAACGCTAACTTTGATAACGCTAGTTTCGTAGCTCGGGTTCGTGAAGGGCTAGCCCTTAGAGAAAGCTTAAAGCAAGATATTCTCGAAGCAGGCGGCGTGTTGCCTGCAAACCTTCATGATTCAGCTACTTGGACTTCTGATTCTGCAGTAGAATTCGATCAAAAAGCTGCCCAAGTCGGTATTTTAGCCACTGAAAACGAAGATGTTCGTTCCCTCCGTGAATTGATTATCTACGGGCTCAAAGGAATGGCAGCCTATGCTGAACATGCTTTTGCACTCGGATATGATGATAACAGTATCTTTGCCTTCATGATGAAAGGCTTAGCTGCAACCACTGACGACACACTCTCAGCAGATCAATTGGTGGCCCTGGTCCTCGAGACAGGCAAATATGGGGTGGATGTCATGGCTCTTCTCGACAAAGCCAACACCACAACCTACGGTCACCCTGAACTTACCAAAGTCAATATCGGAGTCCGTAACAACCCAGCAATCCTCATCAGTGGTCACGACCTCAAAGACTTAGAAGAGCTCTTGATTCAAACAGAGGGTACCGGGGTGGATGTTTACACTCATGGCGAAATGCTTCCTGCTCACTATTATCCTGCTTTCAAGAAGTATGATCACTTCGTAGGTAACTACGGCAATGCTTGGTGGAAACAAGATAAAGAATTTGATTCCTTCAATGGTGCAATCTTGCTCACTACCAACTGTTTAGTACCTCCTAAGGATTCTTATAAAAACCGTCTCTTCACCACCAGTGTTGTGGGTTACGAAGGAGTAAAACACATTCCTGCACGTGAAGAAGGTAAAACAAAAGACTTCTCTGCAATCGTTGAATTGGCTAAGACACTACCTGCTCCTACAGAAATTGAAACAGGAGAAATCGTCGGTGGATTTGCTCATAATCAAATCTTTGCCGTCGCTGATAAAGTAGTCGAAGCTGTAAAATCCGGAGCCCTCAAGCGTTTCTTCGTTATGGCCGGCTGTGATGGACGGATGAAGAGCCGTGATTACTATACAGAATTTGCTAAAGCTATTCCTAAAGATACCGTAATCCTTACCGCCGGTTGTGCAAAATACAAATACAATAAGCTTGACCTAGGAGATATCGGTGGTATTCCTAGAGTCTTAGACGCTGGACAATGTAACGACTCTTATTCCTTAGCTGTAGTAGCCCTCAAGCTCAAAGAGATCTTTGGTCTTGACGATGTTAATAAGCTTCCTATCTCCTACAATATTGCTTGGCATGAGCAAAAGGCAGTTATTGTACTCCTAGCCCTGCTCTATCTAGGTGTGAAGGATATCCACTTAGGACCCACCTTGCCTGGATTCCTCTCACCTAATGTAGTAAAAGTACTCGTTGAAAACTTCGGTATCGCCGGTATCAATACCGTCGAAGACGACATCAAACTCTTCATGGGTGCCTAATATTCCCTATCGCAACTCTCCCTCATCTCATATACAATCCCGCATTTTAAGCAGGAAGCCAAGGCTTCCTGCTCTTTTTCATTCCATCTATCGCCCGTGAAATTCTGGTTCACGCTTTTCAAGAATTGAGGCTACGGCCTCTTTTTTATCTTCAGTACCCATGCAGAAGATAGAGCCGGCTTCTTCATACATCAGACCCACTTCTAAAGGAGCATCAACGGCTAAGTTAATGGCTTTTTTAGCAAAACGAATAGCATAGGGTGGCATGCGGGCAATTTTCACAGCCATCTTCATGGCTTCAGCCATTAAGTCCTCGGGAGGGGTGACGATATCCACGAGTCCAATGCGAGCTGCCTCTTGAGCATTAATCTTTTCGGCAGTAAAAATGAGACGTTTAGCCTGACTGGGTCCAACAGTCCGTGTCAAGCGCTGAGTTCCGCCCATATCCGGATTAAGGCCGATTCTCACTTCATTGATAGAAAAGCTCGAAGAACTTGAGGCAATGCGAATATCACCACATAAGGCGAGCTCCAGGCCACTTCCACGGTTATCCCATTGATCGCCATGATCACAGGCTTAATAAAACGATCCCAACGTGTGTTTATTCCTTGGTAACGATAGATATCTCGAGAAATAAAGTGAGAGTCAAGCATGGCTAGTAGAGCTAGGTCAGCACCTGCACAGAAAAATTTATCCCCTGCTCCGGTGAAGATGACGACCCGCACATCCTCATCATAGTGCAGCTCTTCTTGGATTTTCTCCATCTCCTGATAAGTTGCCAAGGTCCAGGAGTTCCCCTTGTCCGGTCGGTTTAAGGTGACTATGGCGAGGGCACCTTGTTTCTCGACTATGAAATCAATATATGGACCCATAATGATCTACCCCCCATCTTCTAATGATTTACAGCTTCCGAGCCACATCATAGGCAGATTGGACGGCATCCAGCACT
The DNA here is from genome assembly GCF_000243135.2 of Desulfitobacterium dichloroeliminans LMG P-21439. Classification (NCBI taxonomy): domain Bacteria; kingdom Bacillati; phylum Bacillota; class Clostridia; order Eubacteriales; family Desulfitobacteriaceae; genus Desulfitobacterium; species Desulfitobacterium dichloroeliminans. The sequence goes on along the minus strand of NC_019903.1, from coordinate 3,344,803 downwards.
TTAGCTGGCTTAATCACATCGCCGATTGGATATAAGGTCACTTGAGCTGGGAGCTTATCTCGGAGATCCATCAAAAGCTTTTGATTAGCGACCGAGCCAATAGCGGAGACCACCATATCAGCGGGGATCAGACTTTCTCCCTCGGGGCTCTTGACCCTGATGCCATCAGGACCAACGGCTTTGACCATTGTATGGGTCAATACCTTAACCTGGTAACGCTTCAGATCGGCCAGCATCGCCCAGCGGGTGCTCGAGCCCAGGTCACGTCCGACGCCCTTGGTCATTTCCACTAAAGTGACCCGCTTATTTCCTTGGCAAAGAAGCTTAGTCAAAGTCCCTATGCTTTCTGCTTGATTGATGATAAGAAAACGGAGGGTTTCCGCATCCAAGGTCCCTTGGTTAGCCAGGTAAAGAGCGGTTTCCACCCCTACCGAGCCACCGCCGATGATAACGACGTTCTGACCCGTCTCTTTTCCGGCTAGTACATCCCAAGCTTGGGTAATGACTGCATCTTCCATCACGGGGAAGGGAGGATCCATCGGCAGAGCACCGGTGGCAATAGCAATGTCGGTCCAGCCTTCCTTTTCAATGCCCGCCAAAAGGTTCTCCGCAGTGGCTTCTTGGCCCCTACAGATTTTGACACCTTGAGCCTCGCAGACTTGAATCAGATAATCCGTAAAGCGATGGAAGTCCCGACGATCGGGCGGCGCACCGGCGAGATTGATCTGGCCTCCGAGCTGATTGGATTTTTCCCAAACAGTTACATCATGACCCCGTAGACTGGCCACCCGAGCAAATTCTAATCCTGCAGGGCCGGCCCCAACTACAAGGACCTTCTTAGGTGAAGAGGCAGGTTTTTCATTAGGCTCTGTCTCTCGTCCGGCTTCTGCATTCACTAAGCAGGCTACCGGTGTTCCTCGAAAGACATGATCCAAACAACCCTGATTGCATCCCACACAGGGGCGAATGGGTGAGGGATCGAACCCTTGCGCTTTTAATGGTAAAAAGGGATCCGCCAATAGTGGCCTTGCCATCCCAACCAGATCTGCATCCCCAGAAGTAAGAATATCTCGAGCTAACTGAGGTGAGGTTATACGATTAGAGGCTATAACCGGCACAGAAACAGCCTCTTTAATGCCCCGAGCCAAATAGCGGAAGGCTGCTGGGGGGACATTCATGGTAATTTGAGGAACCAAGGTCTCATGCCAGCCTCCCGTCACATTGATAGCGTCCACCCCAGCCTCCTCTAAGGCCTTAGCAAAAAGACGTGCCTCTGTGTTGGTATGTCCACCTGGCACAAAGTCATGACCTGCGATTCGAGCGAGCAAAGGGAAGTCAGGGCCTACGGCTTTTCGAATCGCTGCCACAACTTCTAAAGCAAAGCGCATGCGGTTGGGTAGGTCGCCACCGTATTCATCCGTCCTCTTGTTCGTCAAAGGAGAGAGAAATTCAGAGATTAAATAACCGGTCCCAGCAAGAATCTCCACTCCATCAAAGCCCGCCTGCTGGGTACGGGCAGCAGCTTGGGCGAAACTTTGAATCATTTCTTTAATTTCTTCCCCGGTCAATTCGTGAGGAATCTCTTGCGTTAGTTTAGAAGGTAGGGGTGAGGGGGCGACGGGCTGGTTGCCGGTAAATCGTGAGGAGGCATACCTTCCTGCCTGATAGAGCTGGGTGATGGTCTTTGCTCCTTCACTATGGATGGCTGCCACAAGCTGTTGTAGCCTAGGAAGGTAACAATCGTCATCCAACTGAATCATTCCCATGTTGTTGCCGACTCGATCAATTCCGCATCCACCGACGATAATTAAGCCCACCCCACCTCGGGCCCGCGCGCGATAGAATTCGATGAGCTGATCAGTAACTTCTCCTGTCGGACAGTAATTAAGATGCATGGCTGGCATCACTATGCGGTTTTTTAGCTCCATTGTTCCGATCGTGACCGGAGAGAAAAGCGGATCATCATTAAACATTCTTAGCACCTCCGAAAAATGAATGGTCATTCATTACAGAACAGCATATCATGAAAACAGCACAGGGGGAATAGGTTTTAACAAAGGAAACTGATAATTTACAATTTACAAAATATTTAAAAAAGAGTATTCCGTTTTAACCTCCCATCTGATATGATAGGGGAAACTGAATGAGTATTCATTCAGTAGCAAATAAAGAAAGGGGAATCGAGTTGAACATATTGGTTTGTCTAAAACAAACATTCGACACTGAAGCGAAGATCATGATCAATTCGCAAGGCCAAATCGACTCTACAGGAGTAAATCTCATCATGAATCCCTATGATGAATTTGCAGTGGAAGAGGGAATTCGTCTTAAAGAAAAGTTCGGTGGCGAAGTCACAGTATTGAGCATGGGTGGAGCAAAAGTCAATGAAGTCTTGCGCACAGCTCTAGCTATGGGGGCGGATAAAGCGGTTGCTATTCAAGATGCTGCTTTAGAAGGCAGCGATGAATGGGTTACTGCCGGGGTGCTCGCCAAAGCAGTTCAAGCCATTCCCTTCGATATTATCCTGTCGGGGCGGATTGCTATCGATGATGGATCAAGCCAAGTGCCCACTCGACTTGCTGAGATACTGGGTATTCCATCCGTATCATCCGTCACAGAGCTGAAGATTGAAGACAAAAATGCTACGGTTACCCGCGACATAGATGGAGGCAGTGAGGTCATCCAAGTATCCCTTCCCGCAGTGATTACCGCTCAAAAAGGTTTAAATGAACCACGCTATCCATCGGTAGCAGGGATCATGAAAGCTAAGAAAAAAGAACTTAAAACCCTAACCCTCGCCGATCTTGGACTGTCCGCTACTGAATCGTTAGCTCAAGGGGCTAAGATGAGGGTACTTCAGATTAGTTTGCCTCCAGCCCGTCAAGCGGGCCGCCTAATCCAAGAGGATCCTGCCCAGGCCGCCGCGGAGCTGGTCAATGTCTTAATGAAGGAAGCAAAAGTGATTTGATTATGGAGAAACTAAGGAAACCTAACTAAGGAAAGAGAGGATTGGGAAGGATGCCTAAGGGAATTTTAGTTGTACTTGAGCAGTATAACGGGGAGCTTCGCAAGGTTTCCTTGGAGCTTTTAAGCGAAGGAAGACGTTTGGCCGACGCGTCAGGACTCACCCTCACGGGGGCCTTGCTGGGCCAAGGAGTTAAGGATTTGGCATCTGTCGCAGCTTCACATGGAGCTGATCGAGTGATTGTGGTAGAAGATGTAGCCCTCAAGGATTATACCACCGGTGCTTACACCTCTGTACTCAACCGAATCATCCGCCAAGAAGATCCCGAGGTGGTCTTCATAGGCAATACAGGAATGGGGAGGGATTTAGCCCCACGTCTTGCCCAACGTTTAGGAGTTGGAAGTGCCTCAGATTGTGTTGCAGTCACAGTAGATTCTACATACAAGCTAATTTTTAGACGTCCTATCTATGCCGGTAAAGCTTATGCAGAAGTAGCAACAGAGGCCCGCCCTATTCTAGCCACCATTCGTCCTAATAGCTTCAGCATTTCTGCATCAAGTCCGGATCGTCAAGCAGAAGTGGTTGAGGAGACCGCAACCATCGATGCTAATGATCTTCAAGCCATCGTCAAGGAAGTGGTCCGGCAAGCTTCTAGCCGCCCGGAATTGACTGATGCCAACATTATTGTTTCTGGCGGACGTGCCATGAAGAATGCGGAGAATTTCCAGCTGCTTGAAGAACTTGCTGATACCATAGGAGCCGCTATAGGAGCTTCCCGAGCAGCTGTGGACTCCGGATATCGTGAGTATAAATATCAAGTGGGTCAAACCGGAAAGACTGTAGCCCCAACTCTTTATATTGCTTGCGGTATTTCAGGCGCTATTCAGCACTTAGCCGGGATGGGCTCCTCCAAGGTTATCGTAGCGATTAATAAGGATCCAGAAGCTAATATCTTTACCGTCGCTGATTATGGCATTGTCGGCGACCTTTATGAGATCGTCCCCTTGCTTACGGAAGAGTTCAAAAAGCAACTAGCCTAAGGGAAGTACATTGACAACCTTGAGAAAAGGAGGTCTAATGGATTAAAAACTTGCAAAGGATGACGTATTATGGCTATTTCCCAAGAAGATAAATATGAAAAAATTTTGGATGCAGCAATAGAAGCATTTGCTGAGGTGGGCTATCATTCATGCCAGGTTGCCAAGATAGCTCGGATGGCGGGAGTAGCTGACGGGACGATCTACCTCTACTTTAAGAATAAAGAAGACATCCTGATACGCCTGTTTAAGGAAAGGATGGGGAGGTTTATTGAGCTCATTCGGAGCGAAATGGATTCCTGCCAGGATACACGCAGCCGCCTTAGAGCCATTGTCCATACGCATTTGACCTACATGGAGAATAATCGTGCACTAGCGACTGTATCACAAATCGAATTAAGACAACCCGACACGAGCTTATATACAGCCATTGCGTTCCCGCTGAGAAACTATTTTCGCTTGATTGAAGAAGTGATCGAAGAAGGAATAAAACAAAATGAGATCATTCCTTCATTCAATGTTCACGTAGCACGCCAGATGATTTTCGGCACCATCGATCGAGCGACTACTGATTGGATCTTTGCCCGCTCAGAACGATCCTTAAGCAAGGACACAGATTGCATGCTGGAGCTGTTCTCAGCGGCATTGGGCTTGCCTAAGGAAGAAAATATAAAGAAGAAAAACGAAATATGATCGTAAGAGGTGCAAAGAAGTAAGACAGAAGTAAAGTAAGGATAAAAAGAGCATGTAGAAAGAGCACACAAAAAAGTATGTAGATATAAAAGTACGTAGATATAAAAGTGCCTAGATAAGAAGGAGGATAGATTTGCTGAATGTCCATCGAAAACCCAAGACACAGGGTTTTCTCCGCCCACAAATGACTGAATATTCATAATATAGGTAATAAACAGAAAGGGTTTGTATTTCGAGGCAAGCAAGACTAAATTTAAGAACTACAGAGAAAAGAAGTACCTAGTGAGAGAAGGAGGATGAATATGCCCATATACAAGGTGGCGGTTTTAGGCTCAGGAGTAATGGGAAGCACCATCGCAGCCCATCTCGCCAATGCCGGGATTCCCAGTCTGTTACTAGACATCGTGCCCTCCAGCTTACTGCCCGAAGAAGAGGTGGCAGGACTGACGTTAGAGTCCCCCAAGGTGAGAAACCGTATTTCCGCGGCCAATAAAACCAAGCTGCTTAAAATGAGTCCGGCTCCCCTGTTTGTTCCGGAATTTGCTGATCGCATTGAGGTCGGGAACTTTGACGATGATTTACCCCGCTTGAAGGAAGTGGACTGGGTAATAGAAGTAGTTGTGGAACGCTTAGACATTAAAATTGACCTTTTTAAGAAGGTCGCACAAGCTGTCCGTCCCGGAACTATTGTAACCTCTAACACCTCCGGCATTTCCCTAAAAGCAATGGCGGAGGGACTTCCTGAGGAATTTGCGAAGAACTTTTTTGGAACGCACTTCTTTAACCCCCCGCGCTATATGAAGCTCTTTGAATTGATTCCGGGACCCACCACCGATCCTGCAGTCATTAAGGAAATGGCTGAATTTGCCGAGCGAGTACTGGGCAAAGGGGTCGTCTACGCCAAGGATACCCCCAACTTCATTGCCAACCGCATCGGCGTCTTCGGGTTATCCGCAACCATGAAAGAAATGTTGCGCTCCGGCTTAACCATCGATGAAGTCGATGCCTTAACCGGCCCGGTCATGGGGCGACCGAAGTCCGCCTCCTTCCGCACAGTGGATATGGTGGGTTTGGACACCTTTGTCCATGTAGCCAACAACGTCGGCGATAATGTTCCCGATGAAAAAGAATTTTTCATCATGCCGGAATTCATTCAGACCATGCTTAAGAATGGCTGGCTCGGCGACAAGAGTAAGCAAGGCTTCTATAAGAAGGTAAAAACAACTGAAGGCAAAGAGATCCTAGTTTTAGACCCCCATACCATGGAGTATGTTCCTAAGAAGAAGGTTCAATTTGCTTGCTTGGATAAAGCCAAGAATGCAGGCAGCCTTAAAGAAAAGCTGAGGACCATAGTCAACGGCAAGGATCCTGGAGCAGTTTTTGCATGGCAAGCCTTAAAGGAAGTTCTCCTCTATGCGGCTCGTTTAGCCCCCCAAATTGCCGAGGATATAACAGCCGTCGATGACGGCATGAAGCTGGGCTTCAACTGGGAAATGGGTCCCTTTGAGACTTGGGATGCCTTAGGGGTAAAAGCAACGGCTGAGCGTATCCGTGCTGAAGGGGGCACCTTACCTGAAAGCATAGAAAAACTCCTGGATGAAGGTAAAGATAGTTTTTATCAGAAGACCGAGAGCGTAGATACCCTCTACTATGCTGATGGAGAGTATAAAGAAAAAGTGGCTAGCCCCTATTCCTTCTCCCTCAAACAGGCTCATAAGCAAGGCAAAAAAGTCTTCGGCAACTCCGGTGCCAGCTTAGTTGATATGGGTGACGGAGTGGCTTGTCTGGAATTCCATTCCCCCAATAACTCCATCGGCGGAGATATCATGAACATGATCCACAAGTCTCTAAAGGAAGTGGAAGAAAACTATTTGGGTATGGTAATCGGTAGCCAAGGCAAGAATTTCGCCGTGGGCGCAAATCTCATGCTGATTATGATGGAAGCAGAAGAAGGCAACTGGGATGATTTGAATAGTATGGTTGCGGAATTCCAAAGAGGAACAATGGCCCTTAAGTACGCCAAGAAGCCTGTGGTCGCAGCCCCCTATGGCATGGCCCTCGGCGGTGGCGCTGAGGTTTGCCTTCACTCCCATGCCATCCAACCAGCTGCTGAAACCTATATGGGCCTCGTCGAGCTGGGTGTAGGGCTGATCCCCGGAGGTGGGGGGACTAAAGAAATGGCCCTGCGCGCTATGGAAGGAGTTCTCCCCGGTGTCGTTGTTGCCCCCGACTATTTCTTTGCCAAACGTTTTGAAGTGGTAGCTATGGCTCAAGTGTCCACCAGTGCAGAAATGGCAAGGAAGCTGGGCTTCCTAAGAGATAGCGATCGCTATAGCATGAATGCAGATCATGTCCTCCTTGATGCCAAAGCTCGTGTCATCGATTTAGCAAGAAACTTTCGTCCCAACATCCCCCAGAAGGTCAAGGCAGCAGGGCCCGGAGTCCGCGCTTTCCTGGAGATGGCGCTGTACGGTATGAAGGAAGGGCGTTTCATCTCCGAATATGATGCTCACTTAGGGAAAAAACTCGCTTATGCCATGACCGGTGGCGATGCCCTTGCCGGAACCTTAGTGGATGAGCAATACCTCCTCGATCTAGAAAGAGAAACATTTTTGAGCCTAGCCGGAGAACCCAAGACACTGGATCGCATTCGATATATGCTCACCAAGAACAAGCCATTAAGGAATTAGGAGGTGAAGAATAATGAAAGAAGCCTTAATTATTGAAGCAAAACGTACAGCCATCGGCAAATCCGGCAAGGGTTCCTTAGCCCATATGCGACCCGACGATCTTGGGGCGTTTGTCATCCAAGATGTTTTAAAAAGTGCTCCCAGCTTAAATCCTGCTGATATTGATGATTGTGTCATCGGCTGTTCCTTCCCCGAAGGAGAACAAGGGATGAACATGGCTCGAGTCATGGCCCTGCGCGCAGGCCTCCCCATCGAAGTCTCAGGACTCACTATCAACCGCTTTTGCTCATCAGGACTCCAGGCCATCTCTTTAGCAGCAGACAGAATCCGTTTGGGTGAAGCCGAGGCAATGTTGGCCGGAGGAGCAGAAAGTATGTCTGCAGTGCCCTTGGGTGGTGGCAAACCAGCCCCCAATCCCTACATGATGCAGTATCACCCTGAAGTCTACCTTTCAATGGGACTTACCGCTGAAAACGTAGCTAAAAAATATGAGATCACCCGGGAGCAACAAGATGAGTTTGCAGTAGCTAGTCATCAAAAAGCCCACGCAGCCCAAACCAGTGGACGTTTTGCTGAGGAAATCGTGCCTGTCCTTATTTCCAGCGGTAAAAAAGGAGAAGTATGGTTTAGTAAAGATGAAGGAATCCGCCCCGAGGGCACAGTGGAATCCCTCAGCAAGCTCAAACCCGTTTTTAAAAACGGTGGCAGTGTCACGGCAGGGAACTCCTCTCAAACCAGTGACGGGGCCGCCATAACCCTCCTTATGTCTGAAAGCAAAGTGCAAGAACTCGAACTCAAGCCCCTTGCGCTCTGGCGAGGCTTCGCCGTCGCCGGTGTCGAGCCGGAACTCATGGGCATCGGGCCGATCAAAGCGATCCCCAAAGTTCTCAAGCAAGTGGGCTTAACTCTTGACCAAATCGATCTCTTCGAGCTTAACGAAGCCTTCGCCTCCCAATCCCTCGCCATCATCAAGACTCTTGGCATCGACCCCACCAAAGTCAACCCCAACGGCGGTGCCATCGCCTTCGGGCACCCCCTCGGCTGCACCGGCGCCAAACTCACTGCCGCCCTGCTCCATGAAATGAAGCGTCGCGGACTCAAATACGGCATGGTTACTATGTGTATCGGTGGCGGAATGGGCGCCGCTGGGGTCCTCGAGCTACTGTGATATTAGGTAGCTTTATCCACTCGGTCATTTTTTAGGGGACTCTCCAGGATTTTGCTTGCCGCGTTCACTCTGTAAGCTGCGCGTACCCGTTCTAACGCTCAAGCTTACCGCTCCGTCGGGACGCTGCCCAAATCGCTCCTGCTCAGTGGGCAGTTGGAAACGTCCTGTTTCCAACCCGACTCCGCTGTAAGCTTTTCGCGAAGAACGGGTAACTGCTCGCTTAGAAGCCGTTCTCTGCTGTCAAGCAAAATCCTTGGGCTTTCTATTAAGCTACGCGTAGGGCACAGGGGATAGGTTTCTGTCCCAACCATAAGCAAGGCACAGGCTTCAAAGAATCAAAGCACAGGCCTCAGAGAATTGCATGTTTCTCCCCGGGACACGGGACCTGTCTTCGTCACTAAGTGCAGAATAAGCGTAGCTTTTCGCACAATAGTGGAACGATTTTCACTGTGTATAAGGCAGCTAAGGCTTCTGCTTCGCTTCCCTCACCACAAGCCAAGCTTTCTTTAAGCGGAAGGGCGGTACATCGCATAAGGCTTCTTTGGGATAGCGGAGCCACTGGTTCACATGCAGAAAGCAGCGGGGTTTGGCGTAGCTCCCATAGAAGCGAATGCGATAGCCCTGGAGCTAGTAAGTGAACGGTGTGCGAAAAGCTACCTGACTCCAGTAATAAGCAATGACCCAGACCCCAAAGACCCCAAATCCAGATTGAGAGAGGAGAAATAACGATGGAATTAGAACTAGCCCTCAAAGGCGGCGGCTTCCTACTCGCCGAAATAACTCCCGACCAAGTAGTTACTCCCGAGGAATTAAACGAGGATCATCTCCAGCTCAAGAAAATGACCCGCAGCTTCGTAGAAAATGAAATTGCTCCCAAGATCGAAGCTCTTGAGGAGCAAGAAGACGGACTCATGCGCAGTTTTATGGCCCAAGCGGGTGAGCTAGGACTTCTCGGCTTAGAGGTGCCTGAGGAATTCGGCGGCATGAGCATGGATAAATGCTCTGCTGTGGTGGTCGGTGAAGAAGTTCCTCGCGGAGCTTCCTTCGCCGTAGCCTTCGCAGCTCATACCGGAATTGGTACCCTTCCTATCGTTTACTTTGGCAGCCCGGAGCAAAAGGCTAAATATCTTCCCGGCCTCGCCTCCGGAGAGACCATCGCAGCGTACTGTCTTACTGAGCCCGGTTCCGGTTCGGACGCTCTCGGTGCCAAGGCCACAGCAGTTCTTAATGCTGAAGGTACTCATTATATCCTCAACGGAACCAAGCAATTTATTACCAACGCGGGCTTCGCAGATATTTTCCTTGTCTATGCGAAAGTTGATGGCAAGCTCACCAACTTTATTGTGGAGCGGACCATGCACGGGGTTTCCTTCGGTCCGGAAGAAAAAAAGATGGGCATTAAAGGTTCCTCCACCCGTCAAGTCATCCTTGAAGATGTTCCAGTGCCGGTAGAGAATGTCGTGGGGGAATTAGGTCGCGGGCACGTGGTTGCTTTTAATATCCTGAACGTTGGACGCTTCAAACTGGCTGCCGCGGCCATCGGCAGTGCTCAGTTGGCTTTAGAAATTACCCTTAAATACGCCGAGGAGCGTAAGCAGTTTGGTGTTCCCTTAAGCTCCTTCGGGGCCATTCAAACGAAATTCGCTGAAATTGCCACCCGAACCTACCTCGCCGAGAGTGTGGTCTATCGTACTGCCGGCCTGATGGAAGAAGCATGTAAAGATCTGGATGTGACCGGAGATTGCCGTAAAGAAGCCGGTAAAGCCCTTGAAGAGCATGCTGTTGAGTGCTCCTTAAATAAAGTCATTGCTTCAGAAGTTTTGGACCTGGCTGTGGATGAAGGGGTGCAAGTCCATGGAGGATATGGCTTTATCGCGGAATATCCCATTGAGCGCATGTATCGAGATTCACGCATCAACCGTCTTTTTGAAGGAACCAACGAAATCAACCGCTTACTGGTTCCGGGAACCTTGCTCAAACGGGCTATAAGTGGTGAACTTCCTCTCCTGGCCGCAGCTAAAAATGTCAGCAAAGACCTGATGTCCGCCAGTTTAGGATCAGAGGGAGAGGGATTAGACGCCCTTCTGGATATGACCCAAAAGGCCAAGAAGCTTTGCTTAATGGCCTCTGGAATTGCCGCTCAGAATCTAGGGATGGAACTCAAAGACAATCAATATGTTCTTCTAGGTTTAGCAGAGATGGTTCTCCAAGTTTATGCTATGGAAAGCGGGGTCCTCCGAGCTCTGAAGGTCCAAGGGATGGATGTGACCGATGACCACAAGCTCTTTGTCGAAAAGGCGGCGACCCTAGGGGCCTATAGTGCCATGAACATTATCGAACAACATGCTAAAGAAGTCATTGGCGCCGCTGAACAAGGAGATTCTTTAAGCACCGTTTTGGCGGGGATACGCAAGCTTGTTCGTCGTCCTAATGTGGATATGATTGGGCTTCGTCAAGAGATCGCTAAGCTTGTGGTCGAAAAGGGTAAGTACCCGATACGTTAAGGATATAAGTAAGAGTGTTAAGTACTAAAAGAGTTTTTTAGTTAAAGTATCAAATGAATTAGATAGATATCGAATTCAACTTAAATCTTAACTAACTAATAATAAGATTTTAGATAAATAAAGAGTTCGGGTGGAATAAGGATTCATAGTGGGGAGGATAAAAAATAGGGGGAGGACTTATTATGTCCACATGGGTCAAAGAATACGGTAAGAAATTATGCACTCCGGATCAAGCAGTCGGAGTAGTCAAGAGTGGAGATTGGATCATTTACTCCTATGCTGCTAATACCTTGCCCGTACTCGATATGGCATTAGCCAAGCGGACTCCCGAACTCAAAGATATCCAGCTCTTAGCCGGAGTGAGCATGCGACCTCATGCCATAGTCAAGGCAGATCCTCGCGGTGAGCATTTTACCTGGGACTGTGTGCACTTTAGCGCCATTGACCGCAAATATTATGAAATGGGTCGGGCCTTCTATGTTCCCTTAAGGTATTCGGAAGTACCGCGCTATATCCTGGAAAACCTCAGCCACGTTGACGTTCTTATGGTTCAAGTAAGTCCCATGGATCAGCATGGGAACTTTAACCTGGGACCCACGATTTCCCACTATCGAGCCTCCGCTGATAGAGCCAAGACAGTGATTGTCGAAGTAAACGAAGATATGCCCATTGCCCATGGTGGATATGGCAACTACCTTCATGTTTCCGAAGTCGACTACATCGTCGAAGGTGGCCACACTGGAATGCCACAAATCCCCACAACTCCAATTACCAGTGTCGATCGTCAAATAGCCCAATATGTTCTCGAAGATCTCCGCGACGGGGATTGCATCCAATTAGGAATAGGGGCTATGCCCAATGCGCTGGGTCAAATGATTGCTGAGTCCGACTTAAAAGACCTCGGGGTGCACACCGAGATGTTAGTGGACAGCTATGTAGATATGTGGAATGCCGGTCGCATTTCCTGCCGTAAAAAACAAATTGACCGGGGACGAATGGTCTATACCTTCGCCGGCGGGACTCAAAAGCTCTACGATTTTATCGATAACAATCCACAAGTGGCAGGTTATCCTGTGGACTATACCAACGACCGCTATATTGCCAGCCGTAACGATAATTTAGTCTCGATTAATAATGCTTTAGAAATCGACCTCTCCGGGCAAGTGTGCTCAGAAACCATCGGACCGCGCATGATCAGCGGCGCTGGGGGACAATTGGACTTTGTCGATGCGGCCTATAACTCCAAAGGTGGGCGCAGCTTTATTTGTATGGAATCCACTTTTACTTGTGCAGAAGGAAAACAGCACTCGCGAATCCGTCCTCTCTTGACGGAAGGTGCAGTGGTCACAGATACCCGCCCCATGGTGCAATACGTGGCTACCGAATACGGTAAAGTTAACTTAAAAGGGGCCACCACCTGGCAACGAGCCGAGCGACTCATCAATTTGGCTCACCCCGATTTCCGAGAAGAGCTTATCAAAGAAGCCGAAAAGCTACGGATTTGGAGAAGGTCCAATAAATAATTGGTATGACAAGATAGGATGAAGTTAAGCTGGCAAAGGAGGTAGGGAAGAATGTCCCCTACTCGGGAGATTTATTGGAATATTGAAGGCCATCTCATTATGTATTTTTTTGCAGTAATCATGCTAGTAATCTTTGCTTATGGGATTATTCGACGATACCGTCTTTGGAAGATGGGGCAGCCGGAGAACCGCTGGAAAGATGGCTGGCAAGGGATAAAGAATGTTTTTGTTTATGGCTTTGGCCACAAACGGATTCTGAAAGACATTGCTCCGGGAGTGATGCACCTAGCGGTCCTTGTAGGGTTCATTTTTCTCTTCTTTGCCACAGCCATTATTACCTTGCAAGCAGACTTTGGGATTAATATTTTCCAAGGGGCTTTGTATGTCTTTATTAAGATAACGACGAACCTCTTTGGTCTGCTAGCAATAATCGGGGTTGTCTATCTTTATTACCGACGTTATATCAAACGCCCTGATAAACTGGATAACACACAAGATGATCTCATAGCACTCAGCCTAATTTTCATCATCTTAGTGACTGGCTTCTTTGTTCAAGGATTCCGAATGGCCAGCGAGCACGACCCTTGGGCCATTTATGGATTCGCAGGCTACTGGATGATTGAACCCCTCCAAGTCATGTTTAGCCAAGATCAGCTGCTGGCTATGCACAAGTACACCTGGTGGTTTCACATGCTTATAGCCTTTTCCTTCATCGCCTATCTGCCCTATTCTAAGCTTTTCCACATTGTTTTGGGACCTGTTAATCAATTCCTTCGTAAGGGTGGGCCAGTCGGTGTTCCGGAGCTTATCGATTTTGAAGACGAATCCCAAGAGACCTTCGGCTTAAGTGAATTCAAGCAACTCTCTTGGAAAGCCATCTTCAACTCGGATGTCTGTATTCGCTGCGGACGCTGCCAAGAGAATTGCCCTGCTTATGTCAGTGGGAAACATCTCAATCCCAAGCAAATCATCCAAGATATTAAGGTGAGAGCCGAAGAGGAGTATGAAGTGGCAATGGCTTCAGGTGAAGCTGCGACTACTGTTGATGGGACCGCAGCACTGGAAATAGCACCTGGACGCGCATTGATAGGAGAAGTAATCCAGGAGCAAGATCTTTGGGACTGTACCACCTGCCGATCTTGCGAACAGCAATGTCCTGTTTTTGTGGAGCATGTGGATAAAACCGTGGAGATGAGAAGAAATCTTGTGCTCATGGAATCCCGTTTCCCCAGTGAAGCCCAACTTGCCTTCCGCAACATGGAGAACAATGGCAACCCTTGGGGTATCGGTTGGAACAAACGGGAAGAATTCCTGAAGGGATTGGAGGTCCCGACACTTACAGAGAATCCTGATGCGGAAATTCTCTACTGGCCAGGTTGCTCCGGGGCCTTTGATGCCCGCAACCAAAAGATTTCGGCTGCTTTGGTCAAATTGCTTCGGGCCGCCAATGTAAATTTTGCCATTCTTGGCAATGAGGAAAAATGCTGCGGCGACTCAGCCCGCAAGCTAGGTAATGAATTTCTCTATCAAACCTTGGCTGCTGAGAATATTGAAGTCATGAATGGATATGGGGTAAAAAGGATCATTACCCAATGTCCTCACTGCTTTCAAACTCTCAGCAAGGATTACCCACAATTAGGTGGAAAGTTTGAGGTTGTCCATCATACAACCTATCTCAAAGAGCTTATGGATAGCGGTAGACTTAGGCTTAGTGACGGGGAGAATCTTAATGATGGGGAAAGTAGGGGAGAAGAACTCCAGCTCCGGATGACCTATCATGATTCTTGCTACTTAGGACGCTATAATAAGATCTACAGCGAACCGCGGGAAATCCTCAAGAGAGCTGGCATGAAGGTTATCGAAATGAAAAGGACTAAGGAGAAAAGCTTTTGTTGCGGTGCCGGTGGCGGTCGTATGTGGTTGGAAGAGCATGGGGGAGAGCGCATTAATGAGCTGCGCACGGAGGAAGCTCTGGCTACGGGAGCTGAGATCGTCGGTACGGCCTGCCCCTTCTGTCTAACCATGATTAATGACGGCCTCAATGCCAAGGAAGAAGCCGCTGCCAAGACCAAAGCCTTCGATATAGCGGAAATTCTAGCCCAAAGGATCTAGAAAAAAAGAGACGGTCATGAATTCATGACCGTCTCCTCTTAAAGTCCTTCACACTGATCACATACTATTAGGTAAACTTCGCCACCCTCGCCTGAATAGATGACGGTCCTGTGGCATTCAGAGCAGACCACCTGATAAGAGTTGTCCACTCTTTGTTGATCCTTAAGCTGATTTTCTTTAAGCTGATCTGATTCGTGTATAGCTTCTATAGTCATTGACGAAGGGCCTCCTTAGATAATTTGAATAAATATAGGTTTATAGGCTAATCTTACTACAGGTTGACAACGGGCACAAATAGACAGATAGCTGAAGAAAGATTATGATATAGAGAGTTTGAGGAATTGTAAGTAAGATAGTTAGTAGACAGCTAGTGATATTGTAAGTAAGAGTTAGAGATAGCTGGGAAGCTGGTCTGTCTTAATTATTAAGAGATATTAAGTAGTGAGATTAGAGGGGACAGAAAATGGTATTAAGAGAGATTGCACCTGAAATCTTTTGCCTCGAGGTTTCAGTGAAGTTAAGCATCAACAAGGTAAATCTCTATATTTTCCGCGGTAAGGTTCCGACCATGATTGATACAGGAACGAATGATCCTGAAGTATACCAAGCGATTCAAGAAGCGCTCAAGGAATTAGGCATCCCACGTCTCGAACAAGTACTCCTGACCCATTGGCATGTGGACCATGCGGGGGGAGCGGAAAGCCTAAGAAGAGATGGGGCACGTATTCTCAGCGGTACGCGGGATTATGAAGAATGGGTTAACTTTAGTAGTGGCAAGAGCTTTAAAATCTATGAAGCTTATGCAGATAAGGTCTGGGGAGTACCTCCAGAGCAGTTGGCGATAATCTTAGAATACAATAAAAGACTAACCTTTTTTTCAACCCTGCCGGAGGGAGTCGAAAAGATCGACGTTGGTGCTGTTATCCAGGCCGGTAATTACACCCTTAAAACTATATCTACACCGGGCCATACCGCAGGGCACCTTTCCTACTACGAAGAAGACTTGGGATTGCTCTTTACAGGAGATTCTCTTCTACCTGATGTGGTCCCTTATCCGGGAGCATGGCTGGAGAATGGTGAATTAGTCAGTGGCTTACCTAGTTATCTTCATGCTTTGGAACGGATAGAAGCTCTCGGGGCAAGAGCCTACTTGCCGGCCCATGGCCTGGCTCGGAAATCTCCGGAATCCCGTTGCCAAGAGATTCGCAATCAAATACTCAGGCAGGTCGAAAGTTATGTTCCCGGTGAATCCATTTTTACCAAAGCTCTGAGCTTAAGCAAAGGCAAATTCGACCCCATGACGGCTTTTATCCATATGCATTATGTGTATGGTTGGGAATCCTTAAAACTTAATCTTCCTAGACAGTCAAATTAGCAGAAGGGTCAACAGAGTTACTCTTCTTATTGCCGATGGATGCCAACATTGGCACCACAACCAAGGAAAGTAACGTTGAAAGTGAAAGCCCGGATATTATGGCAATCGCCATCGGCCGAAAGGTTTCCCCGCCAGAAATAGCCAAAGGAATTAAGCCGATAACAGTAGTAACAGAACTATTCATAATCGGTGAGAATCTCCTAGCGGCTGCGGCCTTACAGGCCTCCTGAAGTTCTCTTCCCGCTTCTAGTTCCACATTAATATAATCCATTAGGATGATACCATTCCCGACAACAATCCCCATCAAACTAACAATACCCAAAAAAGCTGTAAAGGATAAATTTTGACCAGTTAAAAATAATCCTAGGATACCGCCTGTGAAGGATACGGGGATAGTGCTCAGGATAATCGCAGCTTGTTTAAAGGAGTTAAACTGCAGCACCAGCACGGTCAGAATGAGAAATAGCGAAAATATCCCTAACACACCTAACTGGGAGAAACTATCTTTGATCAATGCCATTTGTCCGCTATCAAAATCTACCGTGATATCTTCCAGGTTAAGTGCAGTGATTCTTGTCATTAATTGCGTTTCGATATCTTTGGCTTCATACCCTGTAAGCAAATCAGAGTAAACCTCTACACTACGTTCCCGATTATATCGAGTTAGGGTCGGATATTCAGCACGGGTCTCAATCGCGGCAATTGTTTTTAGGGGTACCTTTGCGCCGGTCTTAGTAGATTTTATCATGAGTGATTCTAGTTGTTCCTTAGTTTCAATATTGCTCATGACTCTTATAGGATATTCATTGCTGTTTCGCCTAAGAATCGAGGTAGCATTTCCTTTTAACGCATTGGTAATTTCTTTTTGCACATCATATTTGGTGAGGCCATAACTCCCGGCGAGGTTTTCATTTACATTGACATAAAACTGATATTCTTGGGCGACAAAGGTATCTCCGATATTTATCGTACCCTCGATTTCCTCCATCTCAGCCTCAATCAGGCCGATAACTTGCTCAAGGCGTTCCATATCCCTTGCCGATACACGAACAGAAATAGGATGGGCACTGCTGCTTCCCGCATCAAGCAAATGAGCTGTTACAGTTCCACCGACTACATTGTTATTTAACTCAGCCTGGATAAAGTCTAAAAATTCTCCCTTGGTTGTAAATCGCTTACCTTTTTCTAGATCAAAGGTTACGAGTGTTTGCCCACTGTCATCCGATTTGGAGGCTGGACTTACAGTCATATAAAACTTTGGCAATCCATCACCGATGGCTTCCACAATACTTACAACTTCAGGCTGTTCCATTAAAAGTTCACGTACACTGCTTGATAGCCGATCAAGTTCATTGATGTCTGAAGCATTCTCAGAGGTTACATAGAGGTTGAGAATATTTTTATCGGCCTTCGGAAACAAACTTACTTCTAACTGTCTAACTAATAACAGTGAAAATCCAAAGGCTAAAAAGATGATCAAAACGGTTGCGATTTTTCTTTGTAGGGCTTTTTCTAAAAGCATGGAGAAAAAATGTCGGGTCTTTGATGTATTGGCAATTTTTTTGCTATCAGTCTTTTTAAAGAAGAAATAGGCCATAAAAGGTGTTGTGACCAAGGCACAGACATAGGAACTGAGTAAGGCGATGATCACTACAGATGGAATTCCAAAAACATATTGACCCACAGCAGAGTCCATTAGGAGTAAAGGTGTAAAGGCAAAAACTATCGTTAAGGTGGATGTCAGCATAGCATAGGAGACCGCACGTACACCTTCGATCACCGCTTCGAGCTGTCCCTTGCCTTGATCAATATAGTATTGTATGGAGTCACTGGCTACGATTGCATTATCCACCAGCATTCCTAAGGAGATGATCAAAGCGGATATCGACATCTGCTCTAATTTTATGCCAAGGACATACATTGCCGAGAAGGTTAAAGCAAGGGAAAGAGGAATCGTTGTTGAAACGATAATTGCTTTTCTAGATCCCATCCCTATAAATACAACAGCAATTACTAAAATTACAGCTTCTATCAGATTAATGATAAAATCATTGATAGATCTCTCAATATCATGGGGCTGAAAGGTTACTTGGTTAAAAGCAATTTCACTGGGTAGAGCTTTACTGAATTCATTAACTTTTTGTTCTACGTTTTTCCCAGTTAAAACAGCGTTTACAGAACCCTCAAAATACCCTGATAAGAGAACGGTTTTTTGCCCGTTCAGTTTGAATCTTGGTAAGGAATCGTCCACTTGATAACTTACCTCGGCAATATCTGCAATTTTTACTTGAGAGAGGTTTTGAGGCGAAGTAATCAGGACAGTATTTTTTATTTCATCAAGGGTTGTATAGGCAGCATTTGTCTGAACAACAATCGCCAGCTCGTTGTTATCGACCTTTCCTGAAGGCATCTGGATATTTTCTGCTTTTATCATATTTGAAATATCTTCTAGAGAAATTTTATACTGATTTAACTTTTCTATATCCACTTTAATTTCGATGTTTTCACTAAGGGCACCGTCGATTTCAAACTTTTGCACTCCATCAATCTTACTCAGTTCATCTTTTAACTGGTCGGCATAGTCGGAAAGTTCCTTATATGATTTGTTATCACTGGATATGCTAATAAGCATTCCAGCTGTTTCGGCAAAATCTGTATTTACATTCATGGGCAGGCTCTGTTCAGGAAGTTCGGCTTGCAGATTGGCTAACTTTTCTTCCATGTCATCCCAGGCAGCATCCGCATCAACTCCATTTTCAAGAAAAACAGCAACCATAGAGATGCCGTTTTTTGAGGTGGAACTGAGAAAGTCATACCCTTCAACTTCCACCACGACATCTTCAATTTTCTTTGTTATGAGTTCCTCTACATCCTCTGGTGATGCCCCGGGATACACTGTCGTAACGATTGCTTTGGGGGCACTAATATCCGGAGATTCCTGTCTAGGAAGAAAGTAATAAGAATATCCCGCGGCAATGACGCTTAATATAATTAAAAAAATTGTAAATCTACTATTTTTAATAGCGTAATATGAAATGTTCTTCTTCATGGGTGTCTCCTTTAATTGACTATTTGTAAGACGGTGCCTTCCTTAATAGATTTCATTCCTTTGACAATAAGCTGATCTCCTACCTCCAAACCCTTAACACGTGCGTTGCTTCCTTGAACATCTAGCATCTCTACAGACTTCTTGACAGCTTTGTCATCTAACGCTACATAAACATAATCAATGGTTGAAGCCAAAATTGCATTCAAAGGTATCCAGGTAGCTGTTTGTTGACCAATAGTGAAGCTTGTCTCTACAATGGCACCAAGTGGAACATCTTTTGCATCAAAGGATAGTTCAACCGGATAAGTTCGGGTCGTAGAATCTGGAGTGAGAGAGATCATCGATACCTTACCCGGAAGGTCATTCTCTTGATATCGGATAGTCACATTCATATCCTTTTTAACCGTTTTCAAATCCTTATCACTTATCCCTACAAGGATTTTTGTTTTGCCATTAGACAGAGTAACAATGGGCATACCCGCTTGAACCATATCACCATTTTTGTAATTTACCGCTAGAATGTAACCGCTCATGTCAGCAACTAGTTTGGTATCGCCCAGGTTGCTTAGTTTTAAGTTATAATCTTCATTGAGTTGTTTATGTTTTACTTCTGCCTGATCTATGGAGATTTTGGCAGTTTGCGCGGATAAGTTTGCTTTATTATAATCAGCTTGGGACACAGCACCTGCCTCATAGAGTTTTTTCATTTTATCAAGCTGATCTTCTGCATAAAGATAGGATTCTTTTGCTTTGTCATAATCTAGCTTTGCTGCATTTAGATTGGCTTGAGAAGCCTTGACTTCATAGTTAGGTACTTCTTGATCTAATAAAGCAATCACTGAACCCCTCTCTACATAATCATTTTCATCCACATAAATCTCGACGACTTTACCGGATTTATTAAAGCTTAAACCTTTAGAATCATCAGGCTTAACAACTCCGGAATAATGGATAGTAACCGGGCTGTCTTCTTCCTGTATGACTTGTACTTCAACATTCTTGAAGCTTTCCTGAAGTGGTAGCTCTTCCTTAGCACACCCACTTAGTACTATTAGCAACACCAAAAGAACTGTAATTAATCTAAGACGCTTTTTTCTCATAGCTATGTTTAACCCTCCGCCATTAAAATTTCTTTCTAAGTATAACTAAAGACGCAGGTTAAAAAAGTTACCAAGGTAACTAATAGGGGTGAATGAAATAATTATCCATCAATACAGCACTGCGATTTCCGGAATCAATTTTTTTTCTTTTTTTTCTCTTGATGATTTGAACGAGCTCATTGTGTCCTCAAATTATGCGGTAAGTGAATACGATAAGGGGCAAATTATTCATCTTCATAATGAACTATGCCAATCCGTTGACATTGTTCTAGATGGGCAGGTATCTGTTCAAAAAATAGAAGAAAACGGGAATATACTAATAATCAACACGTTCTTAAAAGGGGATATCATCGGAGCAAATCTATTATTTTCTAGCAGAAATTACTATCCCATGACCATATTTGCTTCAACAAAAGCAACAATCTTGCATTTGCGTAAGGAACGTATCATTGATATTTGCCAAAATGATATCCGCTTTCTAACCTATTTAATTAAAACGATTTCAGATACGACTTCTATATTAGTCGATAAAATCGATATGATTGCCCTTAAAACAATAAGAAGGCGCATAATGGATTTTCTAAAATACGAATATCTGATTCAAAAAAACACTCGAATAAATCTGACAATGTCCAAAAAGAATCTAGCAGAGAAGCTTGGTATCCAAAGATCCTCGCTGAGTAGGGAATTAAACAAAATGCGAGAAGACGGTTTGCTCGAATTCGATGCCAAAACCATCACGATAACAGACCTTTCCATGTTCGAGTGAATCAAGGGGGGAAGGTGTCATTTTTCACCAGTTTTTCACATTGTGATATACTAGTGATTGCTAACTAAGATAAAGCAGAGTCTTACCCTGATATATAAGATGAAAACTAAGTATGTAATAAGGTGAAAACAAAGTATGAATGAAGTGCCAACCACTGTTGCCCAGACAAAGAAAGTTCGTGGTAAAACCTATCGCAAAGCCAATATCGCCCTAGGGCTTTCCGCCTTGGGCTTAGCTATCGTGTACCCTTTTCAAGGCTCCTTTGGGGGGGGACTTCTCACCAGTGGCTGCACGGCAGCTTTAGTGGGAGGATTAGCGGATTGGTTTGCTGTGAAAGCCCTCTTTCGACGCCCCTTAGGAGTACGACCGGGAAAAGTGTTCCGCACAGAGATCATTCCCAGGAATCGGGAGCGAATTTTTCAAGCCTTAACCGATATGGTGGAAAAGGAACTTCTCTCGCAAGAAGCCCTTCAGAAAAAGCTCGAGACCTATGATTTTGCAACTCCGGCCATAAAAACCTGGGATGCCTTGGGACGGGAACGTGTAGGACCCATCCTGGATCAGTTTTTACTGCAACTCCAGGTCCCACTGAGCCTAAGCTTAGAAGATTTGAAAAAAGAGAATGAAGCGCTTTTTCGACAAGAAAGCTTAAGTGAGAAACTCGATCCCCTTGTTGGACATGCACTGCTTCAACTATGGGAGAACGAAGAGGGCAAAAAGCTGATTACAGCGGGAGCCACAACGCTTGGCCTGTGGATTCAAGAAACAGAGGTACATCTATGGTTAACTCATTGGTTAGAACATGCTATTGAACGCTATATCAGTGAGAACCCCTCCCGACGCTTCCTCGTCATGTTTCTGCCCGAGCCCTCGGACCTGGCTTTAAAGCTCCAGAATCAAATCTCAGATTATCTTAGGGAAGAAACAACCCAAGCAGAGATTGGCCAATGGCTCAAGCAACAGGCGCAGAACCAAGCCTACCGTTTAACAGCAGGGGAGGAACCCGACCCCCCCAGCCAAAAGACAACCTACTGGGCTACGACTACCGTGATGAAGTTATTGCAAGAGCTCGCCAAGGGTTATCTGGAAAAGCTCGATGTCATGGCAACCACCTCAAAACGGGGAGAACAACTTCTCGAAGGCCTAGAGAGTGGGATAGCCTCCCTCAAGGAAAGTCCGGAAAAGCAGGGAGATTTTAATGCTTATGTGCAAGCGAAAATCATCCCCCTCATTAATTCGAAGCACCAAAAGATAGGGCAGCTGGTCCACGAAGGTTTGGAGAAATACTCCAATGAAATGCTCGTAGAGCTAATCGAATCAAAAGCCGGAGAAGACCTCCAGATGATCAGAATTAACGGTTCAGTAGTCGGAGGTCTAGCCGGAATGCTTATTTACCTGGCAAGTAGCTTGCTTTAAAAGACACGGAGGACAACTATGAATTACCAACGCAAAGCTAATCTAGTTCTAGGCAGTGTTTTTCTGATATTCCTTTTGGCAATAGGACTAAGATACCAATGGCCAACTGCCCAAGGGTTGCGCTTCTTCCTCTTTGTCAGTGAAGCTGCTCTGGTAGGCGGACTTGCCGACTGGTTTGCTGTGACTGCTCTCTTTCGCAAACCCTTGGGTTGGTCCTATCACACGGCGCTTATCCCACGTAATCGGGAAAAGATGACAGAAGCCATCGTATACATGGTCCAAAATGAATTGCTTAGTGAAAACCTCATGCGTCAAAAAATCCAAAGCTTCCATCTAAGCACTTGGTTTACAAATACCATACAGAAGTCAGGCGGAGCACCATGGCTTGCTGAACGATTGAGCCAAGGTCTGGTACACTGGTGCAAAAAGGCTGATATCCCGCAGCTAAGTAAGAAAATTGAAGCTCTGCTTAAGGATAAGATGCTGACAGCGGGTCTGGCCAAACCCATGCTCGCCCAAGGGCGACTTTTACTGGAGAAACAAGAATTCGATCAGCTACTGGATCAAGGCCTCAAAAAAGTCCTCGATTTGGCCACACAGCCCCAAGCCCGGGAAATTCTCGTCCAAGTCCTTGGGCAAATCCAAGAGCAGCAAGTGGGCAACGGTGGGAAACTACAGAAAACTATTCTGGGACTTTTCCAGGTGACGGATGGTATCAACCTAGAGGAAGCAGCGGAAGCTTTGCAGATAGAATTAATTCTCCATTTAAGAGAATTACAAATTCCCCACCATGCTGTTCGTGGTCAGCTCAAGGAAATTTTGAAAAGCAAGCTTAGGACACTAGAGGGGGACGTCGATGTCTTAAATGCCCTCGAAAACTGGAAGAACACCTTTATTACTGAGGCGAAGCTGGAAGCCCCCCTGAGGATCCTCTTGGAGCAGGTCTTTAAGTCCTTACGGGAAGGAAAGCTCCCGACCGGTCAAGAACTCACCCCCTTCCTGCAACCGATTCTTGAAAAATGGTTGTCAGAGTTTGAAGAGGATTTATCACTGCAACTTAGCTTAGATCAGCTCGTTCAAGATTTGCTGATTCATGCCCTACAAAGTGAGCATGTTGTTATCGGTCAAATCGTTCGTGAAACGCTTCAAAGTCTTAACGAAGAGGAACTCAATCGTTTTATCGAAGATAAGGCGGGAAACGATCTCCAGTGGATTCGCATTAATGGCTCATTAGTCGGAGGAATTGTCGGTGCGGCTCTTTTTGTGATTTTGAATTATGGCTATAGTCCTTTGTTAAAGTTTTTATCACTGACCTAATGCGCTTGCCCCCGAACAACTATTAATAAAAAGTTTATTTGACCTGTCTGGTTAGGAATGATATAAATTATATTGGACCGACCGAACGGTCGGTTCTGAAAAAACTGACAACTTATATGATTAATTCATGTGCGAAATTACATAGCTCACACAAAGGCACGACTATGAGGAGGAAGATGTTTAAGGAGTAAACACACGCCAATGGATAGTAGGACTCAGTAAACATTATTAACTATTAAGACTCGAAAATGGAGGATCCCCTAAGTGGCAAAAGAAGAAAAAAGGTTAGAAATCCTCAAGGCTGCCCTTAAAGTCATCTCGGAGATGGGCTTTGAAGGGGCTAAGATGGAGGATATAGCAAAAGGAGCAGGAGTCGGCAAAGGCACGATTTATGAGTATTTTGAGAGCAAGAATACTTTATTTACAGAGATGGTCCATAGTTGCACTAAGCTATTTCAAGATGGATTAGCGGACACTTTGGCAGATGGAAAAAACCTCGAAGAGAAAATTCGCAATCTATCCGCACATAATGCACATTTTATCGCATCTCATGCCTTACTCTTCAATGCGCCCGTGGCCCATCAATCCTTTCCGGAAGAAACCAAGGAACAGATCAAGAAGGATTGGAATGCTTTTTTCGCGACCATCGAGGAAGAAGTTGGCAAGGCCATGCTATCCCAAGAGATTCGCTCAGACCTCGATCCAGAGATGATTACAGCCATAATTATTGGTGGCTTGAATCAATACTCCGTGAAAAAACTCTTCGGAGATAACTTAACTCCTGAGGAAATCAATCATGCTGGAATTGCCCAATTGATGATTGCAGGGCTTAAACAGTAGACCTAAAATCAACACTCATAAGATCACATTAAAACTAAAACTACAACTAAAAGTAAAAGTAAAACTAAAACTAAAACTAATAGGGCTTAGCCCAAATGGAGGATTATAACTATATGAAGCTAAGGTTTCGCGTATTATCTTATGTACTAGTACTTGGTTTAAACCTAACGAGTGCGGGGTGTAGCCCCCAAGCGTCCGCTACAGTGGCGGAAGAGGAATCCTATGTACCTGTTGAAATCCAATCTGCAGCATCGAAAACCTTGGTAGAGAGTGCCGTGTTCAGCGGTAAAGTGACCTCCGACCAAGAAGTATCCCTTATCCCTAAAATGCCAGGTGAAGTGTCAAGCATCAGTGTCAAAGTTGGAGACCAAGTTCAAGCTGGGCAAGCGCTTTTCGCAATGGATACCAGTGACTTGCAAGCATCTGTAGATTCAGCATCCATTGGGGTGCGCAGTGCCGAGATCAATTATGCAATGACGAAGGATTCTGCAGACACCGCCAAAGCGAATTTGGAACGTCAGAAGGCTCTCTTCGAAGCAGGTGCTATTTCCAAGGTCCAGATGGAAGGCGTAGAAAGCCAAGCAGCTGCCGCGGAAAATTCCTTAGCATTAGTAGAGGTCCAGATGGAACAAGCCAAGAACGGTTTAGCTCAAGCTCAAAAGGCCATCAACGATATGACGGTGACTGCACCAGTGGCTGGCACCATCTCGGCGATCAATGTGGTTGTCGGACAAATGGCTTCGCAAGCTATGGCCGCCGTGACCATCACCCAGATGGATGCCCTTTACGTATCCTTGAGCGTACCTGAGAATATCGTCAATAACCTCAAAGTTGGGCAAGTATCTAACATCATCATTAATTCAGCAGGGGAAAAAGAGCTCAAAGGAACCTTGACCAGCCTTGCACCCGCCGCAAATCCCCAGACAAATCTTTACCCGGTCGAAGTGACTATTGACAACCCCGCCAACCTGGTCAAGCCGGGCATGTTCGCCAAAGTTGAGATTCCCATCGAGACCAAAGTGAATGTCCTCGCTCTCCAAAGTGAAGCAGTGGTTTTGAAAAACGGCGAATCTGTTGTCTTTGTGGTTGAAGAAGAGCGTGCTGTCGCTAAAAAAGTGACCCCCGGTCTGGATACGGGAGCTGAGGTGGAGATCCTCGAAGGACTGCAAGTTGGAGAACAAGTCATTATTAAAGGGCAAACCTTGGTTGAGCACGGAAGTAAAGTCAAGGTGGTAGGGGGTAATGAATCTTGAAACTAGCGGAAACCTCCGTCAAGCGCCCTGTCACCATTATTATGACGGTTCTAATCGTGATTCTCTTAGGGACCGTTTCCTTGTCACGTCTTCCTATTGACCTTTTCCCGGAGTTTGAGCTACCTATGGCCATTGTCATGACGGATTATTCGGGAGTTGGTCCTCAAGAAATTGAAAAGCTGATTACCAATCCCATTGAAGGTGTCGTCTCCTCCGTGGAAAATATTGACTCGGTAACCTCTACCACTACGCAAGGGTCCTCCATCATTATGGTTAATTTTAAAACGGGCACCGATATGAACTTTGCCACTCTGCAGATGCGCGAAAAGATTGATATGATCAAGTTTGCCTTGCCGGAAGGGGCCAGCTCCCCCATGGTTCTGAAACTTGACATCTCCATGATGCCTATCATGCAGCTCACCATGACCTCCGAGAGTGCAGATTTAGCGCAGCTGCAAGCCTTGGCTGAAGATGACGTCAAACCGCGTATTGAACGGGTTAAGGGGGTTGCCTCCGTCTCGATCAGTGGCGGTTATGAAAATGAAATAAAAATTTCAACCCACCAAGAGAAAATGCAGGGCTATGGGCTCAGCATCAGCGCCTTGGCCGGTGTCCTTGGGGCGGAGAACCTCAACTCTCCAGCAGGGGAAGTCCAAAAAGGAAATCAGGATCTTACCATTCGTACCACGGGAGAATTCCAATCTCTAGAAGAGATTGAAAATCTCCTCATCCCCCTGAACACAGGAGGACAGGTTCGCTTGAAGGATATTGCTGATGTCGAACTCGGACATACCGAATTGGCTGGAGTTTCTCGCACCAATGGGGTACAAAGCGTTAGCATTTCCGTTCAAAAGCAATCAGGAACGAACACCGTCGCGGTGGCTGAGGATATTGCTCAGGCCATTAATGAATTAAAGGGCGAATACCCAGACCTGTCCCTGGATGTAGTATACGATGAATCGGTGTATATCCAACAAACTATCGATACCGTGTCTCGTGAAGCACTTCTTGGCGGCCTTTTAGCTATCGTCATCCTCTTTATCTTTTTCCATAATCTACGTACCACCTTTATTACCGCAACCGCCATTCCGATTGCCGTCATGGCAACCTTTGCTTGTCTTTACTTCTTGGATGTCACCATTAACATGATGACCTTAGGTGGCCTGAGTTTGGCCATGGGGCGTCTAGTCGATGATAATATCGTGGCCCTAGAGAACATTTACCGCTACCGACAAGCGGGGCACTCGAAAGTTGAAGCTGCCATTAAAGGGGTCTCGGAAGTCGGCATGGCCATTACCGCCTCGACGCTCACTACAGTCGCGGTATTCTTGCCCATCGTCTTTGTAGAAGGATTAACCGCAACTCTCTTCCGGGATTTAGCACTCACCGTAGGTGTTTCCTTAGGAGCGTCCCTACTCGTTTCCTTAACCTTGGTCCCCGCTTTATCCGCCAAGATTATGAAAGTCGGCGAAATCCCGGAAGGCCGCACCGGTCTCAAAGGGCTCTTTGATCGATTTGGCAGAGGCTTTGACAACGGATTCAGCAGAGTGGAAAAAAGCTATCGACGCTTCTTACATTATGCACTCGGCCATCGTAAAACCATTGTCATCGGATCGGTTTTGATTTTTATCCTCTCCGGGGCAACGACCTTTTTCGTCGGAGCGGAATTTATGCCCGCTTCCGACGCCGGACAGCTTACGGTCAATGTTAAGCTGCCGGATGGAGCTCAACTAGAAGATACGGATGCCGTCATTGCCGAAGTTGAAAAGCAATTGGAAGGAATCAGCGAGGTTCAAACGGCCTTCACCCAAGTCGGCTCAGGCGGTCTCAATACCTTCGGAAGTGCTTCCGGAAATTCGGGATCGGTCATGATTCAGTTGATTCCCCTTGCCGAACGAAATCGCAGCGTCACGGATGTAGCTGAGGAGCTGCGGGCCTTGACGAAGGATATTCCCGGTGCCGAGATCGATGTCGCCATTACTGATATGATGTCCATGGGAACGTCCTCTCCTATTAGTATCGCTATCAAAGGAGATGAGCTTGACCAACTGGAAGTGGTTGCCACAGATATTCAAGCCATGGTAGCTTCTGTGGAAGGCACCCGGGAAGTCAAGACCAGTATGGGCGAAGGGATTCCCGAGGTTCAAGTCGCCATTGACAGAGAAAGAGCCTCCAAGTATGGTCTTACAGCGTATCAAATCGCCAACGGACTAAAAGGGACCCTCTCGGGAACTACGGCTACCCAATATCGCTACGAAGGAAAAGAAATTAACGTCGTCATCTCAGGCGATGAGACCTTCAAACAGTCCATTGCCAACTTAGAGCAAACGCCTATTACAACCCCTCTGGGTATTAGCGTACCCTTAAGCCAGATTGCTGAAGTCAGCATCGAACGCGGACCCACGGCTATTGAACGGGAAGACCAAGCTCGTGTCGTGCGAGTCACCAGTGATATTGTAGGTAGCGATTTGGCTGGTATCACCAGCGCTATTCAAACTAAGCTGGATGGCTACCAACTTCCCAATGGCTATGTCTATGAAATGGGCGGAGAAAACGAAGAGATGATGCAATCCTTCGCAGATTTAGCTATGGCTCTAGTCCTGGCTATTGTCCTCGTCTACATGATTCTGGCCGCCCAGTTTGAGTCCTTGATCCATCCCTTTACGATTATTTTCTCCCTACCCATGGGCTTCTCAGGAGGAATGCTCGGACTCTTTATTACCGGTAGCTCAATCAGCGTTCCAGCCTTTATCGGGCTCATTCTTTTGACGGGTATCGTGGTCAGTAATGCCATCGTTCTAGTGGACTATATCAACAAACGCCTAGAGATGGGCGATACTCGCGAAGAAGCCATTGAAAACGCCGGTCCTGTTCGTTTGCGTCCCATCATCATGACCTCATTGACCACAGCTCTAGGCCTGATACCTATGGCCCTAGGCATGGGAGAGGGCTCAGAGACCATGGCACCCATGGCCGTTGTGGTAGTCTTTGGTCTAACCCTATCCACTGTCTCAACACTCATTCTCGTGCCAGTAATCTACACCATGAACGACGACTTCAAAAACTTCTTAAAACGCAAAGGCAAACGCAAAGCGAAAGGCGTACCCTCTATGCCGACTGAAGTTCAAGCATAAAAGTAAAAAAGGGGACAGGTACCTTGATTCATCTGAGAATCGGTACCTGCCCCCTTTTTTCATTCCCATTATTCATTCGCGAAAAGGGCCTACACTAACGGTCTTCAAAACCGTTATCTTTACTTTCATTTATTCTGTTATTCCTCATCCTCATCCTTATACTTACTAAACTCCATCTCAACCTTCCGCAGATGCTCATAGGTCAAGCGGCGAGCCAGATCAGCATTCTGATCACGAATCGTCTCATAGATACTGCGGTGATCCTCTAAGAGACGAGCGGTAGTTCCCGCTGTAGCCGACATCCACAGAGCACGAGTCACTTGCAACGTCTGCCCCATAATCTCCTGTACAGTATTCATCATTCGATCGAGAAGGGGATTATCGGTGGCCTTGGCTAAGGTCAGATGGAATTTGAGATCAAGTGCTTCACTATTTTTGGCTTCAGGCAGGTCCGCCTCCATCTGTTCGATGAGTTCTTTGAGAATAGCTAGGTCCTCTTCCTTGCGGCGCTGAGCCGCTAAACCGGCAGCTTCCACCTCTAAAGCCTTACGAACCTCGAGAATATTCTGCAGTTTATCTTTTTCCAAAAGGAGAATAAAAGTCAGGGGTTCAATAATGGCGTTGGAAGCATTAGCTTTCACAAAAATGCCCCCGCCTTGGCGAATCTCTAGAATACCGGTTAAGCTAAGAGCAGCTAATGCTTCGCGTACTGAGGTGCGCGAGACTTCGAAGCGCTCAGCAAGCTCGTTCTCGGTAAGAAGGCGATCACCGGCACAGAGTTCCCCCTTCACAATTAGGCCCTTAATCTGCTCTAAAATGATTTCCGTGGTGCGTTTACTCTTAATGGGTCGAATATCCATCTTTCTACCTCACAAATTCAAAAGAGTGCGTCGTGTCATCAGAGTGCATAAAGTCATAACCTGCGTATTCGCTTCCGTAATCGTGATCATGTTTCCGCAGAGTCCTCTATCTTTTGTATAATTCTTACTTATTTTAAAAGTATACCACAAAAGGTGAAGAAGTAACTAGTGAAAACGCGAACTAAATAAAATCCGAAAATCTGAAAGTTTTCGCTAATCCAAAAAGTTCTTTTTTTCGCAAAGTAGGAATCTATCTAATTAGAGCGAATAAACTACAGTAAGTACTTAACCTATCATAGGATGGTCAGACCACTAAGGTCATTTTTAAGGAGGATTTAATGCTATGTTAAAAGCGGAAGCTTTGAATGAACTCATCCAGGTTTTGGGAAAAGAACATGTCATCACGGAACATGAAGAACTTTTGACATACTCCTACGACGCGACTGCAGCAATGCCCCGTCAAACTCCGGATGTATTCATCACCCCCCAGACCACCGAGCAGGTCTCTGAAGTTATGAAGATCTCTGCGAAATACAATCTGCCTGTTTATCCTCGTGGGTCAGCCACAAATCTCAGCGGTGGGACTATCCCCATCGAAAAGGGCATCGTCATGTCCATGTTGCATATGAACAAAATCTTAGAAGTAGATGATGAGAACCTCACAGCATCGGTACAACCCGGTGTCATTATCGCTGATTTGAACAATGCCGCTATGGAGCATGGTCTATTTTATCCTCCCGATCCAGGTACAGTGAACACTGCAACCATGGGTGGCTCAGTTTCCGAGTCCTCCGGCGGCTTACGTGGACTGAAGTACGGTGTGACGAAACACTATGTCATGGGTATGAAGCTAGTCCGTGCCAACGGAGATATCATTAAATGGGGCGGCAAAACTGTGAAGAATGTGACCGGATATGATCTGACCGCCTTATTCACAGGTGCGGAAGGCACCCTAGGTATTATTACAGAGATCCTTGTTAAACTAAACCCCGTACCGGAATCCAGAAAAGCCCTCCTCGGAGTATTCGATGATATCGATAAAGCCGGTAATGCGATCTCAGCGATTATTCGCAACAAGGTTATTCCGGCAACCCTAGAAATTATGGACAATATCACCATTCGCACCGTGGAAAACTTCACCCATGCCGGGCTTCCCGTCGATGCTGAAGCGATTCTGCTCTGTGAAGTGGATGGTTATATAGAAGCAGTGGAGCGTGAAGCTGCCCTAGTAGAGAAGATTCTTAAAGAGCAGGGTGCTATAGAAGTCAATATCGCTAAGACCGACGAAGAACGGGATAAGATTTGGTTTGCTCGTCGTCAGGCCCTCCCGGCACTTGCCCAACGCCGACCCACCACCGTATTAGAAGATGCTACCGTACCCCGCAGTAAGATTCCGCATATGATCAAGGAGATTCGTCGTATCGCTGACAAATACGACTTGCTCATCGGAACCTTCGGACACGCAGGGGATGGTAATCTGCATCCCACCATTTTAACCGATGAAAATAACAAGGAAGAAATGGAACGTGTAGAAAAGGCAGTCGAAGAAATCTTCCAAGTGGCTGTATCCTTCGGTGGTACTCTCTCCGGAGAGCACGGGATCGGCATGGCTAAAGCTAAATTTTTACCATTAGAGTTTGGGGAAGCTGGAGTAAAACTCCTCCGGGATATAAAAGAAGCCTGCGACCCAGATTATCGTATCAACCCTGGCAAAATGGTGAGGAGGGACTAAGGTGAGTATATTCAGTTCACTTGACTCCATCCAAGACGAATTAAGTAAATGTATGAAATGCGGAAACTGTCAAGAGGTTTGCCCTATCTATAAAGAAAACCGCCGCGAAGTCTCGGTGGCCCGGGGTAAAATCAGCTTGATTCAGATGGTCATGAGTGGCGAAGTTGATCTCACGGAAGGAATCGCTGATCGTTTATCCCTCTGTACCACCTGTATGGCGTGCAATAAGATTTGTCCTTGTGGAGTCCGTTTTGACAAAATTATTTTGGCCGCTCGGGCCGAAGCTGTTCGTAAAAAGGGCTTACATCCGATTAAGAAAATTGCTTTCAACACGATCAAAGCCTATCGACTCTTTGACTTTGGCATGAAAGTTGGCAGTACCTTCCAAGGGCTAGTTATGAAACGTGTCCATGGCAGCGATAAAGGCGCGCGTCTGCGCATCAATATCGGTCTTGGTAAAGAAAATATCTTGCCGAATCTGGCACCTCGTCCCTTAAAAGATGAACTGCCTGAAGTCACTAAAGTCGAAAACCCCAAAATGAGGGTAGGTTACTATATTGGCTGCATGACCAACTATTTCTATACCGATATGGGTAAAGCGGTTGTCGCAGTCCTCAAAGAAAACGACTGTGAAATCGTCGTTCCTAAGGATCAAGGCTGTTGCGGAACTCCTGCTGCCGTCAATGGCGATGTGGAGTCAGCTAAGGAATGCGGGCGACGCAACCTGCGAGCTTTCGAGAAACTGAATCCCGACGTCATCATCTCCAACTGTTCATCCTGCGGCGAAGCTTGGAAACACACTTTCCCACAGCTTTTCGACGATGAGCCGGAAATGAAAGCCTTAGCCGACAAATGGGCAGCACGGACCTATGATATCGCTGAATTCCTCATTCATAAGGTACCCTTCAAAAAAGAAGGTCTGGGACCTGTGAAGCGTAAAGTAACCTATCACGATCCTTGTCACTTAAACCGTGGACAAGGAATCAATAAAGAACCCCGTGATATCCTCAGATCCATTCCCGATCTTGAATTTATTGAAATGAAGAAACCAGATCGTTGCTGTGGAATGGCCGGATCCTTCTACTTGGTGCACCCGGATCTGTCCGGTCAGATCGGCGAAAAGAAAACCGCGGATATTGCGCAAACTCATGCCGATACCGTAGTCACCGGTTGTCCCGCGTGTCGCTTACAGCTGACCAGCGGCGTCATGAACGCAGGCATAACTGAAAATGTCATGCATACCGTGCAAATCCTCGCTGAATCCTATGAAGCAGGAAAAAGATAAGCACCTAACCATAACATGTGCAAACAAGGAAATGGCTAAGCAATCCTGAGCGAAGAAAGAGCAGTGCAAACGCAAGTTTGCACTGCTCCATTTATGTGAATTACACACCTACCCCCATAAAATAACAAAGTATTGCTAATTAAGAGGAAAAACTCTTATTCTTGTAGAAATAAAGCAATTATGATTTTATGAGCTGGTTGTAGTTTTATTTTACATACTGGTAATACTATGAAGGAGTGAAGACATGGATTTAACAGCGGTTATCGCTAATGAAATTGTTGACTTTATTTATGAGCAATGTGGGTATCATAGTATTGTCTGTGATAAATCAGCGCGGATTATTGGTGATTCGGCGAAGACACGACTTGGTGTGGCTCATAGCGGAAGTCAAAGAATTCTTACGAGCAACCAAGAGGTAGCTGTCATTACTGCCGAAGATGCTGAGAAATCCGGGGGAACCATGAAGGAAGGCTACAGCCTTGCCATCAAGGTGAATAGAGAGAAGATAGGTAGTTTCGGTATTGCCGGCCCCTTAGCCATTGTTACACCCATCGCTAAGGTCGCTGCAGGAATGGTCATTAAGACCCTCAGAGAAGATGAAGTCAAACAAACCCTTCGCGATCAAGTCCATAGTCTGACCGCTGCCTTGGGTCAAGCTGCGACAGCTATTGAGGAAATGGTCGCTTCTTCACAGGAAGTGGCCTCCATCAGCCAATCTGTCTCCACGAAAGCTCAGCAGGGATATGAACAGGTTAAAGCAACGGAAGAGATTCTGGAATTTATCCGCCGCGTATCCAAGCAGACGAACCTTCTCGGCTTGAATGCGGCCATTGAAGCTTCCCGAGCGGGAGAACACGGACGAGGCTTCCAAGTCGTAGCGGGAGAGGTCCGCAAGCTGGCCGAAGACAGCAACCGTTCAGCTAATGATATCCAGATGCTTCTTCAGAACTTCCAAGATACCATCGAGTCAGTCACCGAGGGCGTGACCGAGAGCGGCAAAATCAACCTCGAGCAAGCCAAACATACTCAAGACATTTCGGAAATGGTCGAAGGAGTTAAAAAGGTGGGGCAGCAATTGACACAGTTAGCCGATGCTCTATAAACTCATTATGATTAATAATTTGTCGGTATTTTTTATTTGACCTTATTTGACCTTTATACTAAAATAAGAATATCAGGACAGGATAGACTGAGACAAAAAAATCGGATAAAGAATACAAGGGGGATTCATAATGAGCTATTTGGTACCTATGGTTATTGAACAAACCAATCGTGGAGAGCGTTCCTACGATATTTATTCCCGGCTGCTTAAGGATCGGATTATCTTTTTGGGTGGACCGGTCAGCGACGATGTGGCCAATGTGATTGTCGCTCAACTGCTGTTCTTAGAAGCTGAAGATCCGGAAAAGGATATTTTCTTATACATTAATAGTCCCGGTGGATCCATCTCAGCCGGCATGGCTATTTATGATACCATGCAATACATTCGTCCGGATGTGCATACCATCTGCGTCGGATTGGCAGCCAGTATGGGAGCCTTCCTCTTAACAGCCGGAGCAAAAGGAAAACGGACAGCACTTCCCAATGCAGAAATACTCATCCATCAGCCATTGATTGGTGGCGGGGGCATTTCCGGTCAAGCTACCGAAATCGAAATTCATGCCAAGCATTTACTCCGTATCAAAGAACGGATGAATCGCATTTTGGCTGAACGTACGGGCCAAGCGTTCGAACAGATTGAAGCGGATACAGACCGTGATCGCTACATGACCGCTGAAGAAGCGAAGACCTACGGTCTTATCGATGAAGTCTTGGAAAAACCGCTACAAGCAAAAAAATAAGGAATTGGGGACTGGTTTTGAACGAGGAAGTCGTCAAAGAAACCGGTCCCTATCTTTATCCGACGACTATAGGGAATAGGGTATTCGCTAAGGAACGACTGGAAAAGATATACAAGGCATTATAATATAGTTATACTATACATAACCTTATCTATTTAGAGAGCTTCGTCTTAGGAAGGATTAGAGGGGATTGAGTATGCGAAGAATCAAGAAGGCCATCATTCCGGCAGCAGGGTTAGGCACACGTTTTTTGCCAGCAACGAAGGCTCAACCCAAAGAGATGCTGCCTATCGTGGATAAACCAACTATTCAATACATCGTTGAAGAAGCTGTTAATTCAGGAATCGAAGATATTATTATCGTCACCGGACGCAATAAGAGGGCCATTGAGGATCATTTCGACCGTTCTATTGAGCTAGAGACCTTTTTGCAAAAGAGCGATAAAAACGAGCTCTTAGGCATGGTCCAAGATATCGCGCAACTGGTGGATATCTACTATGTGCGTCAAAAAGAAGCCTTGGGTCTAGGTCATGCAATCTACAGTGCGAGGAAATTCATCGGGGATGAACCCTTCGCGGTGCTCCTAGGTGATGATATCATCCATTCGGAAGTGCCCTGTCTGAAACAAATGATCCAAGTTTACGAACGACATGGTGCCAGCATTGTAGGAGTACAGCAAGTCCCCCTTGAAGATACCTCAAAGTACGGGATTGTTGACGCCGTTCCTTTTGACGAGAGTCTTTATCGGGCCCTGGATTTGGTGGAAAAACCCCGCCCTGAAGATGCCCCGAGCTCCCGCCTAGCCATTATGGGCCGCTACATCCTTAACCCCGAGATTTTTGACATCCTCGAGAACGTCGCTCCCGGCAAGGGGGGAGAAATTCAACTGACCGATGGACTAAAGGAACTGGCGAAATCCCAAGAGATTCTTGCCTATCAATTCGATGGCCAGCGCTACGATGTGGGAGACAAGCTAGGCTTCGTTCAAGCCACCATCGAATATGCCCTCCGTCGGGAGGATCTCTCCGAACCCCTCATGCACTACCTGAAACAGCTTATCAAGTAAAGAAGTGAAGCAAGGGGACAGGTCCCTGTTTTCATTAGAGAACGGGTGCCTGTCTTTTTATTTTTCATCTGGGGTTTGCTGTTATTATTTCGCGAATGTTTGTATCAAAGAGTAAACTCCTGACAGATCGGACAAGCTGAGGGCGGAAAAAGGGTAGAGACATGCAGGAAAAGCGACAGGTTTTCCTCCTAAAAATTGGTAATATATTAGAGAGCTATTGATTACTTGATAAAGGAGGGAGATTCATGGAGTTCGACAAAAAGAAGGTCCTATCTCTGGCGGGAACCCTCGTATTGGCCGGTGCGGTGGTTGTCGGCGGGATCTATGGACCGAGTGCCTGGAAGGTCTTTATGAATAAGGCAGCGCCTGAAAGAGACTCTGTCGTTATTCAGACACCACCTGTTGAAGGCGCGAACCCTCAGGATCCCAGTACAACTGAGAGTCCACCCGGGGAAACCTCTGGGGTAAGCCCTGCAGTCACTGTGACTGATCCACCGGGAATTAATGCCACTCCACAGGGAGATGTCTCAGGGCCACAGAAATATAAAGAGCCCGATACAAAGGACATCAATTTAGCCCCATCTGTCGCCGGCTTTTTTAGCGAGAATGGTTTGAGTCAAGATGCCCAAAATCTTGTGTTTGGTGCGGCTTGGAATATCCATCAATATGTGGATGGATATTTATACGGACCGAATTCCGGTCCGCAGATGAACGAAGATGACATTAAACGCTACATCGTTTTCCACAAATCACTGTGGGATCAACGACTAAAGAACGAACCGAATCAAGCGGCACAATTTAAAGAATACGTGAGTGCCTTATTGAATCGTGGCGCTGATGCGTTTAATGCGAAAGACAAAGTCCGCATCGAGCAATTCCATCAGGAGCTTCATGATTTGGACGCTCATCTCTTGCGTGATGATCAAAGTGCGAAGATTTACGGGGCCACCCCATTTGCTACGAAACGGTAGAGTATTCAGCTTTTATAACAGCTACAGGAACGAGATGCACTATAGTTAAAGCAAGGATTAGGATAGCAAACGCGGCTGAGTTTCCACGAAGGTTTGAATGCAACACCGTGACGGGCAGAGGACCGTTCGATTCACTGGAGAGCAATTATGCATGAGATAGAGATCAATTTAAGGGGACGACTGACAACTGAATATTGCTTGAGAAGTACGGGAAACGTATGAAGGGAACCCTATACGGGTTACGGCGCTCAGATTAATTCTGATTAAATTGATACTGAGCCTATTCTAAAAGTAACGGCCTACGCACCAGCCGGCGTGAAGAACAGGCGAAAAAACGTGTGCGAAAAATCGATGGAGTCGGGTGAGGGCGGCTTTAAGCGCTTAAAGCCGAGAGTCTCAAAATGACAGAGAGGTTGAAGCGGTGAAGTAGATTCGCTTCAGGTGAAGCTATGATAAATGCGCGCTTTAATGAAAAAGAT
The DNA here is from genome assembly GCF_000243135.2 of Desulfitobacterium dichloroeliminans LMG P-21439. Lineage (NCBI taxonomy): Bacteria > Bacillati > Bacillota > Clostridia > Eubacteriales > Desulfitobacteriaceae > Desulfitobacterium > Desulfitobacterium dichloroeliminans. Next base: position 3,307,624 of record NC_019903.1, on the reverse strand, counting down.
CTGACCAGCGGGGTCAGATCTTTTTTTGTGTATTCGCTTTTCAGCCATGCGTGAAGTAGCGTCTTTTGGTTGACGAATAACCAAAGATAAGGTAAACTAATATTAGAGTATTAGATAATTATCTAAACATCTAACTAGACTAAATAAAGGGGGGATTCCATGTCTCCACTCAATGAGACGTTTAAGGCACTCTCGGATAAGACGCGACGTCAGATTCTCAAGCTTTTGCATGCCAGAGATTTGAACGCAGGAGAAATAGCCGATCACTTTGACATGACCAAGCCCAGCATATCTCATCATTTGAATATGTTGAAGCAAGCGGATCTTATCAGTGATCGTAGGCAAGGACAAACGATCGTCTATACCTTGAATACCTCCGTATTTGAGGGGATTATGGGCTGGTTTTTAGAATTTACTGGGAAGCAGCCCGATGAGCTGGATTTTCATCAAGCTGAGGAAGATTCTGAGGAAGCACCACCAAAGACGAATAAAAGCAAATAATCAGGCTAAGAATTAAAAAGAACTCGTTAAGATAGTAACCTACCCTATTATACAGAGGAGGAAAACCTGTGGAAAATATCAATCAAAACAGAGGCGGTAGAATTGCAAAAATCCTATCCGGCCTTTTTGTGCTCATAAATATCATTGTCGGTGTATGGGCCCACCCCAAGTTGCCGGATCAAGTCCCCTCCCATTGGAACATCCAAGGGCAGGTGGATGGATATACAAACGCTTTTTGGGGAGCCTATCTCTTTCCGCTGCTGATCTTGGGAGTTTATCTTCTGTTCTGGGCACTCCCCAAGATTGATCCGAAACGGGCTAATTACCAACAGATGGGCCGAGTCTTTTGGATTGTCGGTCTAACCTTGGTCGTGTTCCTATCCTTCATGTACTGGGGAACCATCGCTATAGCTCTGGGTTACCTCGAAACCTTACCCCGGTGGTATTTCTCCGGCATTGGCGTCCTCTTCATCCTTATGGGGAATTATTTCGGGAAGATCAAGTACAACTATACCTTTGGCATTCGGACCCCTTGGACCTTAGCCAATGAAGAAGTCTGGTTAAAAACCCATCGTTTTGCTGGACCCATCTGGATTGTGGGCGGAATCATCATGTGTCTGACAGGATTTGCGCCGCCAAGCTGGACGGCCACCCTCTTTGGAATCGTTATGGCTCTCATAGCAATCGTACCCATGGCCTATTCCTATATAGTCCACAGAAAAATAGTAGGATAGCAACAATCAAGTGAAGCAAGGGGTCAGGTTCAAGAAAAAAATTAGGGGCTTGTGTCTAAAATCTCTTTTCCCTGGTCAAGCTATGAGTAGAATCCAGGAAAAGGAGATTTTATTTATGCGTAAGATGTATGTATTGATTGGCTCAATAGCACTTGGGGTCGGTTTAGTGATCGGGATCGTGGGCTACGCACTGGCGACGACACCGGCTGATGGCAATCCACGACTTGCTTTCTGGGAGAATAAAGATCTTGAACCCGCCGACCTCATCAATCCTTCAGAGCTAGGGGTGATGGCGCCAGGCGATACAGGGTATCCACTCGATCCCAACGACCCGGTAGCGACGGGCGGGATGTTGTCAGCTGATCCTGAACTAGAGAATCTTGATCCAACGGAGGTTGTTGATACCCATGACCCCAACACCCCCAACACCCCCAACACCCCCAACACGACGAGTACTCCCAAGAATATACCCACTGAATTAGCAGAACTCATTATTTCTGATTATAAACTCAATCTGGCCAGCTTGTTCGAAGCATGGAAATCCACCGATATGGTAAGCTTCCGTGCCCAAATCAGTGAGGCCTACACTGGCGAACTTTTCGAAAAACATGCCCGCCAAGCGGAGCGATTTATTGCGCAAGGGGTGGGAATCGAAGTGAGCGATATCCGTTTTGACAGTGTCACTATCGAGGCAGCCACGGCGACCTCGGCTACTCTTACCGCTTACTATAGTTATATTGCCAAGGACTATGATATCGGCAACCAAGTAGCTATGGGTGGAAACACAGAACACCAAGTCAAGGTTCGCGTCAATATGGTCAAGAATAATGACCGTTGGTTAACGGCCGGAGAAACAATGCTTCCCTAATTAAAGCATAGAAGGAACCCATTAGGACATCTACGGATGTCCTTTTTAACATTATCGATGATTTTCATATCTGTGGCACCTTCCCGATTAGGGAGGGTGATTTTTTATTTTATTTATTCTCTATATCGGGGTCTTTAAGGAAGGAAACACAGGGGAATATGTTGAAATAAGTACGAATCGACACGAATTAGGAGGAGATAACGTGATCCGTCGTCATGCTTTATCGTGTGTAATGGTTTGTGCCTTGTTAACAACCTCCACCCTTGGACAACCCGCCTTGCTTCAGGCTGCTCCTACCTATCAAGGGAGCAGTACCCAAGTTGCAGCGAATACCTTTGTGAATCCATCGTATGATGAGATTAACCAATTGCTTGAAGAGGTCGCCAAGGAAAAAGGAATCCCCAGCGCTATTCTGAAGGCCATTGCCTTTAAGGAAAGCTCATGGCGTCAATTTGATAAGCTGGGAGAGGCTATTGTGTCCAGACCGGTCCATCCCGCTATCGGAATCATGCAGGTGGCTACCTATAACGATAATGATCTGGAAACTATCGAGAAGCTCAAAACCGATATCGGCTTTAACATTCGCAGGGGTGCCGATCTACTTAATGAAAAATGGGGATTCACCCCGACCATTGGGGATGGAGATCGCAATAAACTGGAGAACTGGTATTTTGCTCTCTGGGCCTATAACGTCTGGACCGATAAAAACAACCCCAATGTCTGCGACCCTTCAACCCTGACTTATCAGGAGAAGGTCTTCAATCTTATCGCACATCCTGAGGGTTTTTTGGCCCAGTATATTGAGCCGGTTGGAATCACCCGGATTCCTGCAGAGTCCTTACCAGCAACGGGGCTCCCTCTTAAAACCGTTGCTTGGGCAACCCCCGAACCCATTCATTACGGAGATTTGGCGGTGGTGGTAAGCCCTGAGATACCGACAGTCCCCGTATACCCACCGAGCCGGGGAGGAGTGCCGGACCTAAACCCTCCCCAAGAACCTCAAACCATTGAATTTCTACGCCTTGAAACTGCTGTGCAGCAAGCCCTGGAAGGCTGGCCGACTGGAGCGGAGACTGTGATCCTGGCTCGCGCCGATCGTTTCCCCGATGCCTTGGCCGGGGTGCCCTTGGCGGCGCGTTACGATGCACCCATTCTCCTCACCTCCGGCGAAGCCTTGAATAGTGAAGTGGAACAGGCCTTGAAGATTTTAAACCCTGATCGAGTTCTTTTGCTAGGAGGAGAAGGGGCCCTCGGTCCCCAAGTGGCAGCGAAGCTGGAGAGCTTAGGCTGGAGTGGCGAAGGATTACAACGGATCAACGGATTGAATCGCTATGAGACAGCAGCGGCCATCGCCCTAGAGACCGCAGGGCTTTCTCGAGATATACTGACCGACCCAAACCACTCTGAAGAGGCTGTAGCCATTGTTACAGGTCTCAACTTCCCCGATGCTCTGAGCATTGCCTCTATTGCCGGTATCAAGCAGATGCCGATTCTTTTGACGGAGTCGGGAGCGCTGCCTCAGGAAACGTGGACAGCCTTAAAAGCTTTAAATCCCAAAAAAATCTATCTCATCGGCGGTGAAGGAGTCATTGCACCGGCAGTTGCTACCGATCTCCAAGAACAGCTCAAGCTAGCCGGCCCGGTGATTGAGCGCTTATCCGGTGCATCAAGGTACGATACCATGGCCGCTGTGGCAGCAGCCTTTGCCGGGGAAGGTCAGGGCTTAGCCTTTGCTACCGGGCAGGATTTCCCCGATGCCTTAACCGGAGCCGCTCTGGCTGTTCGCCTCAATTCGAAGGTCATCCTCATTCCTCAAGGCCCCATCGAAGCCTACCCAAGACTCAAGGAGACGATTGCCCAACATCCCTACAATCCCGAAGCCAAGCAGTATATTTTTGGGGGGAACGGAGCAATATCAAGTGAAAGGGTCCAGGAATTAAAGGTGCTTTTGGGGACTTAAAGAAGAGTGATCCAGGAAGAAGCTTCATAAAAAATATCACGCATCCATACTTGTAGCTTCATGCTCGGCAAGTATATCTGGTTGTAAAATGGCAGAAATTATAGTAAACTGAAGAACGGTGCAAATATCTGCAAATAAACAAATAAAGGGATTTTACCCATCTCCCTGAGAGACTAAGGAAGGGATAACTTTACCATGATATGGCGTAGAAGGACTCTGTTACATATGGCTATTGACGCTGTGTTGGTGAATCTCGCAGCGTTTTTAAGCTTTTATATTCGTTTTGGCTTTGAGGGCAATGGCAAGATACCGGAAGAGTATCTCTTGACCCTGACCCATTCCGCCTGGACGGCCACCCTGGTCTACTTGGCGGTGTTCTATATCTTTGGCTTATACAACAAGCTCTGGCAATATGCCAGTATCGGCGAGCTCGTATCGATTATCTTTGCAGTGACGGTGGGAACGGCCGGAACAGTGGCCCTGGTGTATTTCCTTGCACCCTTGCGTTTTCCCCACTCTGTATCGGCGCTACTCTGGTTTACCACCCTCTTTTTAATCGGAGGATCCCGGTTCATCTGGAGAATTTTCCAAGATAATATCTTTACCCAACATGTGCCCGGTTCCCAGAACCAAGTCCTGATTATCGGTGCCGGGGACGCTGGTGTCATGGCCGCCCGGGAGTTAAAAAACAAGAACTATCGGGAAGGTCGTCCGGTGGGCTATATCGACGATGCTGTCAGAAAGCAAAGACTACAGCTTATGGGGATCCCTGTCTTAGGGACTCGCAAGGACATTCCTCGAGTGGTCAAGAACCATAATATTGATAAGATTATTATTGCTATGCCTTCGGCCTCCGGAGAGGTTATCCGGGAAATCGTGGGCATCTGTGAAAAGACCGGGGTGGATCTCAAAATTATGCCCGGAGTTTTCGATATGGTTAGCGGTCAATTAGATACCAACGAGATCCGTGAAGTTCAGGTCGAAGACTTATTGGGTCGTGAACCCGTTAGTGTGAATCTTGAAGATGTCGCCGGCTATCTGACTGGAGAGGTGGTCCTTATCACCGGCGGTGGCGGCTCCATCGGCTCTGAGCTTTGTCGCCAAGTCGCCCGCTTTAACCCCGCCAAGCTAGTAGTGGTCGGGCATGGTGAGAATAGCGTCTTTGATATTGAACAAGAGCTTCGCGTTGATAACCCCACTCTTGATGTGGCCACTGAGATTTTGGATGTTAAGGACCGCGATAAGGTCCATATTGTCTTCCAACGTTACAAGCCCGGGGTGGTATTTCATGCGGCAGCCCATAAACATGTCCCGTTGATGGAAAAGAACCCGGAAGAAGCTTTAAAGAACAATGTGATGGGTACCAGCAACCTTACAGAAGCCGCGGATGAAGCGAAGGTTAAGACCTTCGTCCTGATTTCCACCGATAAGGCCGTCAACCCCACCAGTATCATGGGAACCACCAAACGGGTGGCCGAGATGGTTATTCAAAGCATGGACAAGCGTTCCGAGACCAAGTTTGTAGCGGTACGCTTTGGCAATGTGCTAGGCAGTCGCGGCAGTGTCATCCCCACCTTTAAACGACAGATCGCCAAAGGGGGTCCGGTCACCGTGACCCACCCCGACATGGTGCGTTTCTTTATGACCATACCCGAGGCCTCCCAGTTGGTCATCCAAGCCGGCTCCATGGCTGAAGGGGGCGAGATTTTCATTCTCGACATGGGTCAGCCCGTGAAGATTTTGGATTTGGCCCGCGATCTCATTAGCCTCTCGGGATTTGAGCCCGATGTGGATATTAAAATCAAGTTTACCGGGATGCGTCCCGGTGAGAAGCTCTATGAAGAACTCCTAACCGCTGAAGAAGGAACTTCCGCGACGAAACATAAACGGATTTTTGTAGCCAAACCCAACAACATTAATGTTTCGCAGCTGGAGGAGCTCATTCACCTTATCCGGGAACGCGGCTCTTACCTTACACGGGAAGAAGTTATCGCTCAGTTACAATCCGTGGTGCCTACATTTAGAAAGCAAGCTTCCAAAGCAGTTGCCAATCAATAAGGGGGAAATATTCCATGTTACGTATGAAAGAAGTCATTACCAGCGAAGATGTTTTAGCACAAAGCCTTAAGAAAAAAATCCTCGACCATACAGCAACGGTTGGTGTCATCGGTCTTGGTTATGTGGGACTCCCCTTAGCAGTCGAGAAGGGTAAAGTAGGCTTTCCGGTTATCGGCTTCGATATTAACGCTGCTCGGGTAGCCAAAGTCAATGCCGGTGACAATTATATCGGGGACGTTAAGGATGAAGAACTCCAAGCCTTAACCCAAAAGGGTAAGATTACGGCTACCACAGATTATGCCAGACTGACCGAGTGTGATGTGGTTGTCATCTGCGTGCCGACCCCCCTGACCGTTACTCGGGATCCGGACATTTCCTATATTCGAGCCAGCTCCGAACAAATCGCTAAATATTTGAAGCCAGGGCAGTTGGTCACTCTAGAAAGCACCACCTACCCAGGAACCACTGAAGAAGTGATTTTACCCATGCTGGAAGCAAGCGGGCTGAAGGTAGGCAAGGACTTTTTCTTAGCCTTTTCACCGGAACGGGTTGACCCAGGTAACAAACGCTTTACCACCAACAATACCTCCAAGGTTGTGGGAGGCATGACCCCGGTGTGTCTGGAAGTGGCCTATACCTTCTATAACCAAACGATTGTCAATGTAGTGCCCGTCTCCAGCCCTGCGGCGGCAGAGTTGACTAAGGTCTTTGAAAATACCTATCGGGCCGTCAATATTGCCTTAGTGAATGAACTGATGCTCCTTTGCGATCGCATGGGCATCGATATTTGGGAAGTGGTGGAAGCCGCTGGAACCAAACCCTTCGGCATCCAAACCTTCTGGCCCGGTCCCGGGGTCGGCGGTCACTGCATCCCCATTGATCCCTTCTATCTGACCTGGAAAGCCCGTGAATACGACTTCCATACCCGCTTCATCGAGCTAGCGGGAGAGATCAATGTGGAAGTTTCCTATCATGTCATCAATAAAGTGATCCGTGCCCTCAACGGCGAGAATAAGAGCCTAAAGGATGCCAAGGTTCTGATCCTTGGTGTAGCTTATAAAAAGGATATCGACGATGTTCGTGAATCGCCAGCTCTCAAAATCATGGAGCTCCTTCGTAAGAACGGTGCCAATATCAGTTACCATGACCCCTATATTCCGGTCATCGAACCCCATGGCGGCTCCACCATGCATTTAGATAGCATCGAGCTCACTGACGAGGCCCTAGCAGCTGCTGATTGCGTCCTCATCCTTACCGACCACAGCAGCATCGATTACGACCGCATCGTCGACAAAGCTAACCTCGTCGTCGATACCCGTAACGCCACCAAAAATGTCGAAACCAACCGCGAGAAAATCGTTAAACTATAGTCAGGTCCCCAAGTGAATCAAGGGGACAGGTCCCAGTTTTCATTTTTTGAAAACAGGGACCTGTCCCCAGTTTTCAAATAGCAAGGAGTGGAATCATGGATAAGCAAAAGAAGATGCGCTTTGCCATCATCGGCTGTGGACGCATCGCCCCCAAACATGCGGAGTCAATCTTAGCTCTTGAAGAAGCAGAGCTCGTAGCCGTTTGTGATATTGTTCCGGAGAAGGCCCAAGCCTTTGCAGATAAATACGGAGCGAAACCCTATCTCTTTTATGAAGAAATGCTTGAAAAGGAAGAGATTGATGTGGTGACCATCGCCACGGAATCAGATCTTCATGCTCCTATCGGCATCATCTGTGCGAAAGCCGGTAAACACGTCATGGTCGAAAAACCCATGGCTATGACCTTAGCCAGTGCCGATGAGCTCATTCGTACCTGTCACGAAGCAGGCGTCAAGCTCTCGGTAATCCACCAAAACCGTTACAATAAATCCATTAAGCTCATGCGCCAAGCCCTAGAAGAGGGCCGCTTTGGCAAACTCACCCACGGACAAGCCAGCGTGCGCTGGAACCGCAATGATGCCTACTATTCTCAGGCCCCTTGGCGGGGTACCAAGCTTCAAGATGGCGGAGTTCTGATGAATCAGTCCATCCACAATATTGACCTACTCCAATGGACCTTTGGGCCTGTTGAATCGGTCTTCGGCTATACCCGCACAGCTCTGCGCAAGATCGAGATGGAGGATGTGGGAGTCGCAGTTATCAAGTTTAAGAGCGGAGCCCTCGGTGTGATCGAAGCGGCTTCTACCATATATCCCAAAAACATCGAAGAAACTCTGAACGTCTTCGGGGAGACCGGCTCAGTCATCATCGGCGGAATCGCCGTGAACCGTGTTGAGGCTTGGGAGTTCTCCGACAACGAAGAGGAGAAAAAGAAGATTTTCGCCGGTCAGGAAAATGATCCCCCCAATGTCTATGGCTTTGGCCATCGGGAAGTAATCAAGGATATGATTGACTCTATCCATGAGGATCGCACTCCGGCCATTCCTGGAGAAGAGGGGCGCAAGGCTCTGGAGATTATTTTAGCCATATATAAATGTCAAGAGACGAAGGAGCCGGTGGTGTTTCCGGTCGAGGAGTAGCTCTTAACAGCCTTTAGCTCGGGTCGTGTAGCTTCTCGCACAACACTCACTCAGTAGCTACGGGGCTGGCGAACTCGCTTCAACCGCAGGATTTGCCAAACCTCAGGGTAATACCTGATGTGAACCGGTGGCAATCCTATGCCGTTGAAGCATCATTTGCCCGACCGCCCTTCCGCTAAAATCGTTCGCTTCTGTGCGAGAAGCTACTCTTACAGGTCTTAATGAGTTGTTTTTGCAGTTTTTATAGGAGTAGAAATATCTCTGACCAACTCTCCAAAAACTACTTTTACGTGCTTTAAAGTCTCTAGAAACGAGGTCGCACATATGCAAGATCAAGCTAACAAACCCTCCGTCTATATCGACCCCTTAGCGATCGTTCCTGGCAGCGTAACAATATCACCTTTCTGTGTGATTCAAGGGAATGTTACCCTCGGTGAGAATGTTACCCTAGGGGTGGGCTGTGTCATCGAAGAAGGAGCAACGATTGGCGCAGGTTCTACCCTAGGCCATCACGTGACGGTTGCTGCCGGTGTCACTATCGGAGAAGGGTGCCAACTGGCCGCCCATGTGAGCATGGGCTCTGGAGCTCGTATCGGGGCACGCACTCGCATAGGAGAGCATACCTCAATCTATCCGCAAACGGAGCTCGGTGAGGATGGCTTTATCGGCAGCAGTGCCTCCGTAGGACGTTTTCCCAAAGCAGCAGCTACCAGTACGGTGAAGACCCAAGCGGATTTACCACCGCTGAAGATGGGGATGGGTTACACTATAGGCTGTTCTACAGTTCTCTACGCCGGAACTACTTACGGCGATCAGGTCTTCCTAGGGGATGGTGCCTTAGTACGTGAACGCTGCACTATCGGTAAGAATGTGGTCATCGGCAGCGGGGCCGCTGTCGAAAATGATACGCGCATCGGTGCCTACACTAAGATTCAGACCGGATCCTACATCACGGCCTATATGGAGATTGAAGAACGGGTCTTTATCGCTCCTATGGTCACCACCACGAATGATAATTACATGGGCCGGACCGAAAAACGCTTTAAGTCCCTCAGAGGAGCGACGATCTGCCGTGGAGCTCGAGTGGGTGGAGGTTCTATTCTTCTGCCGGGTGTCCGCGTTGCATCAGAGACCTTTGTCGCCGCCGGGGCACTGGTCACCAAGGATACTGTAGAAAAGCGCGTGGTCAAAGGCTTCCCAGCCCAAGAGTTGCGGGAAGTACCAGAGGAAGAATTGCTTCCTGAGGATTAAGCTCTATAGTTATAAAAAGTAAAAGTCAAGGGATCTACTCATCATCGAGGAGATATCCCTTGACTTATTTGTTCTGCGCGCTAGGTCCTTGGCAATTGAAGAGGGTTGTCGAAAAATCAAGAAATTATTATACTTTAAATTATAATAATTCGGGATATAATAAATTCTAGGAGGTGGCATCCATGAAAGAATTTATTGACCGTCATGATGAATTAGATTTCTTAGATGGAGAATATACACGCGATGGATCATCTTTGGTAGTTCTTTACGGAAGAAGACGTGTAGGCAAGACTGCGCTTTTGACAAAGTTTATGGAGAATAAGCCGAGTATCTACTTTTTGGCAACCCAAGAGTCTGAGACGGAAAATCGCCATGCCTTTAAAGACACGGTCGCAGATTTTTTGCAGAATTCTTTACTGAAGACAGCGGTTATTAATGACTGGGCGACACTATTTAATACGTTAATGGAGTATCTCTCAAAAACCAAGCTACTGATAATTATCGATGAGTTTCAATATTTAGGCAAAACGAATTCGGCTTTTCCCTCTGTATTCCAAAAGATATGGGATACAAGTTTAATGAATAAAAATATTATGATCGTACTGTGTGGTTCCTTAATTTCAATGATGGAGTCTCAAACCTTAGCCTATAGCAGTCCCTTATATGGTAGAAGAACGGGACAAAAGAAGTTAAAACAGATTGATTTCCGTTATTATAATGAATTCTTCAAAGATAAGAGTAAAAAGGAACTAATAGAACGCTATGCGGTCACGGGTGGTGTTCCGAAGTATATTGAACAGTTTCAAGGGGATAGTGACATCTACACAGCCATTAGGAAAAACGTCTTGAATAAAGCCAGTTTTTTATATGAAGAGCCCCACTTCCTACTACAAAACGAAGTCTCAGAGATCGGGAGCTATTTTTCAGTAATTAAGGCTGTAGCCGCAGGCAACCAAAAGTTGTCGAAAATAGCCGCCACCTTGGAAGTAAAGCAGACAGGCCTTTCCAAATATCTAAGGACACTTATTGATCTGGATATATTAGAACGTCAGGTACCCATTACCGAGGATCATCCCGAGAAGAGCAAGCGTGGTTTATATAAGATTAAGGACAATTTCATTAGTTTTTGGTTTCGATTCGTTTATCCTAATCTAAGCTTTTTGGAACGCGACCAAGTAGATATTGTTATGCGAAAAATACGCGAAAACTTCATCGATAACCATGTTGCTTATGTTTATGAAGAGGTCTGCCTTAGCGAATTATGGCATCTGAATAGCAAAGGACAATGGCCCTTTTACTTTAATAGAGCTGGGCGTTGGTGGGATAACCAAACAGAAATTGATCTTGTTGCCTACGATTCTAAGGGCACGAATATGATTTTTGGCGAATGTAAGTATCATGAAAAACCTGTAGACACTGACATTTTTTACGCTTTAGTTAAAAAATCAGAAGCCGTGACCTGGAAACAAAGCGAGCGTAAAAACTGGTACGTTTTGTTCAGTATAAACGGGTTTAGTGAAGCAATGCAAATCTTGGCAAAAGAACGAGCAGACATCGTGTTATCATCGTAAAAAAACCTTAAGTGCGTATTCTACATCATACTGGCAAGCTGCCGCGATAAGCGAATCTTATGAACATTCTTGCGGATTAACACATAATGGTAAGAAGGTTAGGTCAAGGGTTATCTTGTATACAAGCTAATCCCTTGACCTTTTCCGCGTATTTTAACACACTTGTAGTTTACCTAGAATAATTAATAGTATAGTATCAATTATTCCGTGATATAATTATAGTATAAAGTATAAGGAGTGGATTTTATGGCTTTGGTATCCGAAGAACAAGTAATTAAAGTCTTACAACACTATAACCAGTGGTGGAAGGAACCAGAGAAAATCCAATCACTAACTAAGCCTCAGAAAAGAGTTGCCTATAATGAAGCGATGAAGTTTTTAACCCATCCCTCAATTCGAAGGTTTGTGGTATTGTCTGGTGCTAGACGAGTAGGGAAGACTACAATTATGTTTCAAATGATTGAGGATCTTTTAAAACAAGGTGTTGCACCGAGAAATATTCTCTATATAACGTTTGACAACCCATTAGTAAAGCTTATCAGCATTGATGACGTTTTAAACATCTATGAATCGCTCTATCCAATTGAGGGGAAGAAATATTTGTTCTTCGATGAGGTTCAATATACAAATAACTGGGAGCTATGGATGAAGGTATTATATGATTCCCGCCAAGATATTTGTTTAACAGCAACCGGATCTGCTAGTCCGATTATTCAAAAGGGAGCAGCAGACAGTGGTGCGGGAAGATGGACAATGCTCAAGATTCCGACGTTATCCTTTTATGAATACTGTGAATTACTTCAGTTAAAGGAACGTCCAGCCCTCAATAGTAATATTCATCTGTCAGAATTGGCAAATCTAACAAAAGGTGAATTTGCGGAGCTCGCAAATGTTTTTTCACCATTAGTCCAGCACTTTAATCGCTATTTACTAATTGGTGGTTTTCCCGAGCTTGTACTATCGGATGATGACACTTATGCTCAAAGATTACTCCGTGAAGATGTGGTGGATAAGGTTATCAAAAGAGATGTTCTGACCCTGTTCAACGTGAGGAACCCACTACTGATGGAAAAGTTATTTTTATATCTGTGTATAAACTCATCTGGAATCTTTAATGCCCAAACCGCAACTAAGGAGTTGGGTAATATAAGTGTCACAACACTGGAAAACTATCTCGAATTTCTAGAGAAGTCAAATCTCATTTATCGCTCTAATCCCATCGATGTTGGGAGCAAAGGTGCCTTAAAAGGCAGACCCAAAATCTATGTTGCAGACCCAGCGATACGCAATGCTGTGCTCATGATTGATAACGTACAGTCAAATGAAAGAGAAATGGGCATCATGGTAGAAACTGCAGTATTTAAACACTTCGTTTCATTTTATGAAGGAAAAACTGCAAAAATTGGTTATTTCAGAAAGCTAAAGGATAATCAAAAAGAAGTAGATGTTGTTATCGATCAACCGGCAGGGAAAGTACTCTGTGAAGTAAAATACCGAAATGACTCATCCGTGCTTGCCTCAGATGCCGTAGTTACCTTAGCATCAGATCCAAACTCTCAGGTTACAAGTGCCTTTATCGCAACAAAAAAGCTTACTGACTATGGGGCCAGTAATCATGATACACAAGTGCCCGTCGTAAGAATTCCGGCACTAATTCTCCTATATCTTTTAGGTAAAGCAGATTAAGCTTCACTACTCTTTACCGTCTCAGCACCCGTCTCACCACATAAGCACCGATTTTGCGGAAATCCTTATCGATCGCCACGATAACTAAGCAAAACACCACACCCGCCACGGAAGCGGAAAGGAGAGGGTGAAGGTCGATAAGCAGCCAAGCCGTCCCAGCCATGCAAAGTGCCGAGATGATCGTACTAGGAAGCTGCCGCCACAAGCGAATCTTATAGACATTCTTGCGAATGAGCACATAGTAGGCCAAGAAGATGAAAATCTCCACGATGATAATCCCATAGGCGGCGCTGTATAATCCTAGCCAAGGCCTTAAGCCAAAGATCAAGCCTGCCAAAAGGGCTAGGGAAATCCCTTGAATTATCGTTCTCTGCATTTGCCGACCGGTGGTAGTCAGGATATCCCCTAAGGAAAAGCTCATACATTCCAGAGCTAAAAACCAACAGACAATCATCAGGATGGGGATGGAGGCATTAAACTTTCCATCATAAAGCCATACCGTCAGTGGACCGGCTAAGACGAAGAATAAGGTACTACCGGCGATACCCACTGCTGACAGGGCCTTAAACACCTTTTCGATCACCCCTTGATGCTGGTTGCGGTCGGAATCCCCCAGCTGGTAGAGAACGGGATAAAGAGCACTGGTCATCATACTGGGGATAAAGACCAGAATCAGGATCAGCTTATAGGCTGCCGAGAAAATCCCCACTTCCTCACTCGTGGCAGTCCAAGAGAGGGCTAAAATGCTGAATTGGGTAAAAACATTGTAAAATATCCGATGAATCCCAAAGGGCAGACCGTGGACTACCATGTTTGGCAGGGTCGGCAACTCCACCCTAGGCTTAATTTCCTTTCTTAAAGCCAAATACAGCAGGACGGTGGTTATCGCATAAGCAAGTAAATGGGTAAAGGTAATGGAGACCACCCCTAAACCGGCCACCAGCACGATAATCGTGAAGACGGCTATCAAGACGGTCGTTAGGAACTGATAGAGTGCAGCTATATAGATCTTCTGCACAGCTTGATAGTAATTATAGATGGATTGGTTGATCGCATTAAAGCATACGGCGACCCCCACAACCAGGACCATGGCTCGCACCGTTTCATTATAGGGAAACATAAAAAGCAGCATGATAAGGTAACATAACGCGCACAAAAGGGTCTTCACCAAGAGGGTATTGCCGAAATATTGGGGCAGTACCTTCGCATTTTTAGAACCTTCCTGAACCATCAATTGACTAATCCCCAGCTCGGCAAAAATGATAATCGTGCCCACATAAGCATAGGCTGTCGAGTAATCACCAAAAGGCCCGGGACCTAAGTAGCGGGTCACAAAAATCCCCAGCACTGCTGCGATGGATTTGGCGAGGAGGCTAGAAACCCCCAAGGCTGTTGCGTTTTTTGCAATAAGGCGTGTATCCATTAAACTAGCTCAGCTCCTAACCCTTGGTTCCCTTCGGTTAAGACTTCACGATATAAAGCGATGGTCTGGCGGGCATTGTGAGACCAGGTAAAGTTCTCCCGCACCAGAGTTTGTCCTTTTTTGCCCATCTCTTGGGCCAAGTCCGGATTGCTTAATAGCTTTTCAATGGCAAGCCGAATATCCTCAGCGTTGCGGGGACGGACAGTCAAGCCAACTTCTTCCCGATGGATGAGGGGGGCAATTCCTTCGCCCTTCGTACCGATGATCGGTTTCCCTTGGGAGAGCGCTTCCAGATAAACCACCCCAAAAGCCTCGTTCCAGCTGGGCATCACAAAGATATCACAGCGAGCCATCTCCGCCATGGCTTGGGGGTGGGGGAGGCTCCCCAAAAACTCCACATGCTTTTCTAAACCTAATGCACTCACCTTGGCTTCGAGGTTCCGCCGTTCCGCTCCATCACCGGCGATGCGGTAGAGCAAATCCGGATAAGTCTTCAGCAGCTCGGAATGAGCAAGAGCCTCTAAGACATAAGCATGTCCCTTAGGTTCCCGCAAAAAACCCACCGTCAACAGCACCGGCCACCGTTCGTTAGGAATAGCATTTTCGCTACTAGCTGACTTCTGCACTTCCGCCTGTGTCTGGTTATCTATATCCTCAAATTCCGCACCGTTGTAAATCACCCGATACTTACTAAGGTTATCGGCCCAGTGCTCCAGACCATAATTCTCTCGCAGCTTATCACTGACGAGAATCACGCGACGAGCTTGGCGCAGGGTGTCCTTCACGCTCTCAGCACAGCGGGGCGAGCGGTTCAAGGTATGAGCAAAATCCTGTCCATGAATGGTGACCACCACAGGTAGATTGTATTGTTTTCCCAAAGCCACAGCCGCAGCACCGTCGGGATGAGCCACATGAGCATGAATCAGATCGGGTTTCTTTTCGCGTACGAGTCGAGCGATCAGCTTGCCCATCCCCAGGCGATAGGTCAGGGGATAATGAGCAAAGAAATAGCCACGTGGAAACTCGAGAACTCTTGGGTGGTAAATATCCATGCCCTGATGGAGCTCATAATCGGGTACTTGGGCGTATTTTCCCCATTTCCCTAGCCCCTTGAGGGCACGCGGAAACCAAGGAGTCGGATTCACCAGTGTGACTTCGATACCTTGAGCGTGGATGGCCTCGATTTGCTGTTGGACGAAGATCCCACTCAGTGGCTGAGCTGCCGTCGGGTAGAGGTGGGAAATCACGAGAACGTTCATGGTGGGCCTCCTTGGATGAAAAGTGGGGACAGGTACCTGTTTGCATTTACGTGCCTTCGGGTTGAGTTTCCAGGATTTTGCTATACACGTTCGCTTAGAAAGCTGCGCGCACCCGTTCTAGCACTCAAGCTTTCGGCTCCGTCGGGTGGGCCTGCGCCGCATAAGATGTCTTTGGGGTTTGCGGCTTGGCCGAAATCCTCATCCGGATTTCGTCGGCTAAATCGCCATCCCGAAAAGCGGGCGAGCTTTTCGCACTTGTTTGGCTCTCTAGCTGGTTGGAAACGTCCTGTTTCCAACCCGACTCCGCTGCAAGCTTTTCGCGAAGAACGGGTAGCTGCTCGCTTTGAAGTCGCTCTCTTCTGTATATCAAAATCCTTGGGTATTCTTTTAAGTGAGAGTCGATTATATGTAGCTGTTCTAGTTATTGGGTTTTCTATCGATGGCTTGCATCATCAGTGTCGCTGGAGATTGCCTTACTGCCCCCCAAGCACCTGTTCATACACCGCCAGGAGCTTCTTTTCTTCGCTTTCCCAGGAGTACTTCTCATGGAAAGCATCCCAGCCGTTCTGGGCGTATTTTAGGGCTTGAGCGGGGTTTTCGATCAAGGTGCATATCTCTTGGGCGAGAGACTGGGGTTCGCCGGGCTCGGCTAGGCTGCCGCATTCATCTTCGCGTAAAATCTGTTCTATGTAGCCGAAGCGAGAGCCGACCACAGGCAGGCCAGCGGCCATGTATTCTATGAGCTTCACAGGGATGGCCTTTGTGTAATTTAGGGTCGGGAGTAAGGGCACAAGTGCTATATGACTGTCTCTGAGGATGGCGGGGACTTGGCTATAGGGGACTTTCCCTAGGACCTGAATATTGCCCTTTTCCAGCCAATTCTCCATAGGAAGATATTTCTCAGAGATTCCTCCCAGCTCCAAGGGGCCGACTAGCTTACACACCGCATCGGGATGCTTCTCGCGCACGAGGGGCATAGCCTCTAGAATGACCTCTAAGCCCCGTTCCCGATTGATTCCCCCTAGGTACAATATAACTGGGGCAACAGTGCCCACGGGGACGCCAGAGCAGTCAGAGCTATCAAAGCTTTCCTGAGCTTCCTCATCGGCCCCTTCAGTGACTTCCTCAGAGATTTCTTGAAAACTGGGACCTGTCCCCAGTTCGCACTTTGCGCCGAACTTCGAACTCGGTCGTTCAAACTGGAACTGCTCTTGCAGAGGAAAGTTAAACAAGCTGGCCCCCACCGGATTATACTGCTTAAATAAACCCTCCATGTGGTGGTTTACCGTCATGATTCCGGCAAAGCGGCTCGCGGCACCTTTCTCCAGTCGTTCGAATACAGCTGCGGCTGTTTTGCGCAAGGGTGCGGGTAGCCAATACCGTGTCTTCAGGCTGTCGGCATAATACTCATGGACATCATAGATCACCGGCTTGCCCAGTTTTTTCTGGAGGGTTAATCCCGTCCAGATCAGATCAGGATCATGAAAATGATATAGGTCGGCCTGTTCCTCCACAGCGGCGTGATAGATGGCCCGCAAATTGCGAACCCGCTGGAGCCTCGAGGCGAAAGGGGGAACATAGCGAATCCGAATTCCTTCTACGATTTCTTCCTGCGGGTACCCCGCCGCGCCCGACCTTCTCGTTTCGGACACCCCAGCCTCGTGAGAATTGGGACCCTGAGAACTGGGACCTGACCCCTTTTCGCATGACCCCGTTTCGCAAGAACTGTCGCCTCCCTGCCTCTGTCGGGGATATGGGGCGATGAGTACGACATCATAGCCTGCCCTTCGTAAAGAGCAGGCTTCCTTATAAAAGATGCGGGCATCCAATGGTGGATGGGCCGAGGTTAAAACGCAGATTTTCAATAGTCATCCCTCGCAGTGTTATACACCAAGCCGATTATAATGCAGAAGATGGTCATTAGCTGAAGGTTATAGAACACCCCAGCCATAAAATTATAGAGGAAAACTGCCGGCAAAAGAGCCATATACCCCATACCAATCCAAGTCTTTACATCGAAATACTCCTTCATCCGACCTGCCGCCTCGGCACGATAGCGTTTCAAGCCCAACAGCCAAGGTTGAATGAAGAACCACAGATAAACGGCCAGCCCCACAAACCCATAACGACGGGTGAAAAGAGCATACTCATTATCCACCACGGTGGTCATGGCATACTTTTGGGTACCCCAGCCGAAAACCGGAGATTGCCATATAGAACCGACAGCGGCCCCCAGACGCTCCACGTGGCCGATGAAGGAGTTGCTTGTGGAGAAGTTGAAGCCGTCCGTTAAGCGGACGAAGAAACCATCAGAGGCCGTGGCAAAAAGCACCATGGTCACGAGGAACAAGGCTCCTATCCTCAGTAAGATTCCTTTGCTTCTCCTATAATAGAAGAAAGCCCAAATGCTTAAGATCATCAAAACAATCCCGATCCCTGCTAAGGCCGTGCGGGAAATGGTCAAATACTCGACCTTAATAACCAACCCGATCAGAATCAGCAGAAGTAAGGGGAAGTAAATCTTCGATTCCACAAAATAGTAACGGGCCACCAAGAAAGCTAAAGTCATGACGGTAAACGTTCCGAACACATTGGGGTTATCAAAGGTTCCCAAGACCCGCGCTGGGTTGCCGAGAATCATGGTTTCCCAGTGGTTCGGGTTGAAAAAGGGCGAGAACCAAGTGTTCAGATTAAACAGGTTAAGACTTTGCGCAAAACTGAAAAGAATCAAGAAGGATAAAGCCCCCAAGAAGGTATAGCTTAGGACAGCAAACTCAGCATCCCGTAAGTTGATGGAGAGGACTAAGGTAACCACGAGAAAGTACTTAAAAAACGTCACTAGCTCCATAACATCCCGTAAACCGTATGCTCCGGCTCCGAGAATGACAACCCCGTAAAAGTTTGAAATAGCATAGGAAAGGACCAAGCAGCCAAAAATGAGAACAATTCGCCTTAGGGCCTTATTCTGAAGACGCAGCTCTTCCCGGGCATTTGGCGAAAAGCGAAAGCCTTTAAAAATAAAAGCCAAGATATTCAGACCAAATACTCCGAATAAAAGCAACTCATCGACCCGGATGTTCGGGAGCGTTGGGTGGATTTCAAAGGAAGGAAGCAGCATGGCCGAAAGCATCACCAGAAGCAAAAGGATTAAACGGCTATCGTTACCTTTAGTCAGTCCATTATTCCAAAACATAAATTCCTCCTCAGTACCCTATTCAATACCGGACTAACCCAAAACCTCAAGGATGACTTGAGCAATCTCATGTAGCTGACTATCCGTTAATTCGGGATAGCAAGGGATGGCCAAAGCTTGAGTACAAGCTTCTTCAGCCAGCGGGAAGTCCCCTACCTGATAGCCGAGATCCGCAAAGGCTTTTTGCAGGTGTAGAGGAACCGGATAATAGATGGCGTTAGCGATACCCTTGGCTGTCAAAGCTGCCATTAGCTTTTCCCGTTCAGCGGTTCTCAGCACATAAAGATGGAACACATGCTTCAGCTCAGCCTCTTGATAAGGTAAAATAACCTTCCCCTCGGCAGCCAAAGGAGCTAAGAGTTGATCGTAGACAGCGGCCTTATGAGCCCGTCCTTGATTCCACTCATCTATATAGCGCAGCTTCACCCGCAGAATCGCCGCTTGCAGCTCATCAAGACGGCTGTTATAGCCAATCTCATCATGATAATACTTCGTCTTACAACCGTGGAAACGCAGGACGCGAGCTTCTTCTGCCAAAGCATCATCATTGGTGACGATCATCCCGCCGTCCCCATATCCGCCCAGATTCTTGGTCGGGAAAAAGCTAAAGGTCCCCGCATCTCCCATAGAGCCAGCTTTATGCCCTTTATATTCTGCCCCTATAGCTTGAGCTGCATCCTCAATCACTTTTAAATTGTACTTTTGCGCCAGCCCTAAGATCGGATCCATATCCGCCATTTGGCCAAAAATATGTACTGGAATAATCCCTTTGGTCTTAGCCGTGATCTTCGCTTCCAGCTTGGCCACGTCCATATTCAGGGTCTGAGGATCAATCTCCACAAACACCGGGGTTGCCCCTACTTGGGCAATGCTCTCCGCAGAAGCAAAAAATGTAAAGGGACTGGTGATCACTTCATCCCCTGGGCCAATTCCGCAAGCCTTTAAAGCAATGACTAAAGCATCCGTACCATTGCCCACAGCAACAGCGTGTTTCGTACCGCAGTAGGCGGCAATTTCCTCTTCAAAGGTTTTCATCTCAGGGCCAAAAATAAATTTACTTGAATCCAGAACCCCTAAGACGGCCTGGTCAATTTCCTCTTTAATCGCAAGATATTGGGCTTTCAAATCTAACAATGGAATAGACATAGTCGATTCGTCCTTTCATCATAACATAGTGCTTTATAATTAGTTCGGTTAAATGGGACAAAATTCTACACTTAAGGGTACAACGAATAAGGTCACTTTTCAAGGACCGTCCTAGGGTTTCTGTCTAAAAAAGTAGCATAGCATCTTCCTGTGTGCGGGCGAAGGATACTGCTTGATAAATTGCTGTTCGCGTGGTTGACAAAAGACAGGGTCCTGCAATACAATGTATTTCAATAGAGTATTGCAAACGAAAGGTGGTTTGCCTAATGACGATTTCTATTCGACTGAGTCCTGCAGAAGCAGAACTCATTAAGAGTTATGCAACATTAAAAAAACAAAGCGTATCTGATGTTATGAGGAAAGCAATCCTTGAGCAGATCGAAGATGAATATGATCTTGAAGTATATGAAAAAGCAATGGCCGAATATCGTAAAAATCCCGTGACTTACTCGCTAGAGGAAGTTGAAAAGGAACTGGGTTTAAGCTGATGTATCACGTCGTCCTTACTGAAGGAGCCAAAAAGGAAATAAAAAATATGGATAGACCGACGGCCCTTCTTATTCTGGCTTGGATACGCAAGAATTTGGAGGGGTGCGAGAATCCCCGTCTCCACGGCAAAGCGCTTAAGGGCAATTTAGACAGTAGATGGAGTTATCGGGTGGGCGATTATCGTTTGCTTGCTGAGATACAGGATAGTAAAATCACCCTATTAATAGTGAGTATCGGCCATAGAAGAGAGGTATATAAAAGCTAGTTACTAAAGGGAGCGTTATCTACTATATAAGTAGTAGACAACACTCCCTTTTTCATGCGATGGGTTCTACCGTAGATGCTGATTGAGCAGAGGATAGAGACCTTCAGCAGTTTCTTCATCCACCCAGCCCATGGCCCAAGGACCGACACCGGCTAGGCCAAACTCATTGATGACCCCCAGCTTGGCATTCCAACTGGTGAAATCATCGAAAAACACCGTATGCTCGACACCCTTATCGTCCGTATACTTAAAGGTTGGGGTACCGACAGGGTCTTTATCATTGTCCTTGGAGTAAGTGATCTCCGCACCATAAGCATCCGCAATCTCCAAGGCCTTAGAATAGCCAAAAGCGGTGGAATTATAAGTGGGATTGCCGTTCGTATCCTTCCCGGTGACCACCCAATCCCGTCCGTAGTAGGGCAGTCCCATCATGACCTTGCTCATATCCACCCCTTGATCTTTTACATAGGTAAGAACCTGTTTGATCCATGGATAAGGAGCGATCGCCCCCGGGGCGGAGGTTCGGTAATGATGGTCGTAGGTCATGACATGCATATAATCCACAGTATGAGAGAGTGCTTCATAATCGAAGGCATCCAGCCAATATTGACTGGAGGACATCCGCGGCATCACAGTCATTACTACAATTTTATTCATGGGCTTTAACTCGGCGTAAAGCGATTCCATAAAGCGAGTTAAGTCATTTCTCACCCCATCATAAGGGTCCTTAGCATCACCATAATCTAAAGGTGTCTCAAAATCGATGATCACCCCATCAGAACGGGTATCATTAAGCAATTTCACAATCTCGGCAATCAATTTTTCTTGAGCTGCGGGACTCTTCAGCAGAGTATTGATGGTGGCGCCGCTACCATTGATCAGAGGCAGAACCTTCATCCCTAGGCCATGAGCCATATTGGTGAGCTGACGATAATTGCTGGAGCCTTCCTCCCAAACCAGCTTCAAGGTTCCATCCGCACCGATGGAGGAGCGCCAGTTGGGGGAGACATAGTCCACATAATCCGTAGCTTGATTAGGGATCATCGAGAGTTGATTGAGATAGGTTTCGTATTTGGCATAACCATCCCAGTATTGCAGGGAAATCTTGGGATGCAGATTCCCCGTGCGAATAATGCTTTCCATACCGTAGCTAATCACTCCCCAGCCACCCAGCAGGGTAAAGTGCGATCCATCCCCTCGGCGTGCTCCCAGATAATCTAGGCTTTCTTCCTTAAGATCCTTTTGCGGGACCAAAACAATCGGGTTATTGTTCTTAGCGGCTAAGGCAGCTCCGGCCAAGGCATCCGGAAACTTTGTGCCCGTAGCGACATAAATAGCTTCATTATTAAAGCTTAACCCATTGAGGATTTCCAGATTCGTTCCATAGCGATCGGTTCCGGCTAAACGATCCACCCCAAAGCCCAATTCTTCCAACTGAACTTTTACCTCGGGAAGAATAACCCCTTCACCCCCGATTAGGGTCACTTCTTTGACTCCTAAGCTTTGCAAGGTTTCCAATGTCACCTCAGGGACCTTTTTCTTCTCGGTCAAAAGTAGAGGAATTCCTTGAGCAGCAGCATAAGAGGAGATGCTTAAAGCATCGGGGAAATCCGTGCCCAAAGCCAGGAAGGCCTTTTCAGTCTGGGGCACAGCAACCTTAGCGATTTCACTGGCTGTAATATAACGGTCCGTCCCTTCGAGACGCTCCACTTGCAATCCTTCATTAATCAGAGCATTTTCCACTTCTTCAGAGACAGCCCCCCGGCTCCCTAAGATGTAAACTGTCGATGCCCCTAAGCGCTGTATCTCATCTAATACTCCAGTGGTTAGCTGTTTAGTTTCTGTTAATAGCAAGGGAGCATTCACGCTCTTGGTCAGCACCACACCGGCCAAAGCATCGGGGAAATCATCCCCACGAGCCAAAACAACGGACTCAGCGTAATTCCATCCCCCTTGGGAAACTTGGATCGCCGTATCGTAGCGAGAGGTCCCCGCTAAGCGCAAAGGTTGAGTTATGGAAGTTTCCGCCTGAACCGCTTGAGGTGCCAAAGGCATCATCATTGGGCTTGTGAATAAAAGGGTGAATGCTGTCAAAACCACGACGGCGGTTTTTGTAGTTCTTTTCATTTTTCTCTCCTTTTTCGTTACACTTCAATACTAGGATGACCGACACTTAGGTCGCCCCTACATACGTACTTTACATAAGAACATAACTAGGAAGCACCCTTGATTTTAGACTACTACAGTCAATGAAATCTGACACGAATCTACATTTAACGGACAGTTCTCTGTCGTCTCTGCGAATACTTCGCTAAAAAGCAAAGAATCCCTTTACAAAAAAATAGGAAGAGCAAGAGTTAATAAATTTTTAACATATCTAAGAGGAAGAAAAGTGGACCCTAGTTAGTCTATTACTATATAAGGACTTGCAGTTCTCAGCAACCGCAAAGAGGCTGACATGACTACTACTTGCCTAGTAGATGGTCAAGATTCCCAAAAGGATTCAGTAATCTCTCGTCGAAACATGCAAAGTACCAAAAGTACCAAAAGTACCAAAAGTACCAAAAGTACCAAAAGTACCAAAAGTACCTAATGAACCAGGTGTTATCTAAACCACCAACTGTAACTATGGTTAATAATGATCAAGGAGGGTTTTCCGTGTGGTTACCACCGAAAAGATGGAGCGCTCTCCTCGCCGCTTCCTTTAGTCTTTGGCTATTAGGTCAAGCACCGGTTGGAGCAGCTCCCCTGACAGCAGAAGTCGATCGCCTCTACGGAGCAACGCGCATTGAGACAGCAATAATGATTTCCCAAGAAGGCTGGAGCGAAGCTCAGACCGTTCTCCTGGCCCGCGGGGATGCTTTCCCAGATTCCTTGGTCTCGGTCCCCCTTTCCAAGCGCTATGATGCACCCATTCTCCTGACTGGCTCGAAGGGTTTGGACCAAGAAGTTTTAGTGGAAATTCAACGGCTCAAGGCCAGTCATGTAATCCTACTGGGAGGGGCCGGGGTGATGGGAACACCGATTAGCGAGGCTCTAGAAACTGCCGGACTGACTTGGGAACGCATCGGTGGAGCGGACCGCTATGAGACCGCCGCACTGGTGGCCGATCACTTAGGAGGTAATGGCCAAGTGGTCCTCACCAGTGGCGAGAATTTCCCCGATGCCCTAGCTATCGGACCCTATGCCGGTATCACCGAGACCCCCATCCTGCTCACGAAAGCCCAAGAACTACCCACAATCACTCGGCATAGGCTAGAAGGGTTCGGCGCTTACCAGCTCAATGAAGAGGCTGAAGCCGTGACCCGGACCATCGTGGTCGGAGGAGAGGGAGTCATTGCCCCTACTATAGTAGAAGGATTAACCGGAATGACGCGACTGAGCGGCAAAGACCGCTATGCGACCGCTGCCCAAGCCTTTTTATTTACTCAAGAAGAGTTCGGGACGGACCCGGCTGACGCTTCTGGGGAGCAACGGGCTTTTCTCGTCACAGGCGAGAATTTCCCTGATGCTTTAGTCACCGGTGCCTTAGCCGTCAAGCAGAATGCCCACCTGTTTATGTCCAGTCACGCCGGACTACCGGCCATCACTTATTCCGCCATGGGCAATGCCACAGAGAATCAGCTCTTGGTTACGATGATCGGTGGGGAAGTTATACTCTCCGACCGTGTCAGAGGGATCGTCGCCGGAACCCTTCAGCCGCCCTATCTCTTAGCCGGCCTCACCGTGGTGGTGGACCCGGGGCATGGGGGAAAGGATGTGGGAGCGGTAGGGCCCAGTGGCTCCTATGAGAAGAACTCAACCCTCCCGGTGGGGTTAAATCTAACGAATCTACTCCGCCAAGCGGGAGCCAAAGTTGTGATGACCCGTACCGGGGATGTCCCGCCCTCCGGCTCAAGTTATGTAGAGTTAAAAGATTTACAAACTCGGGTCAAAATTGCGAATCAGATTCGTGCCGATGTTTACGTCTCTATACACAACGATGCTTTTTCCAATCCAGAAGCAGGGGGAGTGACGACTTATATTTCCGCGGGGAATCCCAGAGGTGAAGAAGGAAGAAAACTGGCTACAGCAGTTCAGCAAGAAGTGATCAAGCAAGTGGAGCTTCAGGACCGCAAAGTCAAGACGGCCAACTTTTATGTGATTAAGAACACCACCATGCCGGCCATTCTTGTAGAACTAGGCTTTATTTCAAACCCTCTAGAAGAGAAATTGATCATTAGTCCAGAATTCCAACAAAAAGCAGCTCTAGGGATCTATCGAGGCATTCTAATTTACCGGGGTTATTAGAAAAAACCCGAATTTATGGACAAAAGCATGGTAATTAAGAAAAAGTTAATAAAATAATTTACAAAAGGTATAGAAAAAACCTTGATTATTAGGTAAACTAATCTATGCAACTCGTAGGATTCGAATCTCCCAATATTTTCTTGCGAAAATTTCCGAGAGAATGCAGGAATATTGTTTTCCGCATCGAATAGTTATACGAGTGTAGAACCCGTTTAGGGTTTCTTCATTAACTTTGTCTAAAGGGTAAGCCACCCGAGAGGCGTAAGCCTCCTAGGGGGGACGCCCCCGTTAAGGGGTGGGATGCCTTTAGATATTGCGCAATGTCTAAAGATTTGCGGCTTATATTAAGGGGGTGAGTGACGACCACTGATCATCGCAGGTGAGAGGTACGGTACATAGGTTACTTTCTTAATTAAGAAAAACACAATGTGGCCGCGACTTCGGAAGACACAAAAACGTTACCACGTAAATGAGAGGAGAAATTCACTACATGAAAAAGACAAAAAAGGCTTTAGCCTCCTTAGCTATCGCCGGTATGGTACTGTCTATGGCTCCAGCAAGCGTCTTCGCAGCTACTACGACTGAACGCTTAGCAGGTGCCGACAGATACGAAACCTCGATTGCAATCGCAGAAAAAGCATATGCTTCTGCAGACACAGCTGTTGTTGCAGCTGGTAACCCCGCTAACCTCGTTGATGCTCTTGCTGCAGCTCCCTTAGCTGCTCAAGAAGATGCTCCTATTTATCTAACTGACAAAGCAGACATGAACAATAAGGTTGTTGATTCACTCAAAGACCTTGGCGTGAAAGATGTTATCGTTGTCGGTGCTGCTGCTAGCCAAGCTGTAGTTGACGAGCTAAAAGCTGCTGGCTTCAATGTTGAAGCTATCCAAGGCGCTAGCCGTGTAGAAACTGCTGCTAAAATCAACGCAAAATTAACTGCTCCTGCAGGAAACATTGTTGTTGGTTATAACGGCGTTGCTGATGCTATGTCCGTAGCTTCTTACGCTGCTGCTAACAACTATGCTATCGTTGTTGCTGACCGTGATGGTTCCGTACCTGCTGGTACTGAAGCCGATTACATCATCGGTGGACCTACACTCGTTAAGAACATCACTGGCGCTGACCGTCTCTACGGTGCTGATCGTTACGCAACTAACGCTGCTGTAATCGAAGCTCTTGATTTCGAATTCGGCAAAGTCTATGTTGGTAATGGAGCTACTCTGGCAGATGCTCTCGTAGGATCTGTTCTTGCTGCTCAAACCAACTCCCCAATCATCTTAACTGACGGAAAAACCGTTAAAGCTGATGTGTCTGCTGATTTAGCTGATGACAGCGTTATCGTTGCTCTTGGTGGCGCAGCTGTTGTTAGCAATGCAGCTCTTGATGCTGTTAAGAATGGTGCTCCTTCCACTGGAGAATTCAAAGTTGAAAGCGTGACTGCAGCTAGTGCTAGCACTTTCAAAGTTAAGTTTAGTAAGGCACCTGCTGATACTGCTAAGGTTACCTTCGAAGTGAAACAAGCTACTGCTCCTGTAACCGTATCGGTTTCTTGGAATGAAGCTAAAACAGAAGCTACTTTAGCTAAATCTTCTAATTTTGTAACAGGAACCTATACTGTTGCTGTGAAAAATGACGCAACTAGCTTAGGAACCAGTGAAGTTAAAGTAACAGAACAAAAAGTTGCTAAGATTGAAATTACCTCCACCAAACTAGGTGTTGTCAACACCTCAAGTGCTGGTATTACAACTCAAACAGGTTATGCAACCTACAAAATCGTTGACCAGTACGGTATTGATATTACCAATGCTGCTTTGGCAAACAATGTTCAGTTCCAATCTGGAGTAGGTGATGTAACCGGAAGAAAAGGATTACTGACAATTACTCCTACTACTGGCCTGAACCTCCTGACCTTCACAGGTGGAATTGTGATCACCGCTAACGACATGTCTTCTGGAGTTTCCACAAGTGCTACTTTGGCAGCTACCTCACAAATTGGAACCCTAAGCGATATTCAACTCACAAAGTTGACCAACGCTGACGGAAAAGAGCTAGTTGCTGGAAGCACTACTGATGTATTCTATGTAGACTATACTGCTAAAGACATCAGCGGTAATCTTACAAACAGCTATACCCTCTTGAAACAAGGCTTGATTCTCCAAACTGGAGATCTACTGACAACCTCTAGCCCATATGTAAAGGCTGAGCTTGTTCAAGATCCTAAAGATTCCTCCAAAGGTTTAATCAAAGTAACAACTACTTCTGCTTCGATTACACTTGATATGCCAGTTGTTATCACAGCGATGACTTGGACCGGAAAAACTTCTCAACTGAGCACAACCCTGAAGAAACAAGCTGAAGTTGATAAAATTACCTTGTTTGCACCTGCGGATGCAATTGCTTCTACAGAATCAAAAGTAATTCCATTTGCTGCTTACGATCAAAACGGAAAACAGCTTACCAAATGGACCGACTTAGTAGGAAGTGATATTGTTGGTGAGCAAATTGTAAAACTCACTGGCGCGTATTGGGTTAAAAATCTTGACGGAACCGCTTCAATCAAGAATGACCCAGTAACAAACAACAGCACAAGTACTATTCCGACAATTATCTCTGCAGTTACCAAAACTGGTAGCTTCAGTAGCCTTACCATTAACATTCAGAAACCTGTTAAAGCAGATGCTTTGAGTCTGGATTCCACAGTTCTGAAGAGCTTGATGCAAGCATCTTCTGCAACAACTCCAGGCGCAATCCAAACCATCGACTTTGGATATGATGCAGGTGGCTTTGAAGTCAAAGACCAATATGGCCGAGTCATTGATATGACTACAGCTGATAAAGCACAACCATACAAAGTTACGGCTTATTCTGACGCAACAAGTGTCATCACTGCTACAGGTGCGGCAACATCAGGTAAAACTGCAATCACAGTTAATGCGCTTGCTGCTGGAACTGCAACCGTACGTTTTGATCTGATTGACACAGCTGGCACAGTTGCTACAACTGATGATGTAGTGATCGATTCTAAAGCTCAAACCTTCACCGTACTTCAAGACAAAGATATTAAAGGTTACACTATCGATGCAGTAAGCAGCGCCCTCTACACAGTAAATGTGGATGGATCTGCGCTCACAGATCAAGAAAAAGCATATACTGCCAATCCTAAAGTCTATGGTACTACTACCTCCGGAGCAAAAGTTGTCTTAAGAGGTACTCCGGTACTTGGCGCTTCCGTTGATTCCTCTCGCTTCGTAGTATCTGCTGGAGCATCTGGTGGCAACTATAAGAGTGTCAAAGTTCTTGCCAACAAATTACCAGATACTACGACTGAAGCTACTGCTAACCTTAACGTAACCGTTCTTGGTGCAGATAATGCTGTTCACGCTCTAACTACAGCAATCAAGTCCACTAAAGAGAGCCCTGTAGCTAAGTCTATTGAATTCGCTTATGACACTTCTTTCGCTGGTGTTTCTTACGCTAGTGGTACCCTGACTGTCAAAGCTGGATCTCTTGTTGCTAATGGCTTAGTTGCTGGCAACTACCTCACTAAGTACGATACCACTGGAACTGCAACAGCTTCCGAAGTATACTTCTATGCTGTAGATCAATACGGTAAGAAGGGTATGGCATTTGACCGGATCGTATTGGTCGATGCTGGTACAACTGGAATGACTGTTGATGCTGATGGCAAAATTGGTGGTACTCTGAATGCTGGAACTGCTAAGATCAGTGCAGTTGTTGGCGGATTCGTTAAGACCGTCCAAATTAAGATCGTACCTTAAGTCATTGGATTCCAACTGAATTCTGTATAGCTCTTTGCTTGGTGACAACTAGGTGCTGAGCCAACACATAAAGGGATCGTTGCAAGATGGACCAAAATCCATTAAGCAGCGATCCCTTTTCTGTAAGAACGAATTACTGATTAAGACTATCGGACAAGCGGCATAGCCCTAACATTTGCAGGAAATAGTAAAAGAAGTTTAAAGTATATTTAGCTTGTCTTCTCTGATATAATATAACAGAAAGAAAGGATGAATCTGCGGAATTAAGGAGGAAAAGCGTGAAAGCAAGGGAACGTGTAAGTTATGCAGAATGGTACTATCTCATACCGCTTATATTCGTTGTTACTATTCTGCCATTAATCGTATATCTCAAGGTAATGCCCCTAACTGGAGCTAGTTACAATTATTGGCTTGGTACAACAGAGAATTATGATTTCTTCGCCTATTATAAAGGGATAGTTTTAATAATAATCTCACTAACGGCTCTAGCTGCGGTCGTAACCCGCTTCTTCCAATATGACAACAACCTTATTAATAAGGACCTAAAACCCATATACATAGCAACTGGGGTATATCTGCTGAGTATCCTTGGCTCAACGTTTTTTTCCTACTATCGAAGTGTAGCATTAACTGGCTTTCCCGATCGTTACGAGGGCTTATATGTTTTAGTAGCCTACTTAGTACTGTTTCTTACAACGACTACACTCGTTTCTAATGAGAAGCATGTCAAAATTGTTCTAGGTTCTCTGATGGTTGGTGCATTAACCATAGGACTAATTGGATTCTTCCAATATATTGGTTATGACCTCCTAAAGACTGATTTTGCTAAAGGCTTATTTCTACCTGAGCAATATATGAATATTGCCGAACAGTTAGCATTTCAGTTTGATAAATATACTGTTTATGCCACACTTTATCATTACAACTATGTGGGCAGTTATACGGCAATGCTCTTCCCCCTCTGTTTCGCCTTGGCAGTATTAGTGAAGGATAAGCGATTTAAGGCTTTTATGATCTTTATGTCAGTATTAATGGGAATTATCTGGCTAGGTAGTAATGCTCGCTCAGGTATTGTCGGGGGTGGATTGGCTTTACTTGTCTTTCTGTTTGCCATCAATAAAATCATTCGTAAATATTGGAAACAATTTACTGCAGGCCTGCTAGTAATTCTTGCCATTTTTATTGGTCTCAATCAAATATCCGGCGGTTTTGTAAGCGCACGGGTAGGTAGTCTATTCACAGATGTGAAAGTTTTGATGGGATTATCTGAAAATGTAGCTCCAGCTAGAGAAAGCATCCCCCTGAAAGATGTCATTGTAAATGGCACCCAAGGTACAGTGGTTACCGATACGGAAACATTGAACTTTATTTTTATGAGTGATGAGATTACGTTCACAGATGGCAACAATAAAGCCATAGAATCAAACTATGACATGAATAGTGGAAAGATAACCTTGGAAAATCAAGCATACCAAGATTATAGCTTGATTTATGGAGATACAGGTAAGAATGTTATCCTTAGAATAGATAAAGGATCGATAAGCCTTATTTTCGACCTTGATCCCGATCGCATAACATTGATTAATAATAAAGGTAATGAGGTCAGCTTAGAGCCAGTGGAAGCTTGGGGCTTTGAAGGTAATGAACGGCTTGGCTCCTCACGTGGATATATTTGGTCTAGATCACTGCCGCTTCTAAAAAACACTATCATCTTGGGTTATGGGCCGGATACCTTTGCTATTGCCTTTCCACAGCATGATATCTTTGGGAAGATGTATGCTTATTACGGAGATATGTGGCAGCTAGTTGACAAGCCTCATAATCAATATCTGCAAATTGCCATCAATACTGGAGTTGTTTCCTTACTTGCATTTCTTTTTCTCGTTGGTTTCTACCTCGTGAAGAGTTTCAGACTCTACGTGTCCAACCCCTTTGAGGATTTTCTATCCCAGGCAGGAGTAGGGGTCTTTGTCGCTATTATAGGCTATCTGGGAGCGGCAGTATTTAATGATAGTGTCGTTTCCGTGGCTCCAGTCTTTTGGTGTTTACTAGGACTAGGAGTAAGCATTAATCATATGCTTAATAAAAGGACAGCTAAACTGAAAAGTTAAGGAGGATAGTCAAATTGATGAATTGGAAGAAACATACTTCTTTGCCTGCTTTCATGTTAGTAAGCATAAGCATAAGTATATTTATATTAACCTTATCACAAAGCGTATTAGCCTCAACGACTACTTCACGGCTAGCGGGTGCTGATCGTTATCTTACAGCGATAGCCATTAGTCAAAGTGGCTGGCCGGAAGGGGCAGCAGAAGTCATTCTGACGACAGGGGAGAATTACCCGGATGCTTTAAGTGCAGCACCCTTAGCAGGTAAATATGATGCTCCTATCTTGTTGGTTAGCTTGAAGGGATTAAGTCCGGAAGCCCTCACTGAGCTAAAACGCTTGAATCCCAAAAAGGCTTATATCGTCGGCGGTACTGGAGTGATCCCTAACAGCGTAGATAGTCAACTCACAGCGAATGGAATCTCCAGTTCGCGTTTAGCGGGTAAAGATCGCTATGAAACAGCAATGGCAGTTGCCCGATCTGTAGGATTGAGCAAAGGAGTATTCTTTGTACCGGGCTTCAGCTTTGCTGATGCCTTATCTGCAGCGCCGATCGCTGCAGCCGAAGGAATGCCCATTGTTCCGGTGCCTGCAGATGATTTCACCAAGAGCCAAAAGGCCTATTTTAGTAAAGCTAAATTAGGCAGAGTAATTATCGTCGGAAGCAAAGCGGATATACCACAGAACATTCGGAGCCAGTTCACAGGGGCCGAGAATATCGAAGGTGTAGATGCTTACGTTCGGAATAGCGCCCTACTTAAGTATTTTGAAGTAAATATCAGAACGGAGAAGGCTTTTTTAGCTACCGGGCAGACTTATCCTGATGCCTTAGCAGCGGCCGCGCTTGCGCAGCAGGATTACAATCCTGTGGTTTTACTGAAGGGTAACGAGATTACTTCAGCGGTTCAAAGCTATTTTTCTACTAAAGTAATCAACCAAATCATGGTTCTCGGCGGAGAGAGAATTATCTCATCTACTACCGTGACTCGCTTAGCGAATCTGACTCCAACTATAACAGAAGTAGAAGATATTGATGTAAAAGTGCTGGAAAATCAGAGTTATGCGTTGCCCGTGTCAATTGCAGCAAAAACCAGTAAAGGAAACTTGGCTCAGGTTCCGGTTACTTGGAATCTAACGGACGTTTCCACGGATAAGGCTGGAACATACTACTATTCAGGTACAGTGAATGGCTACGATGGAACCATGCGCTTAGCACTGACTGTAGAGCCAGGAATTACAGGTGTAGATACTTTCCAGGCGGAAGTCATCCAAGGTGGTACCTATACCCTCCCGGAAACGGTCATCGTCACCAAGAGCGATAATAGCACGAGGGAGATGGCTATTAAATGGAGTTCCACACCAAACGTAACGATTCTTAATAAAATAGGCACCTATACTTTTCAAGGTGTTGTAGAAGGTACAAATCAAACTACTAACTTGAGTTTAAAAGTCTCAGTTGATAAAGCCATCGAATTTAAAGATAGTAGCTTTGAATGGGCAGTTAAGTTTTCTCTAGGCAAGCAATCTTCCGCGCAGCCCGTGTACCTAAGTGAAGTGTTAGAAATCACTAGCCTAGATCTGAAGGGTTATGGAATACGCGATCTTACCGGTCTGGATTCCTTCACGAATCTGCAAACTCTAGATATGAGCAACAATTTCCTGAAGAGTACAAATCTATCTCAGATTTCAAGGCTTACCAACCTCAAATCACTAGACCTTATGAATAATGATCTAGATCTAATCAGCTCATTAACCAGTCTGAAGAGCCTAACCCAACTAGATATCAGCCTTAATAAAATTAAAGACTTTTCCCCCATCAGAGATTTGACTCGCCTTACGTCCTTATCTATAAAGGGGAATGCGACCCAAGACTATAGCCCAACACGGCTGTATTATGACCAGCTAATCGAGAAGGATTTTGACCTCTAGATCTATTAGAAAGTGCCAATATGAAAGGGAGGAAATAATCATGAGAAAAAGAAGACTAACGTTGATTTTATGTATCGTATTGTCGATGCTGATTCTGCCTATGAATGCTTTGGCTGCGAGTAATCCCACAACTCCTACTGGCTTAAAGGCCACAGTGATTAGTTCTACCCAAATCAATTTGTCTTGGGACCCTGTGAACACAGCTACCCAGTATTACATCTATCAGGCCAATTCACCGTCGGGAACTTACACATACATAGGTGCAAGCAATGCCACCAGCTACGTGAATACGGCATTGAAGTCCAACACACCTTATTATTACAGAGTTCAGGCCCTAAACAGCAGCGGTGCTAGTGCATACTCAACTGAGGCTTGGGCGGTGACTCTTTCGGGGCCCTCTGGCTCAGGAAGCAATTTACCGATCTCAGACGAACGGATATCCGGAGCAGATCGTTACAAGACAGCCGTAGAAATCGCTAAAGTGGGGTGGAACACCTCCTACTATGCCATCATAGCTAGCGGGGAGAATTTCCCTGACGCTTTATGCGCAGCACCACTGGCCAAAAGATACAATGCACCAATTCTCCTCACCGCCAAGAATTCCTTGTCCACAGAAACGAAGAAACAACTGTTGGCTCTGAACGTGAAAAACGCTGTGATTATTGGCGGTACCGGTGTAGTCACAGAAAACGTAGCCAATACCATTAAGAACCTAGGAATCAGCGTATCCCGGCTTGCAGGAGCTGATCGCTATGAAACCTCATTGAAGGTTGCTAAAGAAATGGGCAACTTTGACCAAGCCGTCATTGCTTCAGGTCTTAATTATCAAGATGTCTTATCCATCGCGCCCATCGCTGCCGAGGCTGGCATGCCGATACTCTTGACTCCTAAGGACAGAGTCTCTAATGAACTTAAGAGGCTTTTGGATGAAAACACTGAGGACACTTATGTTTTGGGAGACACGGGGACCATCAGCAATAACGTCTATTTGCAGCTCCCTTCACCAGAACGCTTGACAGGGGCGAATTGGTACGAGCTGAATGTCAATATTCTGGAGGCATTTGAAAACCAATTAGATCTAAACACCATTTACCTAGCCACGGGGTCAGCTTACCCTGATGCGTTAGCCGGTTCAGTCTTGGCCTCTTTATCAGGCTCTCCCGTGATCTTAGTAAGTAATCCCCTGAAGCAAGCCACCCTTGATTTCCTCGAAGACTATAGTTCAGAGATCCGCAAGGTAGTGGCTTTTGGGGGAACAGGCGTTATATCTGAGAGTCTGCTTGATACCATAACTTCCAAGGTCGGAAAAGGCAATAATTATAATCAGACGACCACTAATTTATCAGCAACTCCCTTAAGCGCCAGCCAAGTCTATCTCACTTGGAACACAGTGAACAACGCTACCGCTTACAATGTTTTTAAATCTAACTCTTATTCCGGCAACTACGAGAGAATTGCTACCACTTCTACCCCTTATTATTCTGATGCTTTTCTGTCCACAGGAACTACCTATTATTATAAAGTTCAGGCCGTTTACAGTAACGAAACCGGTCCCTACTCGAATGTGGTTTATGCCACCACCCTTACTGTCAATAGTGCTCTGACCCAACCAACAAATGTCGCGGCAACAATCTTCAATGTTAATCAGATTAACTTAACCTGGGATACTGTCAGCAGTGCCGTCTACTATAATGTCTATCGATCAACCTCCCCTAATGGTACCTATACCAGTGTTGCCTCAGTTAACACTCCCTACTATTCGGACACGAACCTAACCGCAGGACTTACCTTTTATTATAAAATTCAAGCGGTCAACACTTCTTCCACTAGCCCTTACTCCGTCATTGTCCACGCCCAGACTTTGTTGGACAATAATACTCTTGCCATACCAGCCAACGTAACAGCGACTGCCCTCAGCCCAAGTCAGATCCAAGTGAAGTGGGATAGTGTTACTAATGCTACCTACTATAATGTGTATCGCTCTACGACCCTACAAGGAACCTATGAGCTGGTCGCATCAGTGGTAACTCCCTTCCACATTGAGACATCATTAGCTCCTGGAACGATGTACTTCTATAAGGTACAGCCGGGTAATACTGTGGGCGTAGGGAATTACTCAAATGTCGTTTATGTAGCCACTCAGTATAGTATTAGTAATATGGGAATACCTTCAAACATCAAGGTGACTCCACTAAGCGCGAGCCAGATCTTCTTGAATTGGGATACAGTGACTAATGCAACGTATTATAATATTTATAGAGCTACCACCAGTAATGGAACCTATAGCATAGTCGGTACCGTTAATACCCCGTACTTCTCGGATAATAGCCTTACGTCCAGACAGACCTATTATTATAAAGTTCAGGCCGGCAATACTACGACAACAGGTAGCCAATCCAGTACAGTATTCGGTACGACGAATTAGAGAATCGGAGTCATAGCAAAGGAGGAAGCTACTTGAAAAGAATGCTCGCAGCCATTCTGCTGGTCACGCTGATACTGGCAAGCACAACCCATATTGCACAGGCAGCTGAGGATACTTTGGATATTGAAAAAGCAGCCATAAGCTCGATCAAGAATTCCCAAATCCTTAAGACAAATGGCCTCAGGGTCGAGCAGATGGAAAGAAACTATGCCAATACAAAAGGACAAATGAGCCGACTCAAAGGACTCATACCCTTTATGCCTAATTCCTTTGAGTTGGTTAAGACCTATGTCTTAACGCCTAAGATTTTTGAAAATTACCTAATTCAACTTAACAATGGGCAAGCAGTCTTAACCAATGCCGTTCGTCTCTCAGCCTATAATGAATACATTACCTTACTCAAAGCAGACTATGCCCTGCAAACTCAAAGCGAGCTTATGAATTCTCTCTATGAGGACTTCAAGAAAGCTCGCCTTCAACAAGAACAGGGCATGATTACAGAATCTCAGCTAAGGTTAGCTGAGATCGCCTACGAACAAATCCGCTACAACTATCTCAGTGCCCAAAATAGTAAAGATTCGGCTTACATGGCTCTCAATAACATGATGGGTGAAGATATCTCTAAGCAATACGCTACTTTGCAGGATTATAACGTCATACCAGCGTCAGAAATCCAACCCCCTGAAGAATATATGGAGCAAGCTTTAGCCAATCGCGCGGAGGTCAGCAACGCTCAAAGTACACTGGACTTACTGGAAGAACAGTATCTCTATGGTAGTGCAGAAATTCCTACGGATTATGAGTTCTACAAGCAGCAACAAGAATATGAGATTGCAAACGCCCAGAACAATTTGGAGCTCGCTCGTATCAATGTTCAGCAAAACATTGCCGAGTTGTATACCGGCTTAGAAAGCTCTATGGAAAAGATGGAAGCTATGGGGTATCTCGCTCAGCAAGCTGAACAGAATTACCAAGCAGCCCAAATCCAATATGAGAATACTATGATCACTTTTATCGAACTGAATGACGCTAAAATGGCTAAAGCTCAAGCCGACATAAACTACAAAAACGCTGAACTAGATACATGGGTGATGCAAGTCATGATGGATCTGGCCTGTGGCGTAGGATTCCAACCAACGAACATGCAATAACTAGGTTACTAATTTGGAGGTGCCCATGTGAAAAAGAGACAACTTAAGATATTTACGCTGATCGTCACGCCTATCTTAGCTGGATCCATTGTCTTTACGACCAATCAATCATTAGCTTCTGATAGCCAGAACATTCCACCGGCCTCAGCAGAATCATCTCAATCCTCAAGTGCTACTGAGACACCCAAAAATACTGATGGAAATTCCGTCTTACGGCTCTCTCTCGAAGACGCTCTCAAATCCATCGAAACCGGAAATAGCACTTTACAGTTAACCGATAGCAAAATATTGATCTACGAAAAGCAATATCAGCAAGCCTTAGCCCGGCATAATGCCAATTACTCAGAAGTCGATGAAGACTCTGCCAAAGCGAGGAAGTTGAATCATAAGCGGACCCTCTGGACCTTAGAAAATGCCAAACACGATCGGGACACCCAATTAGAGAATCTAAAGGTTCTGATTACAAATCAGTATCAAAGCATCTTAGCACTTCAGCAACAGGAAGCGAATCTTAAGGTTCAATTGAAAAATGTAGATACCCTTATCAACCAGCTTAATTTACAAATTGATTTGGGAATGACAATCCAATCGCAGATATATTCATTAAACGCTCAAAGGAGTTCCTTGGAGGCAGGACTAAAAGCTACTCAGAATAGTGTCAAGAGTTCAATGATTGCCTTCAAACGAGATCTGGGTATCGATCTCAATCGAGAAGTAGTATTGACCTCTGATTTACTCACCTACGAGAAGTTTGATGATGCCAAGCTGGAAGAACAAATAGCAAAAGCAATTGAAAACGACTATGATAACCAGCGGTATGAGCAGGATATTGAACTCACTCAAATCGAGTACGACATCGCCTTTTACTACGATAACCCCTCCGCAGACCAGTTCCAAATTAGTGTTGAAGATAAGAAAGCCACTCTAGAAGCACTGCCTGTGACCAAGCAGGTTTCACTACGGACAGCCTATAATGACCTAAAGTCCCTGGAAAACTCCATCGAAGCAGCTAGACTTGCAGTGGAAGCCGATAAAATCAATATGGAAATTCTACAAAAGAAAATCGATGTAGGAGTTTCCAGTAGTATCGAGATTATCGAGATACAAAATAAGCTTCTCAATGATCAATATGCTCTGCTGCAGGATATCAATTCCTATATGGCAGCCAAGGCTAGCTTTACAAATAGTTTGGATAACTAGATTCAACAAGTATTATAAACTTCATATAAACAGCCTGTCCCAAATACGAAGGCGCCTTCGTATTTGGGACAGGCTAGGGAGTGTACCCCGATTTTATTTAGTAAAATCGGGGTGAGTTTTTATGCGACATCATGAAATAGGGGCAAAAAACAAAGTAATTAAAGGATTATAATTATTCTTGTCGAATAAAAAAGGGGACGCAATAGCGAATAATGCCACTGGGGAGAAGTAGATGATCAGGGAGAACCAAGAAACGCTGAATAAATTGCAGATCGTTCTCGACTTGGC
Organism: Desulfitobacterium dichloroeliminans LMG P-21439; assembly: GCF_000243135.2. Taxonomy (NCBI): domain Bacteria; kingdom Bacillati; phylum Bacillota; class Clostridia; order Eubacteriales; family Desulfitobacteriaceae; genus Desulfitobacterium; species Desulfitobacterium dichloroeliminans. Next base: position 3,269,540 of record NC_019903.1, on the reverse strand, counting down.
AATGGTAGTCACTGCCCTTGTCCTAGCCTATTGGCTCAGGTTCTATAATTATGAAGAGAGCCATTTGGGGTTTGAAAGCTATGTTCCAGCACTTATCTTGCTGGTTCCCTTGCACTTCCTGCTCTATTATTTTTTGGGTCTTTACGAACCAAGAAGACGTCAAAGCATCACCTTAGAAGTTGGAAGGATTATCCGAGCTAATCTTCTGAGCACAATGATCCTACTTGCCCTGCTCTACTTCCTCAAGGAGATTGATTATTCTCGTCAAGTTCTTATCTATTTTGTGGTCCTTACCAGTGTACTTACCATAGGCGAACGGGTAGCACTCAGGGCTATCCTCTATAATATTCGAAAAAATGGCTATAATAAGAAACACGTCTTAATTATCGGCACGGGAAGACTCGCTAAAAGACTGATTGGTGCACTCACAGAAAATCGATACTTAGGTTATGAAATCATTGGGATTATTGATGATAACATCGAAATAGGCAAGAAATTGGCTGGGATAGCAGTTACTGGTGGAGTAGCTGACCTGGAAGACGTCATAAGAGAAGGCAAAATTGATGAAATCTTTATAACCATTTCCACAAAGGATTACGATAAGTTCAGAACGATTATCAAGGTCTGTGAGAAAAGTGGTGCTCGAACCCAGATCGTTCCTGATTATGCGCGCTTCATCCCTGCGAAACCTCAGATGGATGAGATCGACGGCATCCCCCTTATTAACATCCGACATGTCCCCCTGGACAACTTCCTGAAGGCATTTTCTAAGCGGACCTTTGACATTGCATTTTCGTTTGTAGGTATACTAATTTGTTTGCCCCTATTGGCGCTGATAATTATCGGTATTAAAATAGACTCCCCAGGTCCTGTTTTTTTTGCCCAAGAAAGGGTAGGGCTAAATAAAAGGCACTTCAAGATGTACAAATTCCGTACTATGAAAGTGCAGACTTCTGAGGACTCAGATAAGGAGTGGACCATAAAAGGGGACAATCGAAAGACGAGATTAGGCAACCTCTTGCGTAAGACAAGCATTGACGAGTTACCTCAGCTCTGGAACGTCCTCAAAGGGGATATGAGCTTAGTTGGCCCCCGCCCTGAACGGCCCTTCTTCGTTTCTCAGTTCAAGGAGAAGATTCCAAGATATATGGTTAAACACCAAGTTCGCCCCGGCATAACGGGCTGGGCCCAGGTCAACGGCTGGCGTGGGGATACATCAATTCGAAAACGGATTGAATGTGATATTTACTATATTGAGAATTGGATGTTTTTATTTGATGTAAAGATTCTCCTTATGACGTTGTTTAAGGGGTTTGTTAATAAGAATGCTTATTGAAGCTGATTGTGAGCTCTAAGAAGGTTTATTTAGGGAGAGTGAGATAGAAAACGCCCATCAGGAAGGAAGAGTTAGATGAGAGGCAAAAGAATCAAATGAATTGCAATAATGAACCAATACGTGTGGCTCAAATTGTTGGTAAAGTGCTTTTAAGCGGTGTGGATGTCATAGTTATGGAGTATTATCGCAATATTGATCGTAGCAGAATTCAATTTGATTTTATTATGGATGGAGATAACGAAACCCCAATTGATCAAGAAATAAAAGAGTTGGGGGGGCGTGTTTATAAAGTTGATCCGTATGAACATAATATAAAAAAAAATATGAAACAGTGTTATGAGATTTTAAGAGAAAATCAGTACTCGATTGTCCATGCGCACTTGAATACACTCAGCGTATTTCCGCTTTATGAAGCATGGCGAGCAAAAATCCCTGTCCGCATCGCTCATAATCACAGTACTGCCGCGAATGGTGAAGTAAAAAAGACAGTAATGAAATACATGTTAAAGCCATTTGCAAAAAAATTTGCTACCCATTATAGTGCTTGTTCAACCGTTGCCGGGAGGTGGCTGTTCGGGGATTATTCTTATGATTCAGGGGAAGTAAAATTAGTAAACAACGCAATAAATATAGAGAAGTTTTCATTTAATAAGCAAGTAAGAGACCGAATCCGTAATGATTTAAATCTCAAAGAAAAACTTGTTATTGGTCATGTTGGTAGATTTGTTTACCAGAAAAATCATGCTTTTTTGATCGATATATTTTATGAAATCCATAAACGAAATAAAAATACAATTCTTATGTTAATCGGTTCAGGAGGTTTAGAACAGTCGATTAAAGAAAAGGTTGCAACCCTTAGATTAACTGATTCTGTTTTATTCCTAGGGTTAAGAGAAGATGTGTCAGAACTCATGCAAGCCATGGATGTATTTGTATTTCCATCCCACTATGAAGGTTTGGGAATGGTTGTAATTGAAGCACAAGCAGCGGGGTTGAGGACAATAGTTTCGGAAGCGATACCAGAAGAAGCGAAGCTTACAGATTTATTCGAGTATTGTAGTCTATCGCAGCCAGCTAGATACTGGGCAGAGATCGTGCTTAACTGCTATGATGGGAATGAAAGGCGCCAGAGAAATAACGAACTGCGTCAGTCAGGGTACGATATTGTAACGGCAGCAGATGAACTGAGAGAATGGTATGAGTGGCTTTATAAGAATGTGAGGGTTCACTCTAATTCTTAAAGTACTTGACATATTACCCACGGACCGCTCTGGTTCCCTTGAGAAGAAAGATTGAATATAACAGAAAATACAATAAAGAGGTAGAATTGGAATGAAGAGAGTATTAGTAACTGGTTCAGACGGTTTCATCGGAAGCCACCTAACAGAGGAATTAGTTAAACTGGGATACAAAGTTAAGGCATTTACACTGTACAACTCATTTAATAATTGGGGATGGCTGGATACTTTGTCTGCAGAGATTATGAATGAAGTTGAAATATTTCAGGGGGATATCAGAGATCCAAATGGTGTGAAGGATGCAATCAAGGGTGTGGATGAGGTATTCCACTTAGCGGCTCTGATAGCGATACCCTTTAGCTATCATTCACCAGATACTTATGTTGACACTAACATCAAAGGAACGCTCAATGTGTTACAGGCGGCAAGGGACTTGGGAACAAGCCGTATACTAGTTACCTCTACTTCAGAGGTATATGGTACCGCTCAGTATGTGCCGATTGATGAGAAGCATCCTTTTCAAGGGCAATCGCCATATTCCGCAACAAAGATTGGCGCCGATAGATTAGCGGAGTCCTTTTATAGGAGCTTCAATATGCCTATTACAATTGTAAGGCCGTTTAACACGTACGGTCCTAGACAATCTAATAGGGCAGTTATCCCAACAATTATTACTCAACTGCTTGCTGGAAAAGAAGAAATCAAGTTGGGGTCTTTAACACCGACCAGAGACTTTAACTATGTCAAGGATACAGCGAATGGTTTTATTGAATTGTCTAAGTGCGCAAATACCATCGGTGAAGAGATCAATATCGCAACCCAGCAGGAGATTTCAATTGGTCAGATCGCAGAGGAACTTATTAGGCAAATTAATCCTAATGCTAAGATTGTATGTGATGAGCAAAGACTGAGACCAGACAAGAGTGAGGTTAACCGTCTGCTTGGTTCTAATGAAAAAATTAAAACATTAACCCAATGGAAACCGCAGTACACTTTCAAACAGGGACTGGCTGAGACCATAGAGTTTTTTAAACACAACTTGGATAAGTACAAAACTGATATTTATAATTTATAAGGATGATCAAACTATGGAGATGGAATTGAATAGATCAGAACTTATAGCTCACATCAATCGACAGTTAGCAAATAATTTTGGTTTTTGCGGAGATATTGAGCCATATCTAGATATCACGTTGGAAAGAGCCCAAAGGTGTTTTAAAGCAAGTCTGAATAAGTATTATCAGAAGAATGAAGAGGAGTACTTTTCACCTTATCATTCAGGGCAGTATGCGGTTTTTTTGTACTATCTAGCAAATACGATAAAGCGCGTTGGCGGCGATGAAAATTTGGCGACAAAGATTTATTACCTAAATAAAATCATGCATTCTGTTGATTGGTACTATGAAATTGAATTGCCGGAGTACTGGGGTGTCGAGCATCCTATGAGCAGTGTTTTAGGAAGAGCTAAGTACAATAATGGTTTCTTCTTTTACCAAGGGTGTACGGTTGGAGGTAACAAAGGTAAATATCCTGAGATGGGGAAAAACGTAATTCTGTATTCAAATGTTACTGTTCTAGGAGACGCAAAGATAGGTGATAACGTAGTAATATCGACTGGCACTACGATTAAAGATGAGACAATTCCCGGTAGTTGTTTAGTTTTTGGGCATTCGCCAAACCTAATAATCAAACTAAAAGATGAGCAGTATATGGATGAGCTTATATCACATTTCTGGGTAAGATAGTTTGATGAGATTATAACAAGTTAGGGTGAAAGCATGAGTAGATTTATTCCTCTATCAGTGCCGAATTTAAAAGGCAAGGAATTAGAGTATGTGACACATGCGGTAGAAGCTGAGTGGATATCCACCGGCGGTCCGTATGTAAATGATTTTGAATTAAAGGTCGCCGAGTACGTAAAAGTAAAAGGAGCTGTATCCTGTCAGAATGGGACATCAGGATTACATATAGCATTGCTGGTTTGCGGCGTGACTAGAGAAGATGAAGTAATTGTACCGACATTGACATTTATAGCGGCAGTCAACCCTGTAAAATATATCGGAGCTGAGCCAATATTTATGGATTGCGACGATTCACTGACCATGGACGCAAACAAGCTGTTGGAGTTCTGTCAGAATGAGTGTAGCTTTATTGATAGAAAGTTGATTAACAATAAGACACAAAAACATATCAAAGTTGTATTGGTGGTACATGTCTTCGGCAATATGGCCAACATGGAAAAGATTATGGCTATAGCAGAGCAGTATAATCTAAAGGTTGTGGAGGATGCTACAGAAGCAATCGGTACCTATTATACTGAAGGAATATATACAGGTAAATTTGCGGGAACTATCGGAAGCTTTGGTGTGTACTCCTTCAACGGGAATAAAATCATCACAACAGGTGGTGGAGGTATGATTGTCTCAAATGATGAAGCCTTATTAAAAGAGGCAAAGCATCTGACAACTCAAGCCAAGAGTAATGAGTTATATTACACCCATGATGAGATAGGGTACAATTATAGAATGACTAATTTGCAGGCGGCGCTGGGCCTAGCTCAACTTGAGCAGCTTGAGAGCTTTATTAAGATAAAGGAAGAGAACTATAACCTTTATAAAGAAAAGATCCAAGAGATACCTGGATTGTCGTTATTGGATTTCAAATCAGGTATTAGATCTAACTACTGGTTTTATGCTTTGAAATGCGATAGAGAATGTTCGCTGAGTAGAGACGAAATTATACAATACCTATTGTCAAAAAATATTCAGTCAAGGCCAATTTGGGGACTTATAAGTGAGCAGAAACCTTATTTGACCAGCCGGACCTATAAGATTGAGAAGGCGAAGCATTACTTAGCCTGTATAGTGAATATCCCTTGCAGTACTAATTTGGCAAAAGAAGATGCGCTGTATGTTGTGGAGTGCTTAAGAAATATTTAATATAATCTAAAAATCCTTGATAGGAGGTGGATGTGTGGTTGCCGTGAACATCAAAGATATTTTAATAAATGAAGAGAACACAATGATAGAAGCGATGCAAGCCCTAGATAAGGCCGCCCAAAAAGTACTTTTTGTTGAGAAAGACGAAAAGCTAATAGCTGCACTTACGGATGGAGATATCAGAAGATGGATCTTGAAAAAAGGAAACCTTGATGCTAGGGTCAAGGATATTGCTAATTATAATCCGAAGTTCATATACGAAAGAGATAGTTCAACTGCGAGAGATTATATGAGAAGGAAATCGGTGGAAGCACTGCCTGTTGTTGATAAAAATATGAAGATTATCTCTGTTATGCTATGGAATGATAAGGAGATAGCAACTAAGAGAGTGCTGAATATTCCGGTTGTTATTATGGCTGGAGGACTTGGGACAAGGCTATATCCATATACAAAGATACTTCCTAAGCCGTTAATACCTATAGGTGATATTCCAATTGCTGAGCATATCATCAATAGATTTAATGACTATGGATGTAAGGATTTTTTCTTAATTGTGAATCATAAAAAGAATATGATTAAGGCCTATTTCAATGAGATAGAACGAGATTACGAGGTGACTTATATCGAAGAGGATAAGCCACTCGGAACTGGAGGAGGCTTAAGCCTACTGAAAGGGCAAATTGAAACGACATTCATTCTTTCTAACTGCGATATTCTCATAGAGGAAGACTATGAAAAGATGTATCTATATCATAAGAAAGAGAAAAACCTAATTACCATGGTTTGTTCGTTAAAGAATATAAAAATACCCTACGGCGTAATTAAGATTGGCGAACATGGCGAAATAGATAGCATGAAGGAGAAACCAGAATTATCCTTTTTTACGAATACAGGATGTTATATCGTAGAGCCTAAGGTAATTGAGGAACTGGATACTGATACGGATATTGGCTTTCCGGATATTATTGAAAAGTATAAAAAATCTGGAGAAAAAGTCGGCGTATACCCTATCAGTGAGAACTCATGGATGGATATGGGTCAGCTCGATGAAATGGAAGAAATGAGAAAAAAGATAGAGGATAAAGAGGAGAGTAAAGATAGGTCGATTAGATAAAAGATGTTGGTCAATTTCAATAATGACTTGATGGTGAGTATAGGTGGATGGATTTGTTGTTAAAGGAGAAGTCAATGAATAAGAAGGACATAGTAATTTTAGGTACAGGGGGATTTGCAAAAGAAGTACTATGGTTGCTTGAGGAAAACAATAAGATTGAAAACGAGTGGAATATATTGGGCTTTGTAGACCGATTGGATACTTTCAATTCAGAGCAGATTCACGGATATTGCATTCTTGGAGATGATGAGTGGCTGGCTAACTATGAGGATGAAATACATGTGGTGTGCGGTGTAGCTAACGCATCTTTAAGAAAAGAAATAGTACAGAAGTTCAAAAATAAAGAGAATATTATATTCCCCAACATTATATCCCGCAATGCGATTTTATCTGATAGTGTAAGAATGGGTAAGGGTTGTATTATCTGGTCGAATAGTATTTTGACGGTCGATATATGTTTAGGAGATTTTGTTACTATTATTTATGATTGTACTGTTGGACATGATGCGGAATTAGAGGACTATGTTACCTTATATCCAAGTGTGAATGTTTCAGGAAATGTACACATCAAAGCAGAAACAGAAATTGGAACAGGAACGCAGATAATCCAAGGATTAAGTATTGGAGAAAATACGATAATAGGTGCAGGATCAGTTGTAATTCGAGATACACCTAATAATTGTACCGCGGTGGGAAATCCAGCTAAAGTAATAAGGCAAAAGAAATAAATGGGGAAAGCTGAAAAATGAAAACATTAATCATAGCGGAAGCTGGCGTTAATCATAATGGATCTATAGAAATTGCAAAAAGAATGATAATTGAAGCAAAACGATGCGGAGCAGATATTGTTAAATTTCAAACTGCTCAATTAGGTATGCTTCTGTCAAAGAACGCTGCAAAAGCTGACTATCAAAAAGAAACGACGGGTAATGAGGAAAATCAATATGAGATGATAAAAAAACTGTTACTTACGTATGAGCAGTTTGACATGTTGGATAAATATTGTAACGAAAATGACATTATCTTTTTATCAACTCCTTTTGATTTAGCAAGTATAGATTTTCTTAGTAAATTAGATATGCCTTTTTGGAAAATTCCCTCCGGCGAGATTACAAATCTCCCGTATTTGATTAAAATTGCCAATACTCATAAGCCCATCATTTTGTCAACAGGCATGAGCACGCTAGAGGAGATTCAAGCTGCAATTACTGTATTACGAGACAACGGTAGCGGTAAGATAACATTACTTCATTGCACAACAGAATATCCGGCACCTTATTTAGATGTAAATTTAAAGGCAATGGAAACTTTGAAGGAAGAATTCAATGTTCCAGTAGGATATTCAGATCATACCAAAGGAATAGAGATCTCGATTGCTGCAGTGGCTATGGGTGCAACGGTTATTGAGAAACATTTTACTTTAGATAGAAATATGGAAGGTCCCGACCATAAAGCAAGTTTGGAACCGGATGAGCTCGCAAGTATGGTGAGAGCAATCAGAAATGTAGAATTAGCGATTGGAAATGGTGAAAAGAGGCCATCAGAATCTGAGAAGAAAAATATTGCAGTAGCGAGAAAGAGTATTATAGCTAGTCGTAATATTAAAAAAGGGGAAACCTTTTCAGAGACAAATATTACAACAAAACGCCCTGGAAATGGGATTAGCCCAATGAGATGGTTTGAAGTACTGGGGAAAAAGGCTATTAAAGATTTTGAAGAGGATGAATTGATAGTGCTATGAAAAAGAAAATATGCGTATTAACTGCAACAAGAGCAGAATACGGACTTTTGAAACCAGTTATTTTAAAGCTGATGGCAGATCCGAATTTTGATGTGCGCGTAGTTGTAACAGGAGCACATTTGTCACCTGAGTTTGGATTAACCTATAAAGAAATTGGACAAGACGGAATTCCTATTGATGAGAAAATTGAAATCCTATTAAGTGGAGATACGCCAATTGCAATCTCGAAATCTATGGGATTAGCATTGCTAGGGTTTGCAGACTATTTTGCTAGACAGAATCCCAATCTGTTGATGGTATTAGGTGACCGCTATGAAACATTGGCGGTATGTTGTGCTGCTATGAATCAGAGAATACCGATTGTACATTTATATGGGGGAGAAATAACAGAAGGTGCAGTTGATGAATGTATTCGTCATGCTATCACAAAGTTAAGCTATCTGCATTTTACCAGTACAGAACAATATCGGAATCGGGTTATTCAATTAGGTGAACAACCGGATAGAGTATTTTGCGTAGGCGCGATTGGTATAGAGAATATCCTTCAAGAAGAACTCCTGAGTAAGTCAGAATTAGAGGTTGCCCTTAACTTTAAGTTAGACAAACCATATGCAATGGTAACATTCCATCCGGTCACGCTTAAAGATAATAATTCTGCTGAGCAGTTTAAAGCAGTATTAGATGTATGTAAAAAGCATAAAGAAATGAAATTTGTGTTTAGCAAGGCTAATGCTGATGCAAATGGCCGTATTATCAACCAAATGCTAGATGCATATGTGAAAGAGAATGAAAATTCTATTGCCTTTGCATCACTGGGAATGGTTCGTTATTTGAGTACAGTCAAGTATAGTGCAATGGTAATGGGCAACTCATCAAGCGGGTTAGTTGAGGCACCGAGCCTTAGAGTACCGACTATTAATATAGGTGATCGTCAAAAAGGGAGATTACAGGCAGACAGTATTATCAACTGCAAGCCTCTTTCGAATGAAATTGAAAAAGCGATCGCTTTGGCACTTACGGATAAGGCCCAAAATAGAGCTAGAAACACTATTAACCCATATGGTGATGGGAATACATCTGAGAAAATAGTCGCTAAGGTAAAAGAATTTTCCCTTAGCGGAAAAATAGACCTGAAGAAGAAATTTTATGATTGTGAGGTGAGATAAGTGAGAGTTGTAGTAATTGGTTTAGGATCAATGGGAAAAAGAAGGATTCGTTTAATTCAAAAGAAATATGGAGCATTTGATATTATTGGCGTGGATACAAATGAAGAACGCAGAAAGACTTGCGAAGAAGAGTGGAGAATTACCACCTATAACAACTTAACAGAAGCTATTGCTACAACCAAGATTGATTGTGCATTCATCTGCACGTCACCTCTATCACATTGCAACATTATTACTCAATGTTTAAATAGCGGGTTGCATGTATTCTCTGAATTAAACTTAGTAGCGGACGGATATGAAGAAAATATTGTATTGGCAAAACAAAAAAACGTAGTCTTATTTCTCTCATCAACTTTTTTATATAGAGATGAAATCAAACAGATTAAGAGTTTGACAAAACAAACAAATTGTCAGCTTAATTATACATACCATATTGGTCAATATCTTCCTGACTGGCATCCTTGGGAGAACTACGAGGACTTCTTCGTTGGTAATAAGCGCTCAAATGGATGCCGCGAAATATTTGCGATTGAGCTCCCGTGGTTGTCGGATGTGTTTGGGGATATTATAAAAGTAGATGTGATAAAAAGTAAAATGAGTAATTTGAATATTGATTATGAGGATAACTATTTAGTACTTATCCAACACGACTCAGGCTATAAAGGTACCTTAGCAGTTGACATTGTATCTAGAAAAGCGGTTAGAAATTTAGAGGTTTTTGGAGAACAACTTTATCTTCATTGGGATGGTTCTCCAAACGGGTTATACGTATATGATTATGCGGAAAAAAGAGATGTCAAAGTTCAATTATATAAAGAATTAGATCAGCTTGAAAATTATAGTAGTTTCGTGGTTGAAAATGCCTACTCAAATGAAATAGATTCCTTCTTCAATGCAATAATTGAAGGGAAAGTTCCCATTTACAGTTTTGAAAACGACAAGAACATTCTCAGAATCATTGATAGATTAGAGGCATAGTATGAAAGGTTTATATAAAATAGGTATGGTTGGATTGGGTTCGATCGGCACAAGGCATCTTTTAAATATCGTATCTATTTTAAAAGAACGTGGCATATCCTATACGATTGATTTAATTAGGAGTGGTATAGGTACAGAACCTGATAGCAAGGTAGTTCAACATATCAATCAAGTATATTATTCTTACTGCTTCGCCCCGAGTGATTATGATGTAATTTTTGTTACGAACCCTACAGATCTGCACTATCAAACTATCCAGCATTTCGTTGAAAAGACTAAGCATATGTTTATAGAGAAACCGGTATTTGATAAGATAGATGTTTCATTGGAGACATTGCATTTGAAAAGTGATGGTGTATATTATGTAGCTTGTCCATTAAGATATACCGATGTCATTCAATATCTCAAATTTAAATTGAATTTGAGTCGAGTATTTTGCGCTAGGGTTATTTGTTCCAGTTATCTCCCAGAGTGGAGACCGGGTCAAGATTATCGAAAAAACTACAGTGCCCATAAGGAACAGGGCGGTGGTGTATCAATTGACTTAATACATGAGTGGGATTATTTATGTTATTTATTTGGACAGCCCGATGAAGTTTTAAATATAAAAGGTAAATATTCTAATTTAGAAATTGATAGCGATGATTTATCATTATATATTGCTCAGTATCCTACAATGGCAATAGAAGTACATCTTGATTACTTTGGCCGTCAGAGTATAAGAGAAGTGCAACTGTTTACAAATGATGACACAATTATAGGTGATCTCATTAATAGCGAGATAAGGTTCTTAAAGCGTAGGGAAATTATATCTTTTAAAGAGCAAAGAAATGATTATCAACGTAAGGAGATATCGCATTTTTTTGATATGATGGAAGGTAGAGTTGTTAACGATAATGATATCTCAACTGCTCTAGATACATTAAAAATAGCAAAGGAGGGGAAGAGAAAATGAATATCTTATTTACTATTTGCGGCAGAGCTGGTTCAAAGGGAATAAAGAATAAGAATCTAAGGGAGTTTTTGGGGTATCCCTTGCCTTTCTATACTGCTTCGGCAATTGATTTGTATAGGAAACAAAATCCTGATGTTCAGTGCGACGTAGTATTAAATACTGACAGTAAAGACTTAGCTGCATTGTTTAAAGAACGAGTATGCTTTGATGTGAACATAATTGAGAGAGATGAATCGTTAGGATTAGATAGTACACCTAAAGTAGCGGTGATTTTGAATTGTTTAGAAATAATGAGGCAGAGAAAAGCAGTTTTCTATGATATGGTTGTTGACTTGGATGTTACGTCCCCGTTAAGAACTGCTGAGGATGTTAGAAATCTTATAGAAAACAAGATAATCTCCAATGCCGACGTAGTTTTTTCGGTAACGGATTCAAGGCGCAATCCTTATTTTAATATGGTTAAAAAAACAGAAAATGGGTATGAAAGAGTTATTGCTTCAAATTTTAATGCTAGGCAGGAAGCTCCAGAGATATTTGACATGAATGCTTCACTGTATGCATATTCCCCTTCGTTTCTTGAGAGAAAGAAGTCAATTTTTGAAGGGAAATGCGAATCAATTAAAATGATGGATACGGCTGTTTTAGACTTAGACCATGAGAGTGATTTTGAATTGATGCAGGTTATAGCAGAATATTTGTTTGATAAATTACCGGAATTCAGAGTGGTGAGAGATAATATAGCATTGTGTTGCAAAGAGTGGGCGACCAACAATTAATTAAAAAGAAAATAAAGTTCGACAGATATGGACTAGATTCTATTTTTGAAAGAGAAGGTTTATAAGAGCCTATGTATGCTATAAGTAACGGTTTGATTGTGAATAATAGGCAAAAATTAGTACATTTAGATTACTTAAAAGCAATTTGTATCATATTTGTGGTTATTACTCATACTGCAATATCAAGTGATTTGAGAATTAGATTTTTATTCCCGTTTTATATTGATATGGCAGTTCCGATTTTTATGATTATTAGTGGATATACATACTCAATGAGTTTGGAAAATCGTTCTATCCATTCAGTGCTTGAATGGTTTGAGGCAAAAAACTTTTCTGATAAGTTCCTACGAATATTTTCGCCTTTTATAATTGCATTTTTGATCGAAATAGTTGATAAGGTTGGGATAAAAAACATAATTGATTTAAGAATTAATATTAATTTAAAATCAATTGCTATAGGCTTTTTAACTGGAGGATGGGGCCCAGGAAGTTATTATTTCCCTGTACTTATTCAATTGTTAATCATTTTTCCTTTTATTTATTTTTTGATAAAGCAGAAGAATACAGTAGGTATTACTTATATTGTACTAATCCAATTTCTATTTGAAATTACAATTCAATTACTTAAGATCCCTGTAAGTGCATATCGTTTGATGTTTCTCAGATATTTAGGTTGTGTTATGATCGGTGTCATTTATTACTTGTATAAAGACGTTATAAAGGACGTTTTAAAAAGTAATACAATATTGCATATCTTATTCAGTGTTGGGTTTGTCTTTATCTTTTCGCTTAGATATCTTGGATATAAACCATTAATATTTAAATTTTGGCCGACTACTTCTTTTCCGAGTGCATTTTACGCCTTCACGTTAGTATATATTTTTAGTAAAGTTGATATTACACAGTTTTCGATAGTTTTGCACAATGTGTTATCAATACTTGGCAAATCCTCCTATCATATATTTCTAGTACAAATGGTATATTTTAATAGTAAGCTAGATAATTATTTTCTTTCTTCATTTGGTTTATTGGGTCAAATTATAGTCAGTATTACAATTTGTTTGTTTATTGGAGTTGTTTTCTTTAGTATTGAAACTAGATTACGAATAAGAAGATATAAGATCATATAATTAATTACCATAATTGAGCATAATTCATTTAAAATATGTGTGATGCATTATTAGATAATGTCGAAAATATTCAAAAATATTTACTTTCAAATATTTATTGTGCCAAATGTAATTAACTAATATCTTTAAAAACGTAAAGTATAATTATGTTACATGCGTTGCCTTTTAAATAAACAAGTAAAGTGGAGAGAAAAAATGATAGTCTGCTATGGATGGACAAATACACAGCTTATTAATTTAGTGAATGTTAAGGTTAATTCTTATGAAAAAGAAGAGGCAGACCTTATAATTCTTAAGCTAGAACGAATTTCAGAGCGCCTTGTTCAAAGCATAAAGGATAGTAGGATTTTCAATAGCGTATTTTATATTGATCCTCCTTCTCCATTGGAATGTAGTTTACTAGGAAAAATTCCACTGATAAAAAATTTTTTATTTGGAAAGCATCTTAAAGAATATTATAATAAAGTGCTTAAAGCAAGTGTAGGAAATACTGTATATTGCAAGATGCTTACAGCTGGGTATTGGGCAGACACTATCTTTCTTTTGAGATACTTTTCCAGTACTAACTCAAATATAATGGTTAGCTTTGTTGAGGAAGGAATTAATGGTTACTATGCGGATAAAGAATGGTTGTGTAAAGTTATAATTGGCGGGAGGGTAAAGGAAAGAATAATTAGGGTTTTATACTTTGGATGGTTTAGTAGACGATGCAATAATATGGTAGATAGTATCTACTTATATAAACCCCATTTACGCCGTGACAAGAAAATCCTGAAACCATATAGAATTCTACAGATCAATGAATCAAACCAAGTTTGTTATGGAATCTTAAAAGAAGTATATAAAGAATTCGACTTTAGCCAATACGATAAACGTACTATCTATTATATTGCGACACCAACATTAAATAGAGATGGTGAGATTTATGACAAATATAACGAAATTCTTCCTCAAGTGGTTGAGACAGTGGGAAAAGATCAGATTGTAATTAAGGTCCATCCCGTAACTATAGAAAACGATCCGAATTTTGCAATTCAGTACGAGAATGCAGGTGTTTTTGTTGATCGACGGAATTTCTTATTTGAAGGGATTTTCAATCAGGTGAATATGGAAAATAAAATATTAGTGACAAAGGATTCAACTGTTGCAATGTATCCTAAGTTTATATTTAACAAGGAGCCATTCATTATTTTCACATATAGAATTTATAATTGTATTCGAAAAGAGGATCGGCAGACAGAGGAGTTATACGCTTTAGATTTGATGAGTTGTTATAGTAATAAAAATAAAATTAAAATAGTAGATTCGATCTTCGATTTGCAAAATACGTTAAGAGAGATATGTGTGACAAATTCAGTGTCACCAGAGGTGGAGGTATAATAATGATTGCTTGTTACGCGTGGACGGAACTTATGTTGCTAAATGTCACGAATATTCGTGTAAATACATATCCGAATGAGACTGCTGATTTATTTATTACCTAAATTCCACGTGTGTTTTTTATTAGCTTCAAAAATCACTATTTCACGAAGAATTTAGACTGCTTCTCACACATTGTAACATTATTTACAACCACCTTTCAATCATTTTTGATAAATCATTGATTTCATCTTTGCTGCAATGATACTTAATAAACTCTGCAAGTTATCCACAGAGCAACACTCAATTTTATTGATGATATTCTTATTATACCAGACATTTTTCATACACTCCCTTGTACGGATAGTTTTCCGACAACTTCATGATTACATATCTTGCGGTTTTGATTATTTTTGCTGCAAGAAATACATACTTCAAACGAAAGGTCTTTATTTGCTGTCTGTATTCTGAAGAGTCCAAGGAATCAAACTTGAACAACAAAAATAGGTTATATGAAAGCATCATCATTTGAAACACGGCTTCATTCGCCCAAAATGACTTTAGCAAGAGATGACCCACCGCCATGTCGTATTTGGCTTCTTTGATATAGTTTTCAGCATTACCACGCTTTTCATAGTATATAACTACTTTTTCAGAAAGCAAGGTAGTATTTTGTTACAAAGAAAAAGTAGTCGTATTCGGAACCTTCTAAAAGTGATAATTGTGCTCTTTCTTTTTCTGGTTTCAGTACGCGAGATACGACAAATCTTCTGTCTTTTTCCCATTTAACTAATTTTGTATACAGTTCTGTAGTTTCTCTACCTTCTTCTCCTTTAACGAATACAATTGATGAATTCGTTGCTTGTGAGGTGAGTGTAGAATAACTTTTGGCTTTAATTAAATATTTGCATCCAAGAGATTCTATCGTTTCGATAATTTTTTCATCAAAGTAGCCACTATCCATTCGAAATAAAATTTCTAAATCGTCTGATTTGATGTTAGCAACAATTTCTTTGATCATTTCCGCAGCACCGTTTGCAGTGTAAGTATTGCCACTTCTTACAAATCCGGTAACATATGCTTTTAATTCGTCGCAAAATGCAAATTGGATATTGTAGCATCGGTTTCCCAGTTTCTTAGGATTATATCCTTTTGACGCACCTTCTTGATGACCTTCTACGTTAATTACACTACTATCAATATCAATCGTAATGGATGTCAATTTACTTTTAGTGAGCAGTTTTTTAAAGACTTTAAAATTAATGTCTCTAAACATTTGGGTTGTCTTGAAGTTGAAGTTTCCTAGAAACCGTGACACTGTTTCAGGTTCTTTTACGGAAATATCAAACTCGTTGACGAGGGGATCATTTTGAAGTAGCTTTAGACGTTCTAACTTATCAATGCCAATGAAGTGACCGCAGAGCATGGTCTTTATATGATTCATCTTGATTTTATTTGTTGAGTCATTATCAAATACGAGGTCATTTTCAATAAAATCAAAAATCCCATTGCTTTTTGCATTCTCAAGGAGCAGAAAAAGACCTGCATTTGATGTTAGATTCTTAGCTTTGAAATCAATTTTATTAATCATAATTAGAACCCCTTTTTACTACTTTTCTTACTATTATTTTACCATATATCGAGTCATAAAAGCTGATAATTTAACATATTTTTGAGCACTTTTCTTTCACCCAATGGGTGAAAGCTGAATTTCGAAGGAACGCATATTTATCAAGGCTTTGATTATGCTTTTTGAAGTACTGACGTAGAATCTAGGTATTAGAAGCTCTGAACGTATTTCAAGCAAGTTTATTAGTGGTATAAAGAAAAGTGGATTATATAGGAATATATATTTTCTTGAACTTCCACAAATTAACTATAAGTCACTCAAGTTTGGTAGGATCCCCAATTTACGTATGCTGTTCTTTTCAATTGCAAGAAAGAAGTATTATAACCGAACGTTAGATAATTTATTGCAGGGCGAAGCTAATTATTCTATATTCCTGACTGGTAGTTTTTTTACTGATTCGCTATATCTTATTGACTATTTTTATAGGAAAAATCCAAGGCTAATTGTTGAGTTTTATGACGAAGGTACAATTAGTTATTTTAATGAAGAGAATTATTTATTTCGTTATGGGCAACATGAAGGTGTGAAACAGAGCCTGATACGATTTTTCTGTCAAGGTAAATTTAAATATAATTATAAAAGGTTAGTGAAGGGTATACATTTATATGCTCCGCAATTAAATCATGTTATGCCTAAACTTGTTACTCATGGCATGAAGAGAATAAATGAAAATGAAATTTGTCAACAATTGTTAGAATCAGTAGGCAAAGGTATAGAAGATGTTCATAGCGTTTGGTATAATAAGCGAAACGTGTTATTTTTCCCGCCAGGCAGATTAAAAGGTTATGAGGATAATTACGACAAAACTTACGAAATTTTAAGCGCGATAATTGAAGCTGTTGGCGCAAGAAAACTCATAGTTAAACCTCATCCTACTATGATTAAACAAGATCCCAAAAAACTACAGGAATTCGAGCTAGAAGGAATTTACGTCGATAATGAAAACTATCTTTTTGAAAGTAATTATGAACAAATGGAACTTAATAAGAAAATATTTATTCTAAGAAATTCTTCAATTGCATTAAATCCTAAATTTATGTATGGGAAAGAACCATTTGTGATTTTTACATTTAGATTATATCAGTATTATCATCAAAATGGAGAGTGGAAGACAGAGCGGTATGCGAGTGACTTAATGTCAATTTATAAGGATAAAAAACGGGTTATGATTCCAAACTCTATTCGTGAACTTCAAGAAATGGTTAGCAATACTGTAAGAAGCTTAGAAGGAGTAGAATCTAATGCAGGTTATGAACGTTAGGACACCATTACTTCACTCAAATATGTATTTTATTCTTGAAAATCGAAGGATGATTGTAATTGATCCATACTCATCTGCAGAGGTTATCAATAAAATCGAGAAAGCGGCGGATTCGGTAGATTATCTGATTCTAACCCATGAACATTATGACCATATCAGTGGAGCTAACGATTTACGGGATCATTTTGGATGTCCTATAGTTTGTAGTGGAGAATGTGGACAACGTATTTGTGACCCAAGATTAAACCAATCACGACATTTTGATGCTTTTTGTACAATCCAAAGTATGGAAAAAGGTATTAGCATTGGTGAAATAGCGGATTATATTTGCCATGCGGATTTCACATTTAAGAAGAAGAAACACTTTCATTGGCAAGATCATGTGGTAGATCTGATAGAAACGCCAGGGCATTCGAAAGGAAGCATTTGTATTGTTGTTGATGAAAAAATGTTGTTTTCTGGAGACACTTTGTTTCTTGAGAGCAAAACTTATACACGTTTTCGTGGAGGAAGCGAAACAGAATTGAAGGATATCACATTTCCTTTGTTAAAGAAGTTACCTTCCGAAGCTATTGTGTATCCAGGGCATTATGATCAATTTAGGCTGAAAGAATATAAGTACTGGATATAATATCATGAAAATACTTGGGGTTTAAAGCAGTGAAATGTTGCTTTAATTATAAACAAAATTATTGGAGGAACTTATTATGACAAATCTAGAAAAGTACAATTCAGCGTTCATAGAGGTATTTGAGGTAAGTGAAGAACAATTAAATAGTGAGTTGGTTTATCAGTCTGTTAATACATGGGATTCCGTGGGACATATGCAGCTGATTGCCGAGCTTGAGGACACATATGATATTATGATGGATACGGATGATATAATTGATTTTAGTTCATATGAAAAGGGTAAAGAAATAATGAAAAAATATGAAGTGGAGTTGTAATAGTGGCATTTTATGATATGCTCAAAAGTTTTGGAGAAACAACAGCACTAATTAGTGAGCAAGATTGCCTAAGCTATGCACAGCTACAGAATGAAGTTTGTAAATTGCAAGAACAGATAAACGAAAGGTGTTTGGTATTTTGCGTCTGTAATAATAATGTTGAATCAATAACAGGGTATATCGCTTTTTTGCAGATGAGAGTTGTGCCCGTGTTGATTAACCATGGAATTAATACAGAGCTATTTAAGAACCTATTATATAATTATGAGCCGCACTATGTATGGGCACCCAAAGGGTTTTGTGCTGGAATAATATGTTATGAGTATAAGAATTATGCCTTATTTAAAACGGAGTACCAGCAGGAAGTTGAAATCAATCTGGATTTAGCTTTGCTGCTTACAACTTCAGGTAGTACTGGGAGCCCTAAACTGGTGCGTCAATCTTATTGCAATATAAATAGCAATGCCGAGTCAATTGCTCAATACTTGAATATTAGTGGCGAGGATAGACCAATCACTACGCTCCCGATGAGTTATACGTATGGACTATCCATTATTAACAGCCATTTACTAAGGGGGGCATCAATAATCTTGACCGATGCCACTCTAATGGAAAAATCGTTTTGGAAATTGCTTAAGGAGAAGTGTGCTACCACATTTGGTGGCGTGCCATATACCTATGAAATTCTTAAGAAACTAAGGTTTTCTAAAATGAATTTGCCTGACTTAAAGGTTCTAACCCAAGCAGGAGGTAAGTTGGGCAAGGAGAGGCATTTAGAGTTTGCCACTGCTTGCTCAGAAAAGGGCATTGACTTTGTTGTTATGTATGGACAGACTGAGGCCACAGCTCGTATGTCGTATGTTCCTAGAGAGTACGCAATTAGTAAAGCTGGAAGTATAGGTATAGCAATTCCTGGTGGAGAGTTCTGGCTTGAGGATGAAAATGGTGGAACAATTACAGAACCGAACATAGTAGGCGAATTAGTTTATCATGGGGATAATGTAACAATGGGTTACGCTACCTGCAAAGAGGATCTAGCTAAGGAAGATGGAAATGGCGGTGTTCTTAAAACTGGGGACATGGCCATGAAAGATACAGATGGTTTTTATTATATTGTAGGTCGGAAAAAGCGTTTTTTAAAAATATTTGGCAACCGAGTGAATTTGGACGAAATAGAAAGTCTTCTGAAAAAGCATGGGTTTATTGTTGCTTGCACAGGCAAAGACGACCTAATGAAGATTTATCTTGAAAATGGGCAACCAGACACTGTATTTAAATTGATTGCAAATCTGACAGGTCTGAACAGAAGTGCGTTTGAGGTTTGTAAAGCAGAGAAAATTCCGCGAAACGAGGCTGGTAAAATATTGTATGCGGAATTGAGGTGATTAGGTATGATTGATTATGATGCATTGTTTTTAATACCTCCATTTTCACTAGCTCAAGCAGAGAAGGATAGATTGTATAATCAAGTAATTATAAAGTTATCCAAGCATCATAGTGAAAATTGTGAAGAGTACAGGAAGCTATCCGCTGTTTTAGGTATGGGGGCAGCTCTACCTGTACGACTTTTTAAAAAATATGATTTACTGAGTATAAAAAAAGAGGAAGTAATTAAAACGATGACTTCCTCTGGGACTAGCGGTCAGGCAGTGTCGAAGATATTTTTGGATAGAGCAACATCAGCTAGACAGTCGAAAGCACTGTCAAAGATCGTTACAGATTTCACGGGTAAAGTACGAATGCCTATGTTAGTCATTGATTCGTGTGCTGTGCTTAAAAACAGAAATATGTTTTCAGCCAGAGGAGCGGGAATATTGGGTTTTTCCATGATGGGCAGGGATGTTACTTATGCATTAGATGAAAATATGGAGTTGAATCTGCCAGTAATCGAAGCGTTTTGCGAAAAACATTCAGGGGAAAAAATATTGTTATTTGGATTTACGTTTATGATTTGGGAGTATTTCTACTTGGCGTTAAAGGAAAGGAATATTTCTTTAGCAATGGATGGATTGATGATTCATGGCGGTGGATGGAAGAAATTAATCGATTTAGCAGTAGATAATGATACATTCAAAAATGAAATTAGTTCAATTACCGGAATTGATCATATATTTAATTATTATGGAATGGTTGAGCAAACTGGTTCAATTTTCATGGAATGTGAGCAAGGTCATCTTCACGCTTCGATATTTTCTGATGTCAACATACTTGACCCAAAGGATTTCTCAGTGAAAGAAAGCGGTAAAGGTTTGATTCAATGTAACTCGTTGCTACCCACGAGTTATCCTGGACACGTTTTGCTGACAGAAGATGAGGGAGAGATTTTAGGAATAGACGATTGTCCGTGTGGACGTAAGGGTAAATATTTTCGGATTTATGGGAGAGTTAAGGGAGCAGAAATAAGGGGGTGCAGCGATACTTATGAACGGCGTTAAACTAATAGCGGGTACTAATGACGTTTGTAATATACCTATGCGTCCGTACGATGATATAGTTTGTTCTTTTATGGAGGTTTTGTCAGAATATCTGATGAATGACAAAAAAGCAAAGATGTATCCGGATGTAATATCGCTAGCTTTTTGGTGTCGAAGATCAAATGTAGTGAGGATGAAGAAACTTTATCAGGGCAAACTATCTCGGCTAGGTCGCGGTCTCGCTTTTCACATCGCGCCAGCAAATGTCCCTGTAAACTTTGCATTTTCTTTTTTGTTTTCACTCCTAGCTGGAAATGCAAATATTGTTCGTATACCATCAAAATATTTTCCGCAAGTAGATATCATTTGTCAAGCCATAGAAAGCACTTTAGCTTCTTTTCCCGATTTGTTTAAAAGAAACGCTTTTGTACAATATCCTTCCGGTCATGACGCAACTAAAATGTTCAGCGCAGAGGCAGATGCTCGCATAATATGGGGTGGAGACAATACTATTGAAGCAATACGGTCGATGCCTGCAAAACCGCGCTGTGTTGATATTTCTTTTGCAGACAGGTATTCAGTTTGTATAATTAATGGAGAAAAAGTATTAGCCGCGGATGATATTGCGATAAAGAAACTAGCCGAGGGGTTTTATAATGATACCTTTCTGATGGATCAAAATGCCTGCTCATCTCCGCAAACTGTATTTTGGATAAATGATAAAAAAGAAGCCAGAACGAGGTTTTGGGAGGCTGTATATAAAGTTGCCGAACAGAAATACATAGTCCAACCTGCATCTGCAGTTGATAAATACGTTCAGCTTTGTGAAGATGCTATAGATATTGAGAAAATGTCTGGTTGTATGCAACAAGATAACCTTCTTTACAGAATCGAAATTAATGCATTACCACAAGACTTCACAGTATGTAGAGGAAAATGTGGATATTTTTATGAATATTCATTAAGTAATTTTGAGGAATTGTATCCTCTAATTAATGAAAAATTTCAGACACTAACATACTTCGGAATGGATGTTGACCTACTTAGAAACTCTGTTATAGAAAATAAGTTCCGAGGTATTGATAGGATTGTTCCTGTGGGTACTGCGATGGATATCGGAATAATCTGGGATGGCTATAACGTGGTGGAGATGTTATCGAGAATTGTTGATTTTAAATAGGAGAAAAAAGATAAAGGAAGAAACAGCTATGTTATTAAAAGGAAAGAATGCGGTTATAACCGGATGCTTACGCGGAATAGGCAATAAAACAATGGAAGTTTTCGCAAAAGAGGGTGCCAATATATGGGCTTGCTGTCAGAGGGAAGATGCAGAATTAGAAAAGCAAATTCAGCAATTGAGCGAACAGTTCGGAGTATGGATAAAACCAATATATTTTGACTTAACGGATCCGGAGTCTATTAAATTAGGACTTAAGTCGATTATGGCTGACAAGAAGCCAATTGACGCTCTTGTCAATATTGCAGGCATGACACATAATGCACTATTCCATATGACAAGCATGAATATAATGAAAACCGTATTTGAAGTAGATTTCTTCTCACAGATGCAGATTTCACAGTTCGTTACAAAACTAATGGCTCGGAATAAACGAGGGAGTGTCATCAATATTTCATCAATTGCGGGGTTAGACGGAAATGCGGGACAGCTGGCTTACAGTGCGGCTAAAGGGGCATTGATTTCTGCGACGAAAACAATGGCACAGGAGCTTGCGGCATCAGATATACGTGTAAACGCAGTTGCACCAGGTGTTATTGATACAACGATGACGCGAAGTCTATCTGATGTAGTTAAAGCGGGTTTGATTCAACCATGTGAGCTTAAACGCTTAGGAACTGATGAGGAAGTGGCCAATACAATAGTGTTTTTAGCCTCGGATTTATCATCATTTGTAACTGGACAAGTTATCCGTGTTGACGGTGGTATCGGATAGAAAGGAAGATTAATATGCTTAAGGGAAAAAACGTAATCATTACAGGTTCGAATCGCGGAATAGGACATTCAATGGTAGAGGTGTTTGCAAAGAATGGCGCAAATATCTGGGCTTGTGCGAGAAATAAAAATAATGAATTTGAAGCAGAAATTACTGGGATTGCGCAGAAATACGGAGTTTGGGTTAAGCCAATATACTTCGATATTGCTGATGAGAATCAGATCAAAGCTGGATTTAAAACCATCGCGGCTGATAAGCTTTCGGTGGATTCATTGATTAACAATGCAGGAGTTACTTATAATGCATTATTCCAAATGACTTCCATGGGAAAAATGAAGGAGACCTTCCAGATTAATTTCTTTGGCCCATTTTTGTTTACACAATTTGTGATTAAACAGATGTTAAAACATAAAGCTGGGAGTATTGTGAATATCGCATCTTCTGCTGCGCTGGATGGAAATGCAGGACGCGCTGCTTACGGAGCAAGTAAAGCGGCCGTAATTTGTCAAACAAAAGCAATAGCAGAGGAGCTGGGCGCTTCTGGTATTCGGGCAAATGCTATCGCCCCTGGCATAACAGATACTGATATGGTGGGTCAAAGTATGTCGGACGAAGTGATAAACGAGACAGTTATGAACAGTTGCCTTAAGCGTATCGGGCAACCAATTGAAATTGCAAATACTGCAGCGTTTCTTGCCTCAGACAGAGCATCTTATATCACAGGGCAGGTTTTTCGTGTTGATGGAGGTATGTAGGAGGGAATTTACTGTGGAAGATAATAAAGAATTGATAGAAAACATAAATAGAATAGCTATGCGAATGAGAAGAACGGCACTGGAACTAGCATATCATGCGCGAAATAATGGAGCGCATATAGGCGGAGGACTTTCAACTATTGAGATATTAGCTACACTCTATGGTGGCGTTATGAGGCATTTAAGCTCAAATCCCAATTGGGATGAACGTGACAGATTCATTCTAAGTAAAGGCCATGGGACGCTTGGATATTACACAGCTTTATGTGAGAGTGGATATTTTTCACGAGAAGAGTTATTTACATTTGAAGAGAATGATGGTATTTTCTCCGGGCAACCTTCTATGAATATGGAGAAGGGTATTGAAATCTCAAGTGGTAGTCTTGGAATGGGGCTGCCGATTGCCGTCGGAATGGCTCTAGCAGCAAAGCGAAAGGCTCAGAAACATCGCGTTTTTGTTTTACTAGGAGATGGTGAGTGCAACGAAGGTTCAATTTGGGAAGCGGCAATGAGTGCTTATCATTTTCATCTCGATAATTTGGTGGCTATTATAGACTATAATGGGATGCAGAGCGATGGATTCTGTGATGATTTGATGAAAATGTCGAATATGGAGGCTGCGTGGAAAGGTTTTGGATGGAATGTGCAACAGGGAGACGGACATAACGTTGAAGAATTATATGCACAGCTATCAAATATACCATTACAAGGGGTACCCCATGTCTTGCTCGCAAAAACAGTAAAAGGAAAAGGAGTTTCTTTTATTGAAAATAATAGAGAATGGCATCATGGGCGACTTACCAAGCAACAGCTTGAAATGGCTTTAGCTGAATTAACGGGGGAAAACAGAGATGCTTGATTTTAATAGAAAGAATATTCGTACATGGTCGATGCTTGGAGAAAGGGGCGCATTGGGTGTAGCTCTTTTAGATATTGGGCAGCAGCGTGAGGATGTTTTGGTACTCACTGCGGATTTGTGTAATACTTCAGGGCTAGATCGTTTTCAAAATGCATTTCCCGACCGTTTAATTAATACAGGAATTGCAGAACAGAATATGGTTGGAATGGCAGCAGGCCTAGCAAAAGAGGGATACAAAGTTTTCACGACAACCTTTGCAACCTTTGCCTCAATGCGAGCAATTGAACAGATGCGAAATTGCGTATCGTATATGAATTTTGATGTAAAAATAGTTGGTTTAGCAAGCGGTGTTGCGATGGGGTTTTTTGGAAATACACATTATGGAATTGAAGATATAGCTATAACAAGAGCGATACCCAATATGTGTGTTCTTTCGCCTGCAGATGCTGCAGAAACAATCAAAGCAACAATTGCGGCAACAGAGTACTCAGGGCCTGTTTATATTAGATTAACAGGTAATGCAAATCACCCAATTGTATATGACAAAGATTATGAATTTAGCATTGGAAAAGCTATACAACTTACAAATGGTGGAAACATTGCAATAATTGCTACGGGTAGTATGGTATATGAAGCTTTGCGGGCTTCAGAAATACTCGAAAAGCAAGGAATAAGGTCTTCAGTTATTAATATGCATACGATTAAACCTTTGGACACTAAAATATTAGATGAGATTTTTGCTAGTCATAATCTAATTGTCACAGTGGAGGAGCACGGTAATATTGGTGGATTAGGTAGTGCAGTTGCTGAATACAAGGCGGGTAAGGAAGGTACACCAAAACAGCTGATTATTGGTTTGCCAAATGCATTTGGGAAAGCTGGAGAATATAAATATTTGCTAGATAAATGTGGATTAACTGCAGAAAAAATTGTGGCTAGAATTCTGGAAATAGAATAAAGAGGGAAGTTTAATGGATATTGAAACGAAAACGCATTATTTCCGATTAGGTACGATAGAAGATGTCGAAAGGGTTCAAGAGTTTATTAAGAAGGAATGGAATCCTGAACATATTTTAGTCAAATCCAGAAAGTTGTTTAACTATGAGTATGCTGTTGGAAACAGAATTAACGTTGCTTTAGCAATTAACAAAGAAACAAAAAAGATTGACTGTATTTTTGCATTTTATCAGTCTTCTAAAAACTTGGCTAATTGCGATTTGTGGGGATCGCTTTGGAAGGTTAGTTCCGAGTGTAAGGTGCCTTTTCTAGGTCAGTTGCTAATGAAGAATATCTGTAAAATAACAGGTGCCAAATCTCATAGCGGGGTCGGGCTGAATCCAAAGACAACAGTACGAATTATGAAAACAATGAAAGACCAAACGATTGGGCATCTGAGACACTACTATCGTTTAGCCAATATAGAGGAATATAGGATAGCAGTTATAAAAGATAAACGAATTCTTGATGAGGTAGATGGAGAAAACAACCTGATTGAACTTGCAACAATGGAAGAGTTGAGGAGCAAATTTGATTTGGGTTATTCGCAGCGTAAGCCTTATAAGGATGAATGGTATTTTGAAAAACGTTATTTTAAACATCCGATTTATAATTATAATATTTGGGGTATTGAATCGGAATCTAAGGTAAAGGCTGTGCTCGTCGGTAGAGAGATCGAGCGAAATGGAAGTAAAATACTTAGAATTGTTGACTTTATAGGTGAGGATAATGCACTCGGTGAAGCGGGTAGATCAATTAACAATATTATGATTAATAATAAATACGAGTATATAGATTTTTATCAGCAAGGAATTGATCACGTAATTATGGCTAAAGCTGGTTTTGTTTTAAAAACGGAAGATGACTTAAATATAATTCCTAATTATTTTGAGCCTTTTGTTCAAGAAAACATTGATATGTGGTATCACACATCTTTTGAAGAACCTTATTATGTTTTCAAAGCCGATGCTGACCAAGATAGACCGAACTGGCTGAGGAGTGATTGTAATGAACAATAAAGTCTCTATTATTATGTACCATTATGTGCGTAGTATAGCTTCCAGTCGTTATTCGGATATTAAGGGCCTGGATTTGGTACTCTTCCGTCAACAGATAGCTTTCTTAAAAGAATATGGGAATTTTATTTCCTTCGAGCAACTGCTTGAAGCAATAGACGGAGGGAGAGCTCTACCGAAAAAAAGTGTGCTCCTCACATTCGATGATGGTTATATAGACCACTATACAAATGTATTTCCAATATTAAAGGAAAACGGAATACAAGGCTTTTTCTCGATGCCCGGTAAGATACTGGCAGAGCATAAATTGTTAGATGTTAATATGATTCATTTTATTTTGGCAAGCACACCAATTGATAAACTGCTTTCTTTTGTTTATGATCGGCTTGATTATTACCGTGGAAATGAATTTGATATACCGGCAAATGAAGAACTTTACATTAAACTGGCAAAAGCAAATCGATTTGATAGTGCTGAAGTAATATTTGTGAAGCGTTTGCTTCAAGTGGAATTAGAGGAGAACCTTCGTCATCTAATTGTAAAAGAGTTATTTAATAAATGTGTTGGTATGTCCGAGGAGGCTTTTGCACAGGAATTATACATGAGTGAGGATCAAGTTAGGCTCATGTCAAAAGAGGGAATGTTGTTTGGAATTCACGGTTATGATCATTATTGGATGAACCGACTGACGCAAGAGCAATTGCAAAACGATATTCAGAATGCCTTACAGGTGTTTGATGGAATAGTTGATCCTAATCACTGGATTTGTTGTTATCCTTATGGCTCTTGTAGCGAAACGGTGATCGATTATGTGAAGAGCCAAGGAGCTATAGCTGGAGTGACAACTGAAGTAGCCCTTGCGGATATTTCTGTCTGCGATAGGTTTATATTACCTCGGTTTGATACTAACGATTTCCCTCCCAAAAGCGAAAATTTTAAATGTTCAAATTGAAATTAGAAAATTATCAGTTCTACTACTCAAATGAATTGGATGCAGTTACTTAGTCAAGTCTAATTAGTTCTGATAAAAATAGTTTGAAATTCACATATTGTATATTTACCCTTTTGTTGAAAAGATCATAGTAATAGCAAAATAAGATTCAATTGAATGTTGAGATATTCTGGGTTAAGTAAAGGAGTCAAATGTGGGAAAAAATATAATAAAAATTTATGTATCCTGCCACAAGGATTACTATGTACCCATACATCCTCTGCTTTACCCAATTCAGGTTGGTGCTGCTCTGAGCCCAAGAAGGCTAGAGGGGATGCTTTATGACGATACGGGTGATTCAATTTCATTAAAAAACAAATCATACTGTGAGCTTACAGCTCAGTATTGGGTATGGAAAAACGATAAGGCCGATTACGTTGGCTTTTTCCATTACAGGCGCTATCTTTGTTTTGACGAACGTTATTTAGTGGATTTAAACACGCAGTCATCTCACAAGCCGGTGATACCATACAAAATATTTGACGAACCAACTCCAGAGACGTTGGACGCTCTTAAGTTTAATGTTGAAGGTTTGAGCAGACTTATCTCTCGCTATGAAGTTATTGCACCAATTGCGGAGGAGATGTATGTTTCCATCTACAATCACTACAAAGATACAGCGTTTAATTTTATTGAGGATTTAGATTTGATTCTAAGCATTATCTCAGAGAAATTTCCCAACTTTACAGAGTCAGCAAATGAATACATGAATAATACCAAGCATTATTTCTGCAATATGTTCATTATGAAAAAGGAGATTTTCAATAGCTACTGTGCTTGGCTGTTCAGTATCCTGACTGAATTTGACCGCATTGCAGATTATTCAAAATATAGCGGAAAGGCCTCTCGAGTAGATGGATTTTTAGGAGAGAGGCTTTTTGGAATCTATTACACGTGGCTGAAAAAACAGCCGCACGTGTGTTATGCCGAATTGCCGCGCGCCCATTTTGAAGCATTCCAAGGGGAAACAGATAATTTTTCGCAAATGAAGCGTATTTACACTCTGTTACCTCCTGGCACACGGCGACGCGCTTTAGTCAAGAAGTTATTGAATGGTGTGAGAGGATCATAGAATATGAAATACGATTATCTTGTAGTAGGCGCAGGTCTGTTTGGTTCCGTCTTCGTTAATGAGGCAAAGAAGCGCGGTAAAAATTGCCTAGTCATTGATAAACGTAACCACATTGGTGGTAACATATATTGTGAATCTATTGATGGAATCAATGTACACAAATACGGTGCGCACATTTTCCATACCAATAATGAAGTGGTCTGGCAGTACATCAATAAGTTTGCGAAGTTTAATAATTACATCAATTCTCCTATTGCTTCATATAAAAACGAATTATATAATTTACCATTCAATATGAATACCTTCAGCAAAATGTGGAATATCAAAACACCGTCTCAGGCAAAGGCAATAATTGAAGAGCAAATCCGAGAGCTAAGTATCACAGAGCCTTCAAATTTAGAGGAACAGGCCCTTTCACTGGTTGGTAGGGATGTTTACGAAAAATTGGTAAAGGGATATACCGAAAAGCAATGGGGTCGTGCATGCACAGAGCTTCCTGCTTTTATTATCAAAAGACTTCCCCTGCGTTTTACTTATGACAATAATTATTTTGATGACCGCTATCAAGGAATCCCTATCGGCGGTTATACCCCTATTGTCGAAAAGATGCTCTCCGGGGTTGAGGTGAGACTGAATACGGATTACTTTGATTTTATTGAGTTTGAAAAAGACTGTGCCTCTAAAACCATTTTCACGGGTATGATTGATTCTTTTTTTGGCTATAAGCTAGGATACCTAGAATATCGTTCTTTAAATTTCGAACATAAACGGTTAGAATGCGATAATTATCAGGGTAATGCTGTTGTCAATTATACAGAGCGTGAGGTGCCATACACTAGAATTATTGAGCATAAGCATTTTGAATTTGGAAAACAACCTACAACTGTGATTTCTACAGAGTACCCTTCTGAATGGAAACCTGGTGATGATCCGTATTATCCGGTTAACAATAATAAAAATGATGCGCTGTATGCTAAGTACACAAGACTTGCTGAAGCCGAAAGCAATGTTATCTTTGGGGGCAGGCTTGGAAGCTATAAGTATTATGATATGGATAAGGTGATAAACTCAGCGCTTGAGGCCATTGCTCTCGAGTTTGGCGATTATACTGTATAGTACAGGATGGAGATCAAAGCATGGAATTATTCCGTTTTATATTCCCAAAATCAGGTATCTGTAACGAGGAGGAACTGTACTTTAGAACGGTTCCATCTTCAGGTTATGATAATAGTGTCACCTACAATGAACAGTCGCAGGAAATAAAACTCAAGAAAGGTGCATTAATTTCCTTTGATACCTACTTTAATTGCTTTTCTTATTCAAAATATTTGAAGTATACATGGGTAGATTGTGTCGGAATCTCTTTAAGGATCACGGGAAAGTTTTTAGTAAGATTGTTTGCGGCCAGACATGAATCAGAGAGTCTAAACGAGGTTTTGCAGGAGCATCGGATAGAGTCCTCTGAAATTAGTGAGTTTAAATTCACACACAACTTTACGTCTGATAGATCCGAAGGGATTTACTATATAGAGTTGACAGCCCTATCCGATGAAGCTGTTTTTTTTGGTGGACATTACTTTATTGATGAAACTGCTCATAAGGTCAATCCAGTCAAAGTTGCTTTTATTATCTGCACCTACAAACGCGAGAAGTTTGTTTATCGTAACATTAGAACTGCAAACGACTATATATTTAGTAATCCGCGTTCACCTGTTAGAAATAATTTAAACTTTTTTATTGTTGATAACGGACATACGATTGATGCAGCACAGGTTGAAAGTGAACATGTAAAAGTATTTGAAAACAAGAACTATGGTGGAAGTGGTGGATTTACTCGCGGCATTATTGAAGCATACAAGCGGAGTGATGAATATACCCATGTGTTGTTGATGGATGATGATATATTGTTCGAGGGTGAGGTACTAGCAAGGACAATAACTTTTCTAAAAGTGTTAAGAGCTGAGCGCCTTGACATTTGTATTGGTGCAAGTATGATAAGAGAGGATTTGCCATATCTGCAGCATGAAGCAGGTGCTTTTTGGAAAGGGATGCGTGTTAAAAGTATAAAACCTAACTTTGATTTACGTGTAAGAGAAAAGTTAGTATTCAATGAACATGAGGAATTCGTAAATTATAGTGGCTGGTGGTATATGTGCATTCCGCTTAGCCTAATTGATGATAATAATTTTCCTCTCCCACTATTTATTAAAATGGATGACATGGAATATGGAATCCGGCTTTCTAATAAAATTCTTCTCGTGAATGGAATAGGGATATGGCATGAATATTTTGACTTCAAGTACAGGGCGTATTTGCAGTATTACAATAAACGGAACGGAACTATTCTGACTGCTATCCACTTTCCGCAATTCGGAGCGCTTGCCCATATTGTTAAGTTGTTATTAGCTATGGGAAAGCAGCTTTTGAAAAGAAACTACTCTGCACTTAACTTTTTGTTGCGAGCCTATAATGATTTTCTTAAAGGCATTGATTTTCTACTTCAAACGGACGAAGAGTCTCTAAACATAGAATTGATACAGCGAAGTAAGGAGTCATTACATGATGGCTCGTTGATATATTTCCCAATTATGCTAATAAGTTACGGTTTACAATTTATTAAAATGTCAGTTAAGCTGTTACATGGGTATCGGAAAGCTGCTGAAACTTATCGAAAACGGATGGAGGAGGCTACATCACTTGATTTTTGGTGCCGTCACTTAGATATTGAAAAGGAATAAATTTGTGTTTTTAGAAGTTGAAAGAGAATCTTCATATTTGGGGGTTGGCTAATTTCGATTTCTAATACTAAAGTGACTTAAACGATTTGTATGTTTATACTTAACAAGTAAGCCGTTGATATATGAGGAGACTTTTGATGTTAAATAAAATGAAGAAACATAGGTTTCTATTTGAGGAACTCGTAAAGAGGGACTTTAAAAAGAAGTACAAGAGAACAGTTTTGGGAATGCTGTGGAGTATGCTTGCTCCACTACTAACGCTACTCGCGATGGCCATGGTATTTACCCAATTTTTTGGGAATAGTACTCCGCACTTTATTATCTACATGTTTGCAGGAAACTTGATATTCTCTTATTATCGTGAGGCAACTAATGGGGGAATGAATGCTCTTGTCTCCAATTCTACAATTTTTTCTAAAGTAAATGTTCCTAAGTATATGTTTTTGCTTTCAAAAAATATATCATCTCTAATCAATTTTGGTCTAACTCTGGTTATTTTCTTTCTTTTTGTAGCTATTGAGGGAATACCGTTTACCTGGAAGTTTCTGATGCTAATCTATCCTATTGTTTGTTTACTCGTTTTCAATATAGGGCTTGGCCTAATTTTATCAGCACTTTATATTATTTTTAAGGATGTTCAGTATTTATATGATGTATTTACGACTCTACTAATGTATTTTTCTGCAATCTTTTATACAGTTAATGCCTATGCACCTGATATCCAGTCTTTGTTTTATTTAAATCCTATTTATGTTTATATTACTTATTTCAGAAAGATTGTTATAGAGAATACAATCCCGACATATAGTTTTCATTTGCTTGCTGCTTTTTACTCGCTCATGGTGCTATTTATCGGTGGTATTATTTATAAGAAATATAATTACAAATTTCTTTATTATGTTTAAGAGGGATAATATGGTTATTGATTTAAAGAACGTTTCGGTTAGATACATTATGGGAGACTTTAAAGATATAGGGATCAAAGAGTATCTTATTAGACGGTTGCGAGGGAAATATGAGATAAAAGAATTTTGGGCAGTTAACAATGTATCTTTCTCGCTTAATAAGGGAGATTTATGTGGAATCATTGGTGGCAATGGAGCGGGAAAATCTACGTTACTGAAGGTGATTACTGGTATTATGGTACCGACAAAAGGCTCTGCCAATGTTAATGGGAGTATTGCTGCGTTGCTTGAATTAGGTTCTGGCTTTGATGGCGATTTAACAGTAAAGGAAAATACCTATTTGCGTGGAGCTATGTTGGGATACACAAGGGTGTTTATGAACGATATGTATGATCAAATTATAGCTTTCGCTGAACTCGAAGAGTTTCAGGACAGACCGTTTAAACAATTGTCGTCCGGAATGAAATCAAGACTTGCTTTTTCCATTGCTTGTTTAGTTAATCCAGAGATTCTAATTTTGGATGAAGTTCTGTCTGTCGGAGATGGTGCCTTTCGCAAGAAGAGCGAAACTAAAATGATGGATATACTTAACAGTGGTGTAACAACCCTATTGGTATCGCATTCGCTAGACCAAATTAGAAGAATGTGTAATAAGGTGCTTTGGTTAGATAAAGGAAAACAAATTGCCTTCGGTGAAACAAAAGAAATCTGTGATAGATATGAAGAGTTTTTGGCTGAGAAAAGGTAATATCTAGAACAAATGGTTTTTCATGAAGAAGGTTTACCAGGCTTTAACCTTGGAAGATGCAGAATATAACTACTTGGGATTCGAAGAGAAATGGGGCCAAAAACACCCCATCGTTATTAAGTCCTGGAAAAACAACTGGTTAGAACTCACCGCATTTTTGCATATATTGCGGATATACGAAGAATTATATACAAGACTAATCTCATCGAAGGTTCTCATCGCCAGTTTAGAAAGTAACCAAGACAAAGACTGCGTATCCGACAGATGATGCCTTAAGAAAGATTATCTACCTTGCGACTGAACAAGCATCTAAGAAGTGGACGATGCCAATTAGAGAATGACAAAGTTGCTTAGCTCAATTCATGATCTACTTTGAGGATCGAATGGTTATATAATTTTGGGGCTGCGCCCCGAGTTTATCGCTTTAGTTCTCCCGCCAGAAAAAGAAAAGGGACCCTTCGGTTCCCCTCTATGGTGGCAGAACCAATTAGGCGCTCAGGTTGCTCGCTAGCATTGCCTTACTCTCCATAATTGGCAAGAGCCAACTATAGGTCTAACCAAATAAACTTTGATGTAGAATTTCAATTTACACAAAATAATTTACTTTCCCTTAAGGCCCTTAATAAAATATTCATCCCGCAATGCAGCTGATGGTTTTATTATCATAGTCCCGCA
Organism: Desulfitobacterium dichloroeliminans LMG P-21439; assembly: GCF_000243135.2. Taxonomy (NCBI): domain Bacteria; kingdom Bacillati; phylum Bacillota; class Clostridia; order Eubacteriales; family Desulfitobacteriaceae; genus Desulfitobacterium; species Desulfitobacterium dichloroeliminans. The sequence continues at coordinate 3,235,849 of NC_019903.1, read as the reverse complement.
CTCCTGATATCAATTCTTCGATATAATTTTATCTTAAATTCTCTATAAAGTATAGGAAGGGTGGATGCCCCATTTTTGAGGGGAAGGGGTTCAAAAGCTCAATTTTTGGATCCCCCTCTGCTACCAAAGACATTACCCCAGATTATCAATTGTATTTCGTTATTCGAATACCTGAAGGTGAGTATATTCCTTTTCGAACGAAGGTTTGAATTACTTCTATCGAATGACAGTAAAGGTTGATATAGGCGGGTACACTTCTAGCTGCTTGGCCGGGTTTTGCATCATTGTATAGGCTGCCTCGCGATGTTTCTCTTTCACCTCGGGACTCTTGAAGCTTAATTCACGGAGGGCTATTAGAATAGTTTCAAATGCTCTGAGCAGTTGATCCCGAGAAGAGAAGTATTTCGCTTCTGAGTTCATGATCATATTTTCCAAGTTAGTGTTGGGCATAGAATCACTTTCTCTCATGGTTTTCTGCCCCACTCCTGAGTTAACAGAGCTGTTGCTTTGGGCCTGTTGCTCTATAGAGTAAGCGCCTAATAAGGCAGTGTATAGACCCATCTGGGTAACTATGAGACAATCCTCGTAAATTGAAGTTTTTAGAGTTTTTCTAGTTTACTTGAAAAACTCTAAAGGAGGATTAAAGTGGATACCCAGAAAGTCACTCAAAACTATCGATTGAACAAATGGACTCAACTTATTCGTGAATGCCGCAGCAGCGGACAAACAGTCACTGCCTGGTGTGCTGAACATAATATTCATCCGAGTAGTTATTTTTATTGGTTGAAACGAGTCCGCACTGCCGCCTGTGAAGCTCTTCCAGCACTTCAGACCGAAACCAATTCTATCGTACCTATATCCTTTTCACTTCCCCAGGTCAATCCTACGGCGACAGATTCATTGACACCAGCGATCGTGGTTCGCTTAGATTCCGTAAGTCTAGAAATTCATAACACTGCCTCGTTGGACTTAATCGAAAATACTCTGAGGGCACTGCAACATGTTCGGTGATCTCTCTAAGGCCGAGAAAATTTACATCGCCTGCGGGTATACTGACATGCGTAAGTCCATCGACGGACTGGCAGCGCTGGTCCAGCAAAACCTTCAGCTTAACCCATTTCAAAACAGTTTGTTTCTCTTTTGTGGCCGTCGGCATGATCGACTGAAAGCACTCTATTGGGAAGGCGATGGCTTTGTTCTTCTGTATAAGCGACTGGAAAAGAGCAAATTTCAATGGCCCAGGAATGCTGAAGCGGTTCGCGGGATTACCCGCCAGGAATTCCGCTGGCTTATGGAAGGGCTGTCCATTGATCAACCCAAGGCCGTGAAAAAGTGGGATTCCACAGGCTGTTTTTCGGTATAGAAAAACAGCCAAAACCCGCATGGTTACTGGACTTTATGGCGTTTTCATGCTATAATGAATGCAGTGAAAAACGCAAAGGACTTAGGGCTGATGAGTGAAGTAAAATCGGTAAAAACTCTTGAAAATCGCATCACCGAACTAGAGAAGGAAAACAAACTTCTTCATGAAACCATTCAGCATCTGACCCGTAAGCTCTTTGGTCGAAGCTCTGAGAAGACATCCGTCCTTGACCTGGGACAGATGTCTCTTTTTGATGAAGCAGAAACGGAGTCTAATCCCAAGGCTGTGGAACCGGACCTTAAGCAAGTCGAGGGTTACCGGAGAAAGAAATTCGACGGTCAGCGTAAAGAACTTTTGAAAGACCTTCCCCATGAAAAGCGGTTCTGTACTCTATTAGAAGATGACCGGTTCTGCGAAGAATGTCAGACGACGCTGGTCTCAGTTGGAGAAGAGTTTGTGCGCACCGAAATTGAGTTCATCCCTGCGAAAGTCAGGGTGATCGATATCTACCGCGAAACCTTCGAGTGTCGTAGCTGTCGTAAGAATGGCTTGCCCTATATGGAGAAAGCACCCGTACCTTCTCCAGTTATTCAACACTCCATGGCATCTCCCTCCACAGTAGCTTGGGTGATGCATCAGAAGTTTGTCAACGCCCTTCCTCTTTACCGTCAGGAAAAGGAGTGGAAGACGCTGGGCGTTGAATTAAGTCGTGCCACCATGGCCAATTGGATCATGGTAGCAGCCCGAGATTGGCTCACCCCGCTTTTGAAGCGGATGCAGCAGATACTCTTGGAGGAAAACTACCTGCATGCCGACGAATTATGCGAAGCTTTACATAACTCGTCTTATGTTGAGCGATATATTATGTAGAGTTATGAGTGGTTATGCCGCCCGTATATAAGATTTGCGGTATAACCACTCAACATAATTATTAGATGTTTTCTCGGAGCCAGGCAATCAGGTTTTGTTTTTCACTTTTACTGTATTTCTCAACGGATTCTGTAATCAAGTTGCTAGCCTGTTCAATGTATTTTCTTTTCAATTCAGGGTTGCATCTTGCATAGATCTCAGTTGTAGTAACCGATGAATGTCCCAGAAAATCCCTAATATAAATTAAATTCACTCCATTTTCAAGCAGATGCATTGCTTTGGAATGCCTTAATATGTGGGGATGCAGTTTTGATGAATATAATTCTGGTCTTATTTTACGAGCCTTGTGCGCATATTTATCAAGGACGTAGGATACTCCAGATCTTGACAAGGGCTTATCGTATATATTTACAAACACAGGGTGTGCCATGTTGCTTATGTTGGCCGACTTCAGCTCGGGTTCGACAGTCAAACTTCACTTTAGGCACATGGAAAAAAATGAGACACATCAACCACGCGGGTTTAACGGGTTATCCACAAGTGAATATCACAAAAACGTGTAGGCACACGAATCTGTGGATAACTCTAAATATTGTCTGAATATATATTGAAAGGGTAGGTACACAATGGTAAAATAGTATTATGTATATTCGTGTAACTTCTCGTAAAAACAAAGATCATAGTGTTGTAAAATACGTTCAGTTAGCTCACAATGTTCGCAATCCGAAGACGGGTACACCGCAGGCAGAGGTGATTCATAGTTTCGGACGGATGGATGAGCTAGATATGGACGGCCTTCGACGACTTTCTCGGAGTATTCAGCGTTTTCTTGGTGAAGAGCCCACTCTCTTTGATGACAAGGTTCCTGAGCTTCGGTTCATTTCAAGTCGCCCTATGGGCGGAACCTGGTTTCTTGATGGACTTTGGCGCCGGATTGGAATCGATAAGATCCTTGGAAAGCGGTTAAAGGATCGCGAATTCAGAGTAGAAATGGAGCGCATCATCTTTGCTATGGTTGCCAATCGGGCATTAGCTCCTTCGAGCAAATTAGGACTGGAAGAGTGGGTTGCTAAGAAAGTAGCTATTCCTGGGCTTCGTGAGCTCGATGTTCATCATTGCTATCGAGCGATGGACTTCCTTTTAGAATCTGAGGAAGAACTCCAACATGAAATTTTCAACGCGGTGGCTGACCTTTTTAATTTGGAAGTCGACCTGCTCTTCTTCGATACCACCTCGACGTATTTTGAAATGGACGAGTGGGATGACGAGGAGTTCAAGCTTCAAGGGCATTCGAAAGATAGTCGACCCGATCTTCCCCAAATCGTGATCGGCTTGGCCGTTACCCGCGATGGGATTCCCATTCGTTGTTGGTCGTGGCCCGGAAACACCTCGGATATGTCGGTGATTCCCGAGATCAAGAGAGATCTCATCGGTTGGAAGCTTGGCCGGGTCATTACCGTAGCTGATCGGGGTTTCTCTTCTGAGGTGAATCTGCGGACTTTACAACAAGCGGGTGGGCACTATATCGTGGGAGAACGACTAAGTGCAGGAAAGCCAGAAGTTGAAAAAGCCTTAGCTCATCCCGGTCGCTTTCGTAGTGTGCGTGAAAACTTGGAAGTGAAGGAAGTCATTGTCGGCGATGGAGAAGCTAGAAATCGCTATGTGCTCGTTCGCAATCCTGCCGAGGCACGCAGGGATGCGGTAAAACGCGAAAAGCATTTAGAGAAGATTAGAGCCGAGCTTACTCGACTGAAGGAACTAGATGGAACAGCCCATACCAAAGCTCATTGCCGTCTCAACACTCATATTACCTACAAGAAGTATCTTAAGATGGATGCCAAAGGAAATCTTAAAATAAATACCCAAGCGGTTAAAGCGATGGAACATCTAGATGGAAAATATCTCATCCGTACCTCAGATGATACACTCTCCACTGAAGACATCGCCTTAGGTTACAAACAGCTCCTTGAAGTAGAAAGAGCCTTCAGAACCCTAAAAACGACACTGGAGTTGCGACCGGTTTACCATCGTAAGGAAGAAAGAATTCGTTCCCATGTACTTCTGTGTTGGCTAGCCCTCCTTCTTGTGAGAGTCGCAGAAGTGAATACTCTAAATACATGGTCTACTCTTCGTTCGGAATTGGATACCATGCACCTCATTGAACACGAATCGGTAGACGGAAAGGTTTGGCAGAGAACCGAATTAACCGAAGCTCAAAAGAGAATTCTTTTTTTGCTTGAAGTCCCGGAACCCGCAAGAATATTGGATATTACCCTTCAAAAAGGTTAAAAAGCGTAGATACACGGCAAGTTATCCACAGGTGCCTCTAGCCTATGTGCTGCAATGGTTCGAGGCACTTCTTGTGCCTACAGACTGTCGAACCCGAGTTCAGATAAGCTTTAATTATGTCTGCAACATTGCTACTTAAGGGTACTACTCTTGCCTTGTTCCCTTTTCCGGTAAGCTTAACCGTGTTCGGGCTCCGGAAGGCAATGTCCCCAACTTTCAAATCAATGATTTCCTGAACCCTGCAGCCAGATTCATACAGTAAAGCAATTATTGCAAGGTCACGGAGACCTCGCGTTGAGTGACTGTCAGGCATTTTCAGAAGATATTCCACAGCTTCTACAATTAGATATTCAACCGATTTCTGAGGAGCTTTTTTAACACGGATGCTTAAAACACCTTGACACAGACCACTCTCCTCTGGACTTTTGCGTACTACATAATTACAAAATGCTTTTATTGCTGCAAGCCGCAGATTTCTTGAACTGATGCTGCAGCCTCTTGACTGTTCCAGCCAATCTAGAAATCCGATTACATTGTCTGCATTCAGCGTATCCATTCTTAGTTTGCTAATCTTACAAATTTTAGTCTCATCAAGGTATTTAAAGAACAGTATAAATGTATCCCGGTATGACTTCACGGTATTGATTGACAACCCTGCCTCATTACCAAGGTATTCTGTAAAGAAGATGGTTATATAATAGGACAATTCCTTTCTCTGCATAGTCACACCTCCGGAAAAATCTTTTCAGCATCTTCGCTACTGAACTGCAGAATGTCGACAAAATATTGTTTTGTCAGTCGGAGGTACTTTTCTGTTGATTCGATACCCTTGTGTCCTAGATAGGTACTAAGTATGGGAAGTGAGCAGTAAGGATCTATTCCTTTGTGAATCATCTGTTCTAAAGCATGGACACTGAAAGTATGTCTTAGGTCATGTACGCGTGGGTACTTTCCATTACTTAATTGAGCTATACCGACTTTTTTCTGTAGCCTTATAAACTGATTTCGTATGGTTGTTGGAGAGTATCTTTCATTGTGAAGCGCAGGGAAAAAATATGGATTTCCTGCCCTTTCAACCTTTAAGTCATATAAGGATAAATACTGTCGTAATGATTCGGATACCGGAATCAGGCGGGATACATTATTTTTGCCGTTCATAACGACAAGAACTCCATTATCTAAATCGACATGTTCGCGCTTAAGGGCAAGGGCTTCGCTTACTCGTAATCCACATCCATAAAGCACACGGATTACCGCAGGATATATATAAGGGGTATTTACAAACTTATTCTTGTTTGGCCCGATTGTATCTGCTTCCTGAAGAATTCTTCTGATTTCTTGGCTGGTAAAGATATACGGAACAAAGACCTCGGTAGTTTTAACCAGTTTTTTAGGGTAAACATAAGCTGGAATGCCTCTAAGGTTTAAGAAAAGGGCAAACTGTCTTATATGAGATTGCCTAGCGTGAAGGCTCTGGACACTTTCAGTGCCCTTTCTCGATGCATACGCATTAACTAGTTCTGGCAATAAAGCTAGTATAGGATCGGATTTCGAATTAGCGTATATAAAATTAAGCATACTATTTACTTTTGTCTGTTCGATATAAGAATAGTTAAATCCGAGGGAGTGTTTATAATCTATATAATCCATCGCAATGTCACGGTAAGTCACGGGGAAATCGAAGGTTTCATACTGTTTCATATGGCACCTCCAAAGCTAATTCTCTAAGGGAGTCTACATCGATATTAAGATAAATTCTGGTCGTATTGATGCTTGAATGTCCCAATACCTCCTTGATTACATGCATAGGGGTATTGTTATGGAGCATGTTGCTTGCTAGAGAATGCCGCATGGCATGTGGCCCATGTTTACGTTCCGATGTATCAACGTTTGCCTTTCGAAAGTATTTAGAAACTATCTGGTGTATACAGGTATTAGTTAACGGCTTTTTGCCATTCTTTGTGCCGATAAAGATGTACCCTGAGTCACTTTCCGGACGCCCGTTTTTTAGATAATCGATCAATGCATACTTTATATTTTCCATTAAGGGGAGTTGATTAAAAGTTTTAGTCTTATACTGAACAAACTCAATCGTGTCATGATCCCAATGGATATCCGATGTTTTTAACCGGATGATGTCACCGGAGCGCATACCAAGTTCCGCAGCTAGTAGGAGTACGATAAAGTCCCTTTTTCCATAGGGGGTACCTCTGTCTATAGCAGATATGATTCGTCTGACTTCCTCAATGGAATAAAAGGAAAGTATACGTTCCCGTTTGTTTGTAAAGATAACCGGGAAAAGCTCATATCCTGAAAACAGAGTGAGGTTTCTGCGGCTGAGGTAATTAAAAAAATGGCGCAGAGTAAATGTACGTCCACTAATGGTGGATGAAGATAAGTTAGCAATTGACGATAAATAGCCAGTCACGTTTTTCTGTAAGCAATGATGAAAATCCATTACTTTGTTGTCACCAAGATAATTCAAAAAAGAAGTGATCGTCACTCTCTTTGAGGAAATTGTCAGTAGTGACAGGTTCCTGAATTCTTCTAGGTTTAGGTATTCTTCCAAGATGTCCAAATAAGCATCATACCTAAGAAGAATCTTCGCGGTTTTACTGTGCATTTTGATGTGCCTCCTTTTTTATGAGGATAACCATCAAAACGTTATGTTAAGTCATAATTACATAAAGATGTCCAATTAGCTGGAATGCAATAACTTTCTATCTTTATCCAGAATCACTCTACATAATATATCGCTCAACATAAGACGAGACTCCGGTACAAGTCCTCAACGAAGAGGGCCGAAAGAATACCACGGATTCCTACATGTGGGTTTACAGTACGGGCAAACACTGTAAGCATCCCATCCGGATCTTCGAGTACCAACCGGGAAGGAGTGGTAAATACCCTAAAGAATTTCTAAAAGGGTTTAAGGGGTACCTCCACTCGGACGCCTACTCAGGCTACCATAAGGTGGAGGGAATCATGAGATGCCTGTGCTGGGCTCATGTTCGAAGGAACTTCGTTGATGCCCTGCCGAAGGATATCCATAGCCCGGAAGCCACTTTGGCAAGCGATGGGGTTCGATTCTGTAATGAGCTCTTTGAGATGGAGAAAACTCTTGAAGGGTGTTCAAGAGAAGAGCGACAAACCCAGCGTCTAAAGCAGGAGCAACCTGTTTTGGAGGCCTTTTGGGCATGGGTGGATTACAATAAGAACAAGGTTCTCCCTAAATCTAAACTTGGGGAAGCTCTAAATTACGCCATAAACCATAAGCAGGAATTGATGAATTATCTGAAGGATGGAAACTGCTCCATCTCCAATAACTTGGCTGAAAACAGCATCCGCCCATTTACGATCGGGCGTAAAAACTGGCTGTTTAGTGGAAGCCCGAAAGGAGCAACTGCTAGCGCTGCCGTTTACAGCATGATTGAAACTGCTAAGGCCAATGGTCTGAATCCGTATAAATATCTTTCTTTCATCTTCAAAGAGTTGCCCGGGGTGCAGTTCGGTCAATACCCTGAATTTCTTGAAGATTATCTACCGTGGAGTCCAGATGTCCAGGCTGTTTGCAAATAGGGCAAAAACTTAGTTTATACTGGTTTTTGCTCTTTTTCTATACACCGACTTGTTTGACGCTTACTCTATAGAGTGATTTTGCGCAGTTAACCGATCGAGTTTGCTTATATTTTCGGCCAACCGCTTTGTTAGTTCTTGATTAGCCTGTATGAGTTTCTCAATCTTTTGGCTGCTCTTTTTTCCAGCTTCAACCACCAGCTTTTTTTCTCTTTGGGCTTGGTCTCGTTCCTGTAAGGCCTCTTTCTTTTCTGCTACGGCTTTTTGTAGCTCTAGGGTTGTCATGCCTTCGTTCTCCAGTTCAGCGGCGAAATCAGCGCGTTCTTCTTCGGGAATGCCTAAAAGCAGGAGGGCCTTGGAGTAAGTCAGATTGGGAAGAGCCTGTGTCCGAGTGCCAGTGTCAAGGGATGCCGGGTATAGGGAGCCGTAGGCGGTGGCGATGCGCATCAGTTTTTCGGCCTTGTTTTGTGAGAAGTTGACGGATTCCTTCAGCCATGTGCTCCATTCACCATGGTTAACTTGGGCCTTGGCCTCTTGTAAGCGTCTGCCGATCTCGATGAAACTATTAAGCAAGATCCTCCCGGCCTGATGTTTGATGGTATTGATTTCCGCGGCGATGACCTGAGGTGTTCGCTCCATTGCCAAGGGGGCCTCTGTCATGGCCGGATCGCAGATAATTATATCTGACATAGCGTAAGCCCCTCTTTTTTTATACTTTACTCATAAGATATGCTGAAGAAGATGGATAAGTGTGCCAAGCAAGGAGCAGCTTGTCCGGTCAAAATCGTACACGTGTAAGATTTAGAAGTTTGTATTTATAAATACCCTCACTTGCCAAAGCATCGAAAATGAGTTACCCTAAAAAGGACTTGAAAGCTAAAGAAGGATGTGAATAGCTATGCTAAAAAAACTATCGATGAGCTTGATTATCCTTGCTCTATTATTTGGAATAGGGGGATGCGGTGGTAATGCTAATGTGGATAAGCAACCTCAAAATCCCGCAACCGAGCAGCCACAACAAAACGAACCTCTAAAATCGCAGTATCTGACACCCATTCCTGAAGGAACTCCCATTGGTGAATCCAACATGAACTTGTCTCAACAGATTATGGCTCAGGAGAATGTCTTGGGTACTCAAATCTATGAACAACAGGGAACCGTCTTTGGGGATATCACCTTTAAGGCCGGGGCGGATAAGGCCTATGTCAATCAGTTGCTCCAAGAGCTTATGGCACAGATGAAAACCAATTATCCCGGAAAGCCTATCACAGTGCAGGGTATTAGCGATGGTCAAGTGATTGACTCGCTTAACTTCCAACCGTAGTAATAGGAATGAGGAAAACTCCATAACAATAGCTTCAAATTTGCCCAGCCGCATCATCAAGCGGCTGGGCCTTGTACTCATGCAAAGGAAGTCCTTATTGAGCCATAGATAAGAGGTGAACCATGAAAGCGGTTTTAGTATCAGGTGGTGCAGGGTATATCGGCAGCCATACGGTTCAGGCTTTGTCTGAAGCAGGATATCAGCCGGTGGTGCTCGATAGTTTAATCACTGGTCATAGAGAAGCTGTTGCCAAGGATATTCCTTTTTATCAAGGGGATATCGCCGATGAAGGCCTTGTCGCGGACATCGTAAAAAAGGAAAGAGTAAGCGCAGTGATTCATTTTGCGGCTCGGAGCCTGGTAGGGGAATCAGTGCAAAAGCCGGATCTGTATTTTGAAGAAAATGTAGCAAAGACCAATCGCTTTGTAAGTACTTTGCTTAAATGCGGCGTGAACAAAATTGTATTCTCTTCTACAGCTGCAACCTATGGTAACCCTGAGGTGATTCCCATACCAGAACAATCGAAAAAAGAGCCTATCAACCCTTATGGGGCTTCCAAGCTCATGATTGAGCAGTCATTTTTTTGGTTGGAGCAGGCCTATGGCTTAAAGTGGATTGCACTGCGCTATTTTAATGCGGCAGGAGCGGCCTTGGACGGCTCTCTGGGAGAGGATCATACAACTGAGACCCATCTGATTCCCCTAATCCTAAAAGCTGCCCTAGGACAAAGACAGGCGATTTCAGTTTTTGGTACGGATTACCTAACCGCGGATGGGACCTGTATCCGGGACTATATTCATGTCTTGGATCTAACAGAAGCTCATATTCGTGCTTTAGAAGCTTTAGATCAAGGTGTGGCGTGCGGGGCATATAATGTAGGAACTGGGACAGGGTATTCCGTGCGGGAAGTGGTCGACATGGCCAAGAGAGTTACCGGTATAGATATTCCGGTAGTTGAGGCTCCCAGAAGAGACGGAGATCCGGATGTTTTAGTAGCTAAGGTAGATAAGATCCAAAAAAGGCTGGGGTGGCAGTCTCGATATAGTGATCTGGAGACCATTATAAAAACAGCCTGGGGATGGCATCAAAAGCATCCCCATGGCTATGGGAATTGATCTAGGAGATAAAACAGATGAGAGATAGAAAAGGGAAAAATAGATTAGTCTTTGTAGTTTCATGGACTGCAGTCTTCCTTTGGATGGCTATCATCTTTTATCTGTCGGCTCAAGTGGCCACCCAGTCCGATGAACTGAGTCAAGGGATTGCCGAGAAGCTTTTTAGTGTCATCGCAAAAGCCTTTCCGTGGTTAAGTGGGGAGTACATTCAGGCTAATTTCATTGTTAGGAAATCCGCTCATTTTCTGTCTTATTTGATGATGGGTCTGTTGACCATGAATGCCTTGAGAAGGAGTGGCGTCAAAGGATTGCGGCTAGTTGCTATAGCTATAGTGATTTGCGTTCTCTATGCTATCAGTGATGAAGTGCATCAACTCTTTGTCCCGGGGCGCAGCGGTCAGATTAAGGATGTACTAATTGACAGTGGGGGAGCTATTGTAGGCACTGTCTTCCATAGGTTGTTTGAGAGGAGAGGATAAGGAATGTTCTTTAACTGGGGATTTATGAAAAAAACAGTAAAGGAATTAAGGAAGAATCAATATCTCACAGCTAAAGAGTTTGCTGATAAGCTTCACATTGATACAATCGATGTCCTTAACATGGATGAAAGAAGGCTGAAAGATATTGAGGAGCCTCTTAAATCGGAGATGATCCCCATTCTTAGAGGGGATTATATGGATAGGTTGCCGAATTAGGGTGGTGGAAGGGAAATAGATATGAAGATATTGGTTACCGGTGGGGCCGGATTTATCGGCAGCAATTTTATTTTTTATGAACTCGCTAAACACCCTGAAGACAGCATCATCTGTGTAGATTTGCTTACGTATGCCGGAAATCTTGAAACCTTAGAAAGCGTAATGTCCAGCCCTGCCTTTAAATTTATAAAGGCTGATATTGCAGATCAAAAAGCTATTTACACGATATTTGAGTCTGAGAAACCTGATATCATAGTCAATTTCGCTGCCGAAAGCCATGTTGATCGTTCAATTGAAAATCCGGCCTTATTCCTCACCACAAATGTTATAGGTACACAAGTGCTTCTGGATGCTTGTCGCATTTTTGGTATCGACAGATTTCATCAGGTTTCAACCGACGAGGTCTATGGGGACCTTCCCCTCGACAGTCTCGACCTTCTCTTTACGGAGGAAACCCCAATACATACTTCGTCGCCCTACTCGGCCTCCAAAGCATCCGCGGATTTGCTTACCCTGGCATATTCTCGTACCTTCAAAGTACCGGTCAGCATTTCTCGGTGCTCAAACAACTACGGACCGTATCAGTTCCCAGAGAAACTTATTCCGCTGATGATAGCTAATGCCTTAAATGATAAGCAGCTGCCGGTATACGGCAAAGGTGAGAATGTACGGGACTGGTTGTATGTCGAAGATCATTGTTCGGCAATTGATTTGATTATCCGACACGGAAAAGAAGGCGAAATTTATAATGTCGGGGGGCATAATGAACGGACCAATCTTGAGGTTGTTCAAACAATCATCCAAGAGTTGGGGCGTGGCCGTATCGAATTCGTCAAAGACCGGGCGGGACACGATCTGAGGTATGCCATAGATTCCTCGAAAATACAGCATGATCTGGGATGGTTGCCATCCACAGCCTTTGACGAAGGAATTCAGATGACTATCCGTTGGTATCTTGACAATAAGGCATGGTGGCAACGGATCCTCAGCGGTGAATACCAAAAGTATTATGAGCGCATGTATGTGAACAGATAACTAGTAATCTTACGATAAATCGCCGCATGCTTTTTATAAATGACCATACGATAGCCTTGTTTATTCAACCACGCATCCGCTGTTATAGAACCTGAATCCAGGAAATCCTCCAACCGTTCGATAGAGAGGAGCCGAAAGCTCCACTTTGGACCCCTCTCTACTATCGAAGACATTGCCCCGGATTATCAATTGTATCGTAATCCGGACACGGAAGGCGAAAAAATCTCATTTGTTACATCTATCGACTGACAGTGAAGGTTGGTATAGGCGGGTACACTTCTAGTTGCTTGGTCAGGTTTTGCATCATTATATAGGCTGCGTCGCGATGTTTCTCTTTCACCTCGGGACTCTTAAAGCTTAATTCACGGAGGGCTATTAAAATTGTTTCAAATGCTCTGAGCAGTTGATCCCGAGAAGAGACGTATTTCGCTTCTGAGTTCATGATCTGATTTTCCAAGCTAGTGTTGGGCATAGAATCACTGCTGCTTTGAGCCCGTTGCTCTAGAGTGTGGTTTTGCGCGGTTAATCGATCGAGTTTGCTTATATTTTCGGCCAACCGCTTTGTTAGTTCTTGATTAGCCTGTGTGAGTTTCTCGATCTTTTGGCTGCTCTCTTTTCCGGCTACGACGGCCAGCTCTTTTTCTCTTTTGGCTTGGTCTCGTTCCTGTAAGGCCTCTTTCTTTTCTGTTACGGCATTTTGTAGCTCCTGGGTAGTCATGCCTTCAATATCCAGTTCAGCGACGAAATCAGTTCGTTCTTCTTCGGGGATGCCTAAAAGAAGGAGGGCCTTGGAGTAAGTCAGATTGGGAAGAGCCTGTGTCCGAGTGCCGGTGTCATGGGATGCCGGGTATAGGGAGCCGTAGGCGGTGGCGATGCGCATCAGTTTTTCGGCCTTGTTTTGTGAGAAGTTGACGGATTCTTTCAGCCATGTGCCCCATTCACCATGGTTAACTTGGGACTTGGCCTCTTGCAAGCGTCTGCCGATCTCGATGAAACTATAAAGCAATATCTTCCCGGCCTGATGTTTGATGGTATTGATTTCCGCGGCGATGACCTGGGGTGTTCGTTCTATTGCCAGGGGGGCCTCTGTCATGGCCGGATCGTAGATGATTATATCTGACATAGCGTAAGCTCCTCTTTTTTTATACTTCACTCATAAGATATGCTGAAGTAGATGGATAAGTGTGCCAAGCAAGGAGTAGCTTGTCCGGTGAAAATCGTACACGTGTAAGATTTTGGAGTTTTGTATTATAAAACATATAAGATTAGAAAACATAATTTATTAATGGGATAATATAGTTTATGATAATGCAAAGGAAAACTGGCGCGGCAGAGCAAGCGAAGGTCTCCCCGGGGTCTGACCCCCTCAAGATTCGGCAAAATTTGAGAAACCTGGTCGCTCTCGGAGTAGCCAGGTTTCTTTACGTTTATCAAAAATTGAGGTAGAATTGTCTTTTACTTAATAACCAATTGCTTTGTGAGTACTTTACTGAAATGGGCTAATTAAATGCAAAATGCAGCATATAATGGAACTGTCTTTTTGCCATCCTCAAAACCAAAGTTCTTTGTTGAGAGCTTAATCGCGTATTCGGGATTATGTGTATTTATATATACAGTAAGACTTTTTGCCTTTGTATTGTCCGCAGATTTAACTTCTAAAGGAATGATCTTTCCTTCCCTTTGAATAATAAAATCAACCTCTGCACCTCGTTCGGATGTCCAATAATAACTTTTGTATCCGTTAGCAATTAATTGACAACAAACAAAGTTTTCTACCATACCACCTTTGAAGTCGTTAAGTTCATCAGAGAGGAACAAAACATCTTCAGCTATTATATCTTTCTTAGCACCTAATAGACCGACATCGGATACATAGGTTTTGAAGGAATCAATATCACGATAATTTTCAAGAGGTTTTTTCGGGTGCTCAACACGGTGAATTAGGGTAACAATCCCTGATAATACCAGCCATTCGATTGCATTTTCAAATTCGGCAGCTCTTGCTCCGGTTTTAATCAATTTATACTGGAAGCGTGTGTTTTTCTTTGAGAGTTGGACAGTTATATTGTCGTAAACCAAACGTGTCTTTTTTATTTCATTTGAATTATTATATTTGCTCATATCATTAAGATAACTTGCTAAAATCATGTCTTGTGTATGACGAACTAGAATATAGTCTTTTGTTTCTATAAACTTTTTGACGCAATCGGGCATTCCGCCGACGACAAGATACTGACGATAATACGAAAGAGCAGTTTCGTGCAGTGCAGAGGGTAAGGGTATATTATTTAAAAAAGAATTATTTATCTGATCTACGAGTTCAGTTTCACCACACGCTAATAGGAATTCCTCTATATCCATAGGATAGAGCGTTTTCATATCTACTTTACCAACGGGGAAGGAGAAGTTTTCTCTATTCACTGCAACCCCCAGCAAACTACCAGCTACAACAATATGATACTCTGGTGCGTTTTCACAAAAGTATTTTAGGGAAGTCAATGCCCTTTCGCAAAGCTGAATTTCATCTAATATTATTAAAGTTTTTTCTTTAATTATAGTTTGACCAGAAAGACGCGACAGGATGGGAATTAGATAATTGGGGTCAATATTCTCTTCAAAAGTTCTGTTAAGAGTAGGACTAGTCTCAAAATTAAAGTAGGCTACATTTTCGTACTGTTCCCGACCAAATTCAAGAAGTGAATACGTTTTACCAACCTGTCGCGCTCCTTGTAATATTAGAGGCTTACGATAAGGGTTCTTTTTCCAGTCGATTAGGTATTTTATAATTTTCCTTTGCAACGCATACACCTCCCAACTCTTCACTCAAATAGCATATCACATATTCGCGTGAAATATAAGCAAATTGGAGCTATATTTTACACCAAGATACATGAATATTATGTATATCTTTTCATTCGGCCGGTAAGGTCAAACAGAACCGCGGGAAGCGGATGACAGTTCTTTATGTCTAGGGGGAAGGTTGACCGAATGGAATGGGAGACCTTCCCTCTAGCAAGAACAAACTTCTGGTTTATCCGTTAACGTAACAATGGTACAATAAGGATAAGCGTAAAGTATTGTTGGACAAACAATGGAAGACGAAAAGACCGCTATTGTTCAGGGCAAGGTGTAACTATGGTGGCGCCCTGCTTATGTGGGGCGATTTTGTTTATTGGGGAAAATACTGTTCTATGATTGTAAATTCACGGGGGTTAAAATTACATGTCACTAGTAAAATCAAGAAAGATAAGAGAATTAAACGCATATTTCACTCCAGTAGGCTTTGTAATTGAGGAAACGACAGACGACATAGATAAGCTACAGATAGATCAGCAAGATCCCCTTAATGAATGGATCGGACAATTTGAGGCAAATAAGTACATAGCTTTATTTCACCTTGGCTTTTTAGAAAAGGAAAAGTGGTTTTCTCCTGCGATTGAATATCTTTATCATATTGTAGATTTGCTAATTAAAAAATTATCTAAGCAGTCTGATCTTGAATTTAGTCGGGAGTCCGTACAAGTTGAATTAATTGAAGAAGAGCTAAATAGGTTGAAGGAAGAGGTGCCCTTTGTTATTGGGGCGGAGTATGTGGACGCCACTTGGCTTCAAGCGTTATGGGAGAAACTACTAGCAGTCTTTAGGATGGAAATCAGGACGTATGAAGGTACAGTCTCCAGGTATTTTGCGGAGTATAGCTCCAATATCAATGTCGTAGGAAGAGTATTTTTTCACCTGGTTGAAAATAAGGAAGAGCAGTACCCTTTTGCGTTTATGGCCACCTATTCAACAAAACCAGTTAAAAGTAAAAAAGCAGTACATACCCCTTTGAAAAATGCCTTGGTGGAGTTTAAAGGGGATGAAAAGACGCTGCTTGCGCTCATGGCAACGGTAATAAAGGCAGCAGAGCAAAGTAGATTCATCTCGGAATTGCTAGAGAGTGGTGAATTGTTTTCGCCACTGAAGCTCACTAACAAGGAAGCGTACACCTTCTTAAAAGAGATTGTGATTTATGAAGGGGCTGGCATCATGTGCAGAGTGCCAGATTGGTGGAGAAAAAGTAACAATTCTGTCCGACTTTCGGTGACAATTGGGGAAAAGGAACCAGCAAAGGTAGGGCTCGATGCTATTATGGACTTTTCTCCATCTCTAAAGATAGGAGATGAAGCGCTTACAGAGCAAGAATTGCGAGATTTTCTTGCCATGGCAGAGGGGCTGGTTCAATACAAAGGAAAATGGGTGGAGGTCAACAAAGAAAAATTAGAAGTCGTATTGCAGGCCTTTGAGAAGGTAAAGGACCTTGCCAAAGACGAGGTTTTATCACTTGGTGATGCCATGAGAATGGAATTAAATATTAATAAGGTGCTTGACCTTTCATCCGAGGAGATTGAAGTATCTATTTCCAATGGTCAATGGTTTAGAAATATGAAGGAAACATTGATTCATCCCATGTCTATGCAAAAAGTCGATACAGTTCCTTCCTTTCAGGCAACGCTTCGAGCCTACCAGGAAAGTGGCTTTCAGTGGCTATATAAGATGTCGCAATTGGGATTTGGGGCTTGTCTGGCAGACGATATGGGTCTTGGTAAAACGGTACAGATCATTGCTTTCTTAGAATATACGAGAATTCATTATGGCGGAAAAGCTTTGCTGATTCTTCCGGCTTCTCTTATTGGAAACTGGCAGAAGGAAATCGAAAAATTCGCACCTGAGTTAACCTATCAAATTTTACATAAAAGTGATAGAAAAGGTGCAGAGGAATTATGCGTAAGCGATAGTGCTTTTTTATGTATTACTACCTATGGTATGGCAGTACGGTTGGAAGAATTGAAAAATAGACAATGGGATTTTCTGATCTTAGATGAAGCACAAGCAATAAAAAATCCGGGAACGAAGCAAACAAAGGCCATCAAAGGGATTCCAGCCAAGATGAAAATTGCTATGACAGGAACGCCGATTGAAAACCGCCTAAGTGATTTGTGGTCCTTATTTGATTTTCTTAATCAGGGGCTTCTTGGTACGGCAAAAGAATTTACAAACTTTACAAAAGGGCTTACTGATGATGGCATAGGGTATGCCAAGCTACGCAAGATGATCAATCCATTTGTTTTAAGAAGATTAAAAACAGATAAGAAAATTATCTCGGATTTACCAGACAAGCTCGAGATGAATGAATATGCGACTTTATCGAAGAAACAGGTGGCACTTTATAAACAGCTGCTTGAACAGATTGCAGTGAAGCTTGAGGAAGCAGAAGGGATCGAAAGAAAAGGACTTATTTTATCAAGTATCATGAAATTCAAGCAAATATGTAATCATCCTGATCAGTATCTGGGCAGAGAGGAATTTAAGCCGGAAAACAGTGGAAAGTTTGAACAGCTTAGAGAAATATGTGAAACGATTTATGTGAAAAGAGAGAGAGTCCTTGTATTTACACAGTTTAGAGAGATGACTGAGCCAATCTCAGATTTCCTGAAGAACATATTTTTAAAAGAGGGCTTTGTCTTACATGGGGGTACCCCAATAAAAAAACGCAACCAAATGGTTGAACAATTTAATGGCGAGCAATACATTCCTTATATGGTGCTTTCTTTAAAGGCTGGGGGTGTCGGACTGAATTTGACAGCAGCAAATCATGTGATTCATTTTGACAGATGGTGGAATCCAGCCGTTGAAAATCAAGCCACTGACCGAGCGTTTCGGATTGGTCAGACTAAGAATGTCATGGTGCACAAATTCGTGACCAAAGGAACAGTGGAAGAAAAGATAGATGCTATGATTGAAGCAAAACAGAAATTAGCAGGGGATATCTTAAGTGCTAGTGGAGAGCAGTGGATTACGGAGTACAATAATGAAGAGTTGATGCAGTTGTTTGTGCTAGGCGGTGATGTGAAATGAGCTATTATGGATTCCCGCAATATGTCTCCGTAGCTGAGAAAAGGGCAAAAGCGATGAAAGCCATTGATAAACTAAAAAAGAAAAATAAAGATATCGAACCTGTTATCATTGAGGGTAGGACACTAGCTAAAACCTGGTGGGGAAAGGCTTGGAATCAGAATCTAGAAAGTTACGCAGATTACAGTAACCGAATATCCAGAGGAAGAAGCTATGTCCGTAATAATGCAGTACTGGATTTGAAGATATCAAAGGGTATTGTTATGGCTATGGTGCAGGGAAGTGGGGCTAAACCATACACTGTTAAAATCCAGATAGATACCCTAAGTAACCAGAAATGGGCTCAGGTGACTGAGCTGTGCAATCATAGGATTGATTCTCTGGAACAATTGATTGAGGGAAGATTTCCTAAGGAATTAGAGGTTTTATTTACTGAGAAAAAGTATGGCTTATTTCCAACTCCAAAAGGAATTCATTTTACTTGTAATTGTCCAGACTGGGCAATCATGTGCAAACATGTGGCGGCAGTACTGTATGGGATTGGTGCTAGATTAGATGCAAATCCGATGCTCTTTTTCGAGCTTCGAGATATAGACGGTCAAGAACTTGTGAAAAAATCAATGGAAAGAAAACTAGAAAATATGTTAATGAACGCAGGAAAGAAAAGTATGCGAGAAATCGCTGCCGAAGATGTATTGGATATATTTGGATTATAGCTTGACAGCAAAATTAGCAGACCCATTCTCCAGCCAAAAACCTATTCATAATTGATTGCATAGGCAAATCGAGATATAATATGTATGAATATGCACGATAACATTTTGAGAGGAGTTGGACCAATATCTTCTTTTTATGGAATCTTGATATATCTATACTTAGAGAAAGGCACTCAACATAATACTCCACATGTCCATGCAAGATATAATGATTATGAAATGTCAATTGACTTTGATGGCAATATTCTAGCAGGTGAGTTACCACGTAAACAGACAAAACTTGTTGAAGCTTGGGTTCTTTTGCATAGTGATGAACTAAGAGCTTCCTGGTTCGCTTATAGAAACGATGGTGAATTAATAAAGATTAAAGGATTGGAGTGAATTAAGTGGGATTTATACGTCCAAGAGCTATTGCAGTAAAGCCTCTCGATGACTATAAAATAATAGTTACATTTAATAATGGTGAAAACCGAATATTTGATGTAAAGCCATATTTTGACTTCAAACTCTTTAAAGAGCTGGAAGGTACAGAGCTTTTCCAAGGAGTTCGTGTAGCTGGACTTTCTGTTGAGTGGCCAAACGGTGTAGATATTTGCCCAGATGAACTTTATCTTGATAGTATACCGATAAATTAAACTCGACCAGAAACTAGTCTATTCTTTGCTCGATCAGAAATCGGCTATCGCCAATTTTTGATCGAGGGAAGGTCTCCCATTCGGTCGACCTTCCCCGAAATAAATTCCCTATATCAATCAGTTGCTCCAAGAGCTTCTGGCGCAGATGAAGACCAATTATCCGGGAAAGCCTATTACAGTGCAGGGTATTAGCGATGGACAAGTTATTGACTCGGTTAACTTCCAATCGTAGTAAAAGGACTCGAAACAAATTCCATAACAATAGCTTCAAATTTGCCCAGCCGCACCATCAAGCGGCTGGGCCTTATACACATGCAAAGAAAATCTTTATTGAGCTATAAATAAGAGGTGAATTATGAAAGCGGTTTTAGTATCAGGTGGGGCAGGGTATATCGGCAGTCATACGGTTCAGGCTTTGTCTGAGGCAGGGTATGGGGCTGTGGTGCTCGATAGTTTAATCACCGGACATCGCAAAGCTGTAAGCGAGGATATTCCCTTTTATCAAGGGGATATCGCCGATGAAGGCCTTGTCGCGGACATCGTAAAAAAGGAAAAAGTAAGCGCAGTGATTCATTTTGCGGCTCGGAGCCTGGTAGGGGAATCAGTGCAAAAGCCGGATCTGTATTTTGAAGAAAATGTAGCAAAAACCAATCGCTTTGTAAGTACTTTGCTAAAATGCGGCATGAATAAAATTGTATTCTCTTCTACAGCTGCCACCTATGGTAATCCTGAGGCGATTCCCATACCGGAACAATCGAAAAAAGAGCCTATCAACCCTTATGGGGCTTCCAAGCTCATGATTGAGCAGTCTTTTTTTTGGTTGGAGCAGGCCTATGGCCTAAAGTGGATTGCACTGCGCTATTTTAATGCGGCGGGAGCGGCTTTGGACGGCTCTCTGGGGGAGGATCATACAACTGAGACCCATCTGATTCCTCTAATCCTAAAAACTGCCCTAGGACAAAGAGAGGCGATTTCAGTTTTCGGTGCGGATTATCCGACTGCGGATGGGACCTGTATCCGGGATTATATCCATGTCTTGGATCTGGCAGAAGCTCATATTCGTGCTTTAGAAGCTTTGGATCAAGGTGTGCCGTGTGGCGCTTGTAATGTGGGAACGGGCAAAGGGTATTCCGTACGGGAAGTGATCGCCATGGCCAAGAGAGTTACCGGCATAGAGATTCCGGTTCTTGAGGCTCCCAGAAGGGACGGAGATCCGGAGGTTTTAGTAGCCAAGGTAGAAAAGATTGGAAGAATACTGGGCTGGGAGGCTCGATATAGTGATCTGGAGACCATTATAAAAACAGCATGGGGATGGCATCAAAAGCATCCCCATGGCTATGGGAATTGATATCAACTCTTTGTCCCAGGGCGCAGCGGTCAGATTATGGATGTGCTGCTCGATAGTGGGGGAGCTATTGTAGGTACGGTTCTCTATAATCTGATTGATTCCCATCCTTAGAGGAGACTATATGGATAGGTATTTTAATCACAACATGGTATAATATGGTTGGGGTTATTTGCTAGAGTAAAGAAAAGAGGGATGGCAAATAGAGCACTTTGCTAAAATTGATGAGTTATTAATAAAACTGAATAGCTATAGGCCACTTACCGAAGGGGAACTTCAAAGAATAAGAGAAGAGTTCCTGATCAGCTTTACTTATAACTCTAACGCAATTGAGGGGAACACTCTTACTTTGCAAGAGACTGCTCTGGTGATAAAAGAGGGTATCACAATCGATAAGAAACCTCTTAAGGATCACTTAGAGGCTGTTGGACATAAAGAAGCTTGGCACTACGTAGAAGAGTTAGTTAAGCAAAAGGATCAAATGTCGGAGAAGGTCATTAAGGAAATCCACAGCTTAGTTTTAATGGATAAGCGAGAGGATAGAGGCGTATACCGGAGGGTGCCGGTAACCATCATGGGAGCTACTAATACTCCACCGCAGCCTTATCAAGTTCCGCTACAGATGGAGCAACTTATTTTAAGATACCAACAACCGACTCAACTTCATACCCTTGAGCGTGTAGCGCTTTTCCATTTGGAATTTGAGGCTATTCATCCGTTTATTGATGGTAACGGTAGAACTGGGCGCTTGCTCTTGAATACTGAGCTTATGAAGGAAGGCTATCCACCAATAGACATTAAGTTTTCTGATCGTAAACGGTATTATGATTGCTTTAAAAGTTATCATTCGGATGGAAATAATCCATTAGAGATGGTTTCTTTAGTTAAGGAATATGTAGAGGAGGAACTTACACGGTATCTCGAGCTTATTATGATGGCCAATAATGACTTCTAGATCCCATTGGCTTTAGACGATACTAGAAGCACCCTAGTCGCTCAAAAGAGTGGCTAGGGTGCTTCATGTTACGTACGCTTTATAGAGGATTTGGGAAAAACTTGGCGACCCATACTAAAATAGCTCTTCGCTAGGTGTATACTCCAAGCCATGAGCCTCAGCCACAGCCTTAATCGTCAGCTTTCCTTTGTAAGTATTCAGCCCTTTTCGCAGTGCGGGATCTTCACTCATCGCTTTTTCAGCACCCAAATTAGCAACTCTTAGGACATAGGGCAAGGTTGCATTAGTTAAAGCTTGGGTGGAGGTTCGGGGCACAGCACCTGGCATATTGCCTACTGAATAGTGAATAACTCCATGCTTAACAAAATAAGGATCATCAAGGGAAGTAACACGATCCATGCTCTCAATAGCTCCACCTTGGTCGATGGCTACGTCTACTAATACCGCACCGGGCTTCATGGTTTTTACCATCTCTTCCGTAATCACCTTAGGTGTCTTAGCACCGGGAATCAAAACGGCTCCGATGACTAAATCGGCTCTCTTAACTGCTTTGGCAATATTGTAGTTATTAGACATCAAGGTGATCACCCGACCGCCAAAAATATCATCCAGATAGGCCAGTCTGGCACCGCTGACATCCAGTACCATAACCTGGGCACCTAAGCCTGTAGCGATCTTCACAGCATTAATACCGACATTACCGCCGCCGATAATAACTACCATAGCCGGTTCTACTCCTGAGACCCCACCGAGAAGCATACCTCTGCCACCGTTTGTCTTTTCCAGTAAGTAAGCACCTACTTGAATAGCCATGCGGCCGGCTACTTCACTCATCGGTGCCAGCAGAGGCAAGGACTTATTAGGAAGTTCAACCGTTTCATAAGCTATCCCGATGACCTTAGACTCCAGAAGGGCTTGTGTCAATTCGGGATTGGGAGCTAAATGGAGATAGGTGAAGAGAATTTGATTTTCCTTTAAAAAGGAATACTCGGATTTTAAGGGTTCCTTAACCTTAACAATCATCTCTGCCCGTTCATATACTTCTCGAGCTGTATCAACAAGAAGAGCACCGGCCTCTCTGTATTCCTCATCGGGAAAACCACTGCCTAAACCGGCTGATTTTTCCAAATAACACGTATGACCGGCTTTCACAAGAGCGTCAACACCGGCAGGAGGCATGCCTACCCGATTTTCATGGGCTTTAATCTCTTTTGGAATTCCTACAATCATATTAATCACCTTTTAGCTTTAGTTTCTTTTATACAAAATATTCTGTAATACTCTAATAATATATAATAGAAAAGGAAATGTAAATATAATATTCTTTGACTTCTAAATATTTACAACGTTTAACATTTTGTGCTATGATATTCGCAATAAGCCACGAATTGGGGGGAAATGTCATTTATGAGAGAGGACAATAACCTGCGCGAGTGGCGTTTAGCGAACGGCATGACGTTGCAAGAGCTGGCGGCGAGAACAGGACTTAAGACTAGCTATTTGAGCCAACTGGAAAGTGGCTTGCGGAAAGGGACGCCGAATACCTGGATTAAGATTGCGAAGGAATTAAAAGTACCTGCAAAGACATTCTTCTCCGATGAGATTAAGGAAGCCAGAGCTCTGTATGGCTGTTCGGTTTGAGTGTATGGACCTCCATAGATTTGACAATTGTACGACGCAGTAAAGAACCCTAGTCGCTCATATAAGTGACTAGGGTTCTTTACTGCGTCAGTTACGTTTATCCAGAGGATACATATACTGATCAACTATTGGATTGTTACACTCGTTCCGTCCGATGTCTTCTCAATTGTTGGTGAGTAAATACCTGCCGCATTCTGTACATTGATGAGGAAGGTTGCGGGAAGCCTGGTAATCCGATCCCCGGAATCCACGAGGTGTTTTGCAGTATAAGTGTAGGTTCCGTCGCTATTATAGACTTCAACAAAACTATCCGGATTGCTGCTGTTGATTTTAAAGTTACTAAGCTTGGTGATTGCTTCATCGGTAGTGAATTTTAAGGTGATAACATCGCCAAGGGTAGCTTTGGTTGGGATTACGTTATCAGAAGCTATCGTTACTTTCGAGATGCGGGCATATTTATTAATGATGGTAACTGCACTACTGTTCGATGTTGCTTCAATCGTTTGGGAGTAGATCCCTGCTGCGTTTTGGACGTTGATTTGGAAGGTCGCCGGTACTCCTGTGATCAGATCTCCTGAATCGACTAAATGCGTGGCGGTATATACATTCCCAACTTGTGTGAAGGTATCGGGGTTGCTTCCGTTAATTTTGAAGTTGCTTAATTTTGTAACAGGTACACTCGAGGTAAAGGTTAGAATAATAGTATCACCATTCATAGCTTTAGTCGTATCTGCATTATTCGAGGAGATCTTTACATTACTGATGATGGGTTGTGCTACGATATTTACCGTAGCTTGAGCGGTCTTTAGGCCATCCACTGTTGTGGCTGTAATTGTTGCCACACCCTGGGCTAAAGGAGTGACTACACCCTGAGTATTAACCGTTGCCACGGCTAAGTTGCTGGAAGTCCAGGTAACCTTCTTATTTGTTGCGCTGCTAGGGGATACTGTGGCGGTTAGTACACCTGTTGATCCGCCCGCAGACAGATTCAGGGTGGATGGGCTCAATGTGACACCGGTTACCTTTGTCACATCAGTTACTTGGGAATTAGCCACGGTAACCCTACAAGTCTTTTTCTTGCTTCCGTCTTCCGCCGTTGCTGTGACATAAGCTCGACCGGCGCTGACACCGACGACTTTACCATTGGAATCAACCGTTGCAACAGCCGTGTTGCTGGATTCCCAGGTGACCTTTTGATTTGCTTTTTTAGGAGCGATTTTCACGGCTAGGGTCGAACTTTCTCCGACCTTAAGGTACATTCTCTTTTTTAGAATGATAGAAGACACTTTGTGTGTTTTATAAGTCTTTTGGATTTGCTCATCTTTGGTTTTTTCGGAGATGCTATAGTTGGATTTTTCATGTGATTGAGCCCAAGATGGGGGTGAGGCTAACACAGGTAATGAAGAAGTTAAGATTAAACTCGCCATACAGATCGTTGAGAATAAAGCTTTCGTTGTTCGTTTCACTCGGTGTTCCTCCCTTAATTTTACTGATACGAAATTCTCTGAAGGGCACTGGATTTTTTTCGCCCTTATATTATCTACTACGAAGGGGTACAGGTATTTTATGGGGTGGCTACCTAATTTTATGGTAATAATTTGATGTTTATTGCGTCCTTATTCGTGCTTTGTACGAACGATGGATATTAAAAAAGTCAAGCCTTCATGCAAAATATTTTCGACTTATAAATTGTAGAAAATCTAAAATTCGATATTGACTTAGCATTTAACTTGTGTTAATTTTTACATGTCGGTACAATATTTACATTTGCAATAATTGATATAAGCAATAATTATTGACGCCAAGTTATCATTTTGTAGACGATACTCGAACTATTATTTTTTTTACATACTTTATGAAAGTAAGAACTTGGACTACATATTTGGTTAATTTTTTCTGTTGTTATTAGGGATGGATAGATTTGGGATTCATGACGTCGGGTTTTTGAGTCCTAAAAAATAAACTATTATTATTTTTATGAGGAGGAGAAAAATGAAAAAGACCCTAGCTATTATCTTATCTGCATCACTCGTTCTCTCTGCAACTGCATTGCCAGCCTTTGCTGCAGTTGACACAACGACATCTTCCACGATTCCTGCGGAATCAGCAGCACCTGTTGCTGCACCGGCAGCTCCAAAAGCTCCAGCAGCTACCAAAGCACCGGCAGCTGCAGCACCTGCAACCATGATTAAAGGTGATACTTACACTGTGGTAAGTGGAGATGTTCTCTGGAGGATCGCTCAGAAACATAACATGACAACAGATGCGTTGATTAAATTGAATCCACAACTCAAAAACACCAACTTAATCTTCCCTGGCGATAAAATCGTCGTCAAAGCTACCCCAGCTGCTGCTCCTGCAGCACCTGCTGTTGCTGCTAAAAAACTATACCAAGGAGTTGGTATGGTAGCTAACTATCGTGACAACAGTGCAAGAGGCGCTAATAACGACAACTTAAACATTACTACCGCTAGTGTATTATTCGATGACAAAGGTAAGATCGTCGAGCTCGAGTGGGATGTCGTGGAAATTACCCCCAAGATGTTCCCAGGCTGGATGGATCCTGCAGCAGAGGACAAGTCTTTTTACAAAGATGCTCAAACTAAGGGATTCCCTTGGGAAACCAAACGTGAAGAAGGCTACGCGTATGATATGACTCATTTGAAAGCAAAAGGCGCAGCTGATAACCTCTCTAAAAAAGAATGGTTCGAGCAACTTGACGTTTATGAAGAGCTCTTCAAAGGTATGACTGTAGCAGAAGTAAACGATTGGTTCGCTAAATACTGCGGTCCAGACGGAAGACCTTACAAAATGGCTTACCTTGATAAGCTGACAGATGCACAAAAAGCTGCTATTCCTGCTACCTTCACAGATGCTGAAAAGAAAATGCTTGTAGACGTTACAACTGGTGCTACCATGGCACTTCAAGATCCTCACTCCCGTTTCATCGATGCTTTAAACAAAGCAAACGATGACCAAAAAGAAGTAAAATTCTAAGATCAACTAACTCTTAGCGTAAAGGACCCTGATCACACGTTTGTGCGATTAGGGTCCTTTTGTTGTGCGCCACGCAT
Source organism: Desulfitobacterium dichloroeliminans LMG P-21439 (assembly GCF_000243135.2). NCBI lineage: Bacteria > Bacillati > Bacillota > Clostridia > Eubacteriales > Desulfitobacteriaceae > Desulfitobacterium > Desulfitobacterium dichloroeliminans. The sequence goes on along the minus strand of NC_019903.1, from coordinate 3,209,321 downwards.
CTACCCGATTTCTATGGTCCATTACAACGGAAGGCGAAAAATATTTAGCAAAATAATAAAGGTAAAATTCCAGTTCGTATTGAATTCTAGTATAAACTGGAATTTTGCTTACAGAGGAGGATTTAATGAAGATGAAGAAAAAGCAAGTTTTGCTTGTCCTGTTATTATCCGTGATGCTTGTATTGACAGGATGTACTTCGAACCAAATGGAAATTTTCGATGCTTCCCATAAAACGCAAAAGGCAACATCCATGCAGCAGCACCTTACCGTATCTCTAGATTTAAGCGGTTCAGGATTGCAACCGGATGTTCAGGCACAAGTCGACAGTATTGCGGCGATGCTTAATGAGTCAAACCTTGTTCTTGATATGAAGACTTCGGGTAATGAAGATAAGACTGCGGTTCAAGCTGAAGTCGATATGAAGATGGCAATGCCTGGACTAGAGCTCAATATGCCCTATTGGATTGACATGGATCTGAGTGGAGACAATCCTAAGCTAGTTGAGATTTTCCAACTGCCGACCATGGCTAAAGCCTCATTACCTCCAGAATTCATGGACAAGGATTATATGGTAATGAATCTAACGGAGATCGATAGTCAAGAATTAAGCACTCTAGATATGAAGAAACTTATGGACTTCAGCGTAAATTTCCAAACCAAGTGGAACGATTTCTTGGTTCGCTATGCTGAACAGTTTAACCCTGATTTGGAAATCGTAAAGGTTCCGGGCAATGATGGTTCCGCACAATACACAATCAAGCTTGATGATCAAGAATTTAAGAATTTGTTGAGCTACACGGTCAACAATTTCGCCCAAAATGAAGAAGCCGCTGGTTTCCTTAGTGATTACTTTGAGGCGATAATGGAGTTTAGCGCTGGCGCCGGTAGTCCTGAAGCGACCATGGAGATGGAGGAAGCTATCGCCGGGCTAGAGACTGATTCAGCGATGATGCTAGAACAATTTAATGAGATTTTAGAATCCATGCGGGATGTCACAGTTCTCGGTGAGCAGGGTATTGAATTAACGTATACTGTCTCAGACGGATATATTACGAATAGCACGGGTAGCATTGATTTCCAACTGGACTTGGCCCAGCTCAGTGAGCTTTTGAATGCTTCCGGAGAATTTGCTGAGCCTACGGAAGAGCTGGAAGGGGTTATCAATTTAGTCCTTCGTTATACTACGGATACCTCAAACATCAATGCTCCTTTGGACATCCAGATTCCAGAAATGACTGCTGCTAACTCCTTCGATTACTTTGAGATGATCGAAGCAACCATGTCTTCTCTGGAGCCGACTCCTGAGCCAACCACAGATTCAGAAGCGTTCCCTAGCCCAGTCGCTACGGACTATACCGTCCAGCCAGGGGACACTTTGGCGACGATCGCCCTGAATCATTATGGTAGCTATGAGAGCTCTATGAAAATCTACCAAGCGAATCTCGACTTGTTTAAGAAAAGTAATAATCGCTTAGATGCCGGAATGATTCTGCATCTTCCTGCCGAAGGATTACTGGCCTCTTTATCAACTGAAGGGGTCAAGGAAGTATACACTGTGAAGGCAGGCGAGACCTTAGGGGCCATTGCGGAAAAGGTATATGGGAATGGCGCACTTTACACAAAAATATACGAGGCAAACAAGGCAAGATTGAAGAGCCCGAACTTGATTTACGAGGGACAAAAGCTTATCATTCCTAATTAAGGTTTTACCAAGAAGGCAATTCATGAACTGACGAAGGAACCCAGGTCACTCTTTTGAGCGGCCTGGGTTTTCTGATTGTGGCGGCATTACTATCGCTTCAGTATCACTATCGCGTCGTATAAAAGAGAATAATGAATAGTATTTAGAACAAGGTGTCATAAGTGGTCGTTATTTTTCTAAAGGAATAATTCGAGAAAGCGAGAACTAATAAAGGACTGGTATCCTATGAGTGTAGTACCTTTGACCTAGTCGATTCAAAAGAGGAGGCGTTGAATGAAGGCATGCCAAATGACAGCCTTAGAATAGGGGAAAGCCTAACGAAAAGGTAGACACCAATCCGTTAGGCCTCAGAGTATGAAAAAGCACAGAATCTCCTTGAACTGATTGCAGCAGATCAAGAAGTAGAAGAACCGTGAAGACATAGTGTTTTCTCGGATGGTTTCTTATACGCTTTTTCAGATTAACGATACCATATTTTAAGGAGATTCTCCATTAATTTTTATTCATATCTTTAGTGTCTATGCTTAAAGCGTTTAACCGTTAAGAACATCTGAAAGGGGATTAGCGTGAAAAATAACTTAGCTCAGCTCTAAAATGGGTACACTAAACTAAGGCCTCTAAGGCCCAGAAAAAATTAAGCTTCGTTTTAAACCATAGAGATGTCAGTTTCTTTTATTAGACCCAGAGAAATCAGAAGTTTTGCTGCTTGTTTAACTGCTTTCTCTTTCTGCTTTTCCACCATTTCATGTGGCATATCAATTTTATACAGATCACTCGGATTAAACTCTTCACCCGTAACAAACATGTTGTAGATGGCGGTGAGTATCATCCTTGCGATAGCGATTATGGCTCTTTTTTTGCCTCTTCTTTTACTGATGCGTTCATACTTGACTCTGTAGTAAGGAGAGATGTTCGATTTCACGGCTGCATGGGCAACTTGTACCAATGCAGGTTTGAGGTAGACACCAGCACGTGTTATTCGAACCGATTTTTTCTTGCCAGCAGATTCATTGTTGCCAGGCGTTAAGCCCGCCCAGCAGCATAACCGCTTGGAGTTGGCAAACTGAGACATATCAGTACCAATCTCGGAGATGATGGTGATAGCAGAAGCTCTGTCAACTCCGGGAATGGTACAAAGAAGAGTAATCGCACTCTCATACGGTTCGATCAGCTTATCCAGCTTTTTATCTAACTTTGCGATAGACTGTTCGATGAATTCAAGATGAGAACGAACCAATACGATACGTTCCTTTTGCTCCTTGGTCATCTGATACCCTTCAATGGATTCAACCACTGTAACTGCTTTTTTCTTCAAAGACCTTTGGAGAAGGGATGAACAGTATTCCGGGTTGAAAGAGTCCGATGAAATTAAGTAATCCGTGATGGAAGAGGCAGATTTGCCAAACATGTCGGAAACGACAGCATCAAGGGCTACATTACAGATGGTGAAAGCGTTCTGAAAACGGTTCTTCTCACTACTTCTACAGGAAACAAGTTTGAATCGATAGCGGGTGTATTCACGCAGAATGCGAATGGGCTTAGGGGGAATATAACTTCCTGGAACTAAGCCTAAACGAAAAAGGTCTCCAATCCATTTGGAATCTTTGGTATCATCCTTGTTTCCCTTGACAGCCCTTACCCATTTGGGATTGGCGACAGTGGTACGAATGGTATCTTCCAAAAGGTTAAAGATGGGGACCCAGTATTTCCCGGTGGATTCCATGCACACATCAAAGCAGTTATTTTCAATTAGCCACTGCTTAAATTGGAGAATGGACTTGTTAAAAGTAGAGAATCTCTTTTTGGAATAGTGAGGGATAATTCCCTGTGAAGTAATGATTGTGGCGACGAGAAACGTCTTATGCACATCGACACCACAGCAGATAGGGTAAACAACTTTCATAGCACAACCTCCTTTCATTGTCGAGGAGGAAGACATTGACTGAATCGTCACACATTAGCGAATAGCTTAAACAATGATTAGCGTGCGGTCTCAAGGAACCACTTATTTGTGCTTGAAAGACGATTCTCACACAGGTTACTATACTGATTTAAGCCGCGAAGGACAGTCTACGACTCACCTCGCCGTGCTTTGTAGTGTATCTTCTCCTTAGAATAGTCTTAACAAATAATGGTAAAACCGCGCACCCATTTTTCATTACTATTTGTGCCGCCAGCGGTAGCGGCGGAATGGAGGATACTATGAAATATAAGTCAATAATGCCGACCCATAAAGCGAAGCAAAGTGCTTTGGCATGGGTGCTAAGCGTTTGTTTTCTTTTAACTCAAATCTTCTCAGCACCGCCTGTATGGGGTGCCACAGTTGACCCATCCACCAATGCTTTTAACACAGCGCGTCTTGCTGGTGGAGACAGATATGAAACGGCCATCGCGGTTGCCCAAAAGGGGTGGGAAGAATCCGAGTATGCCGTTGTGGCTAGAGGGGATGAGTTCCCAGATGCCCTCAGTGCTGGTCCCTTAGCCTACGCTTATGATGCTCCTATTCTACTGACTGCTCCTAATGCGCTTAATGAAGCTACCTTACAAGAGTTGAAGCGCTTAGGAAGTAAAAAGGTCTTCCTTGTCGGTGGAGAAGCTGCCATTTCTCAAACGGTAGCCGATAAAATTGTTAATTCCGGCATGGAGATCGAACGAATTATGGGAGGTTCCCGCTACGATACAGCTGTCGCTGTGGCCAAAAAACTTGGTGCGAAGAGCGAGGTTATCTTGGCTACAGGTAGCGACTTTCCCGATACTCTCTCTATTTCAGCTCTAGCTGCCAAACTCGGTATCCCCATTCTCCTTAGCGGGAAGGATGAATTGCCGAAGAGTGTGCAAGCTTATTTGGAAGAAAATGCAGTCACCAAGACCTATATTCTTGGCGGAACTGGAGTCATCAGCTCCGCTATCGAGAAATCCGTTCCTCATCCTGTACGTATCGAGGGAAAGGACCGCTATGGTACCAATATCGCGGTCATGGAGCATTTTGCCGCTGAACTGGATTATAGTAATGTCTATGTTGCCCAGGGCAATAATTTTCCAGATGCGCTAGCGGGAGCAGTCTTAGCAGCTAAGAAATCGGCGCCCCTCGTCTTAGCCGGTAAGACGCTATCGGACAGTACCACTGCCCATCTTACCTCTAGTCTTGAACTGGATACTAAGGTTATCGGACTTGGCGGCAAGCAAGTTGTGGCAGTCGACATCCTAGCCGGGATTGTCAACAGTAAGGCACAGATCAAGGTAAGTGAAAAATACAGTCTCGCAGGAACTTACGGACCGGAAAGCGGAACCGCCACGATCGCAGGAGATGTAATCATCAGTAGTCGCGACATTACCCTGCGAGACACGATTATCGAAGGAGATCTTTTACTGGCCGGTAGTATTGGTGATGGCAATGTGGAATTAAATAATGTCACGGTCCAAGGGAAAACCATTGTCAACGGTGGTGGACCGAATAGTATTATCTTAATAAATTTTAATGGTCAAAGCATAACTGTTGATGTACCCGAAGGAAGCAACGTCCGCTTAGTTGCTCAGGGGAGCACGAGTGTAGCAAGTCTTTCCATGGAATCAAACGGTCAGCTTCAGGAATCAAATCTTACCGGAGCCGGTTTCACGAATGTGGTGATCCCAGCCGGCGCTCAAGTGACTTTAAGCGGAACCTTTGACCAAGTCAATATACAAAGTGCGGGAGCCCAAGTCAATGTGCAGCAAGGTAGTATTAATACAATGACTATTGCCCAATCGGCGACGAATGCTGTTGTGAACTTAGCAAGCGAAGTCATGGTAACAACATTAAATGCCGAAGCAGCAGCCAGCGTCACTGGTCAGGGTCAAATAACCAACGCTAACATTAAGACAGATGGAGTGTCCATCGAGCAAAAACCACAGAATGTGACTGTTTCTGAAGGGGTTAAGGATGCCAGCGTAGGCGGTGCGAAGGTCGATGCTACAACGCCACCTCCAGCACCTCCGGCACCGGCAGCAGGTGGCGGCGGAGGCTTTGGTGGTGGAGGCGGCGGTGATAATACCCCGAGCACCACCCCAGTAAGCGGTATTAGTGTTACCGGTGATGCTACTGTTGGACAGACACTAACAGCAAATCCGACACCAGCAAGTGCGACGGTAACGTATCAGTGGATGAGATGCGATACAGTAAACGGCACGTATACAAACATTATCGGAGCAACAAGCAAAACGTATACCCTAACAAATGAGGATCTGTCCAAGTTTATCAAAGTTACTGCTACAGGAACTGGTAGCTATACGGGGACACAAACAAGTGCAGCGGCTCAGGTTGCCAAGATAGTCACAACAGCAGATGAACTAAAGTCAGCAGTAGCAGACCCAAGTGTAAATCTAATCAAATTAGGAGCAGATCTTACATTAGATAGTACGTTAGTTGTGGACAGAGCAGTTACAATTGACGGAAGGGGATTTTCTGTTAATCAGGCTGTTAATATTGCAGCAGACAATGTGACGATAAAGAATCTTACCGGCACGGTAGTGGATCGAGAAACACATCAATTAAGCGGTGTTGGGAGTGCAATGGCATTCTTTGTAAATGCGAACAATGTTACGTTGGATAACATAAAGGTAGATGGGAACTCAATTACTCCTTCAATTGCTGTCATTGGCTGGAAGGGTGCACAATACACAGTTGCGAATTCTGATTTTGCCAATGTATTGACAGGGGTATTTGCCCATCTTGGCAACACTGAATCAGCTTTTCAAAATAAGTTAACAGCTACTGGCAACACCTTTACAAATGTATGGGCCGGTATTGGTGGTACGCAAAAAACTGATCTAACCGCAACAGGTAACACATTTGCTTCTATTCAAGCGGGCGGAGAAGGTATTGGGCTAGGCAGTGGTGTCATGGTTATCGGCTCAACAACTCCAGGTGAAAGCGCTGCGGATGTTAGTTATCTGGAATCCAATAATACATTCAGTTATGGGGAAGGAAATAAAGTCAAGGATTATCGGCTAGCGGCTGTAACATCAAAAGAAGAGTTAGAAACAGCATTAGCCAATGTTAATACTACGATAATTAATATAAGCGGCACGATTGGAGCTGCCGACAATTATACCGCATACGAAATAACCAAATCAGTTAAGATCACTGGTCTACCGGAAGCAAAGGTTTACGGATCATTTATCATCAAAACTGACGGAGTCGTGATTAATGGATTAACTATGTACACTCGCGGTGGTGGCAATGGACCGTTAAAAGCAGCCATTGACGTTATTGCGAAGAATGTAACTATTACAAATAATATTTTTGAATTACCTAATCCAGCTGCCTTAGCATCAAGCGGTGGGGTAGGGAATGGCGTGACTATATGGCCTAATGGACTCGCAAGTACCACGGAAGCTAATTATAATATCAGTGGTAACACTTTTGTGGGATACAGCGCTGATACAGCAAATTGGTCATCTACAGGCTTACAAATCGCTGAAGGACTGGACTTGAAGAGATTTAACATGGGCGGTACTGTGTCTGCTGTGGTAGATCTTGGTGCGGCAGAAGAAATTTTAGCGACAGGTAATACTTATACTGGATGTACTAACAATTATGTCCACAGTAATTGGACTGGCGGAGTGGTGGAATACAAATATTACTTCGCTTCAAATAAAGAGCAACTAAGCAGTCTGGAATATATGGGAGACGGCGGGACAATGCTGTTGGCGGCTGGAGTGTATGAACTATCCGAACAACTGAAAATTACCAAACCGTTAGCTATTGTTGGCGCTGGGGGAGTGATAATTACAGTTGCTGACCCCTTCAATGGGGGAACTCAAAACTCAGATAAGCATTTGATTTCAATTAATAGTGTCCGGGGCCTCGTTAAGCTGGAAAATATGGTGATTCAAAGTTCTACACGATCAGGGATTAATGTCTTTGAATCGGACAATGTGGCATTGAAAAATATTTCTTCTATTAACAACGCGGGAGCTGGCTTGGTCGTAAATAACTCGATAGTTGTCGCTGATGGTTTAAATACAAGTGGCAATGCCTGGGGATATGGAATTAATGTTGACAACGGCTCTAATCCCAGTTTAGGCGCCCCAGCAACAAGATTTACGCTCAATAGCGGAATAATAGCTGAAGCGAAGCAAATTGTCTCAGATGCTGGTAATGTGGAAATAGTAGCACCACCAAATTATTCAGTATTTACTAAAGATGCAAGTAAGGTGTTCGGAGCGAACATCACCAGTTGGTATGGTGATGAGAATAAATACTTGGATACATCGATATACTTTGATTTCGATATCGTGAATGTTTCGGATATTGATTCGATTAAATTCTCATTGTATAACAACAATGAATTACTAGGCACGCGATTCTCAAACGGTGACAATCTGGTTAATCTCTTAAAAGATTGTGCCCAATATTGGGAAAAGAGTGCAGATACCTATACGGAAGTTAAGGGTAAAAGAACGATGTCAGCTGCATTTAGCACTAGGACTGAGGAATCTAACAATAGTTATTGGATAAGTTCGGCTTGTACAGCAACCAATGCAAGTGTACCGAATCAATTGGTTGTTGAAGTTGTATTTGATAATGTAACCTATATGGCGACTTATTCAAGATAATCGTAAAAGGCACCTTGAACTGAATAAGCAACATACGGGAACCCAGGTCACTCTTTTGAGCGACCTGGGTTCTTCAGGTTTACATCCTGCATTTTTATGGTAAAATAGGATTGATAGTTATTGATACTAAAATATATCAGACGGGGTGTGAAAGCGACTATGGAATTGAAAATCTTTACTGAGATGCTTAGAGATAAAAATGCCTTAAACTTTAATAAACTAAAGTACAAATATGGAGAAGAAAATTTAACTGGATATTTAGCTACACTAAGTGAGAGCTTTTATTATAAGATCCAATTGTGTGATTTTAAAGGTATGCCAATAGTACTGCTTCCTGCAAAAATCAACCTAACAACTCAGCTTTCAAGGTCTATAGCAATTTCCTATTCGGGTGAAAAGTACGGGATTCAAGCCATGGAGGATGAAATTATTTCAACGCTGTCCATTGAGCAAATTGACTCATCAAGGGAGAGTGTGAGGAAAATCTTAAATGGCGGGGCACCGGAAACAAGTAATGAAAATAAAGCATATGGCATTAAGCGAGGCTTAGATTTTATAGCAGACTCGACAAACAAAATCACAGAGGAAAATTTATATCAGCTCTACAAGCTTGCGGTTGGTGATTTTTTAAACGATGAAGATAGACTAATGCAGGAGCAAAAATATCGGCATGACGCAGTGTATGTAGTAGGGCAGGATATCGAACATCAGGGGCTTAAACATCAGCTGCTTCCGGAGTATATAGCAGATTTGATTGACTATATGCAGAAGGATGACGGGTTGGACCAAATTGTTAAATCCATTGTAATTCACTATTACTTTGCCTATCTGCATCCATATTTCGATGGCAATGGGAGAATGGCACGGCTCATGCAGCTTTGGTATTTGGTACAAAAGGGCTATACTTCTGCGCTGTTCATTCCGTTTTCTGCCTATATTAATGAAAGTAGGAGTACGTATTATAAAGCGTTTACATCAATAATGAATAATTATAAGGTTTCCCAGATTATAGATGTAACACCGTTTGTGGACTATTTTATCGACTATGTGATTATAAAGCTTCTGAAAAGAGCTGAACCAACGGATTCACTTCTGAAATTTGATGGGCTGCTTCAAAGTGGAGAGATTACAGCTAAGGAAAAGGATTTATTTCATTATGTACTATCTGCCTATGGTGCTCAGGAATTTTCCACAAAGCAGCTTGAAAAGGATTTTAAAAGCGCAGCCTATGCCACGATCAGGAATTTTGTTCTTAAACTTGAGAACAAAGGGCTGCTATCTTCACAGCGGTATGGCAATAGGGTGCGTTATAGGTTGAAATAAGTAAAATCCTGGTCGCTCAAAGAGTGGCCAGGATTTTTAATGGTTATGGTGATTTACCGTTTGTCCTGAGTTAAGCTTCAGGGTTTGTATCCGGTTCGGTCTCCGACTCTGTTCCCGGATTAGGTTCTCCGGGTTCGTCAGCAGGGGATTCTGGTTCGGTAGGAGTCTGAGGTTCTTCAGGCTCGGTGGGGGTTTCTGGTTCAGGTGCTGGCGGTTCGGGTTTGGGTTCCGGCTTCGGCTTTGCCGGTAGCGCCGGTCCCTTCACAATGATCTTCGCAAGAGAAATATAGGTGCTTCTGCCTAAGGCTTGAGTTTCCACTACTTCTCCATTGATCTTGATGATTCGGGAGGCGGAGGCCACATAGCCGTTTTGGCCGTTTTGCTTGACGATTTCGGTTCCGGGGGCTAAGGAATTATCTTGAGTGATTTGAGTCTCGAAGGGAATTACTTGCTCGACCTGATTAGTAATGATAATCTCTTGTCCGGGAGTTGCTTTGCCATAAAATTCGATCGTTACGGAACCACCACTGAGCTTAGAACGTAGGAGCATATAGCGGTCGGTATCATTTTTAAGCTTTAGATCAATAGCTCCATATACGACGGTAGCATCACGTCCTAGGGGTACATAGGCTACAGCCAAGCCGTGGTTGGTTCTTTCTTCAATCTTAAGGTTGGCAAGGACACCGGCATTGTAGAGGGTGCTGGAGACTTGGCAGATGCCGCCGCCCAGTCCGGGTACGAATTCACCGTTGACAATGATGAGGGCGTCTTGATAGCCTTTGTCGCCAGTTCTTTCGCCGACAATTTTATTAAAGGAGATAATCCCTCCGGGTTCAATCAGGGCACCATCCAAGGATTCGGCCGCAAGGCGAACATTAGCGCTCCGTTCAATATTACCCGGGTCAAACCACGTCGTATAGCTGGCAATCAGACCGTCAATTTTTTTGGCTTCCAGTTCGGCAGCGGTAACTGTAGGCTTTACTTCTACCCGATCGACCTTAAGTGGGGTTAGCTCTTGGAGCATTTGGATTTCTTTAATTTGAGTGAGAAGAGCGACCGTATCGACGGTTTGACCCATTTGTTCAGCCTGGATATCCATCTGGTTCCGGTCATTGACTGTAAAGGAAGCATCCACGGGGGCTTTTTCGAAGGAGGCTAAGCTATTCTTTAGGGTATCGGCAAGCTTCTGCTCATCCCAATGGAGTCCGAGATCCAAGGGAGCATCATGAGTAGCATTCGCTTTTTGGATTCGGGCAAAAAGCGAACCCGGTTGACTCTGTGCATAAGCTTCAGCAATGAGGGCATCGACTTCTACCCTAGGGTCGAGGTCTTTTAAGGGTAGTTCGGCAGTTTTTTCGTCAATCTGGAATTTGAGAGGTTGAGCTAACCAGGTTTCGAGCTCAGCGGTGATTTTCTCATGGGCCTGCTCCTGAGTGAGCTTGCCAATATCAACTCCGGCGATGCTGGTGCCTTCAGTGAAGGGGCGATCCTTTTGGGCATAGTACAAATAGTTAATTCCCAAGGTGGTGGCCAGGGAGAGGCCGACAAACAGGAGGGCCAATATTACATATTTTTTGGTGTTCAAGTTGTTTCCCCCAAATAGAAATTCTGTAGCTAGTAATTATTCTTCTAGTAATTATTCTTCGTCGATAGAGATTTTCCTTTATGTAAAAAAATCCCTATCGACGAGAATTTTATAGTAAGCGGTCATAGTGCAAAAAAGAGTATCACCGGCCTTGTTGAAAAAGGTTCAGTGACACTCCTCAGTATATGTGTGTAGATAAGACGATTATGTCTAGCGTCTCCTCGATCGGGAAGATTTACCATAGGCCACATTTTTTTGCTGCGAACTAGGAGAACTATCATCTGCGGAAGATTCCGCAGCATCATCATCGAGGGGGGCTAAGGGACTTAAAACATTATCGACATCGATATCGCTTTCTGATTCTCGCTCACTGGTCGAAGGCGCTTCTTCTGGAACTTTAACTTCTTTCAGAGTCTGTTTCTGAGCATCTTCCAAGAGACAGCTTGTGCCAATGAATTGGGCACCTTGGTCAATCTTCAGTTGCTTGCTAAAAATATTGCCTTTCATGCGGGCAGTAGAACAGAGCTCCAAGGTCTCTTGGGTTACGACATCGCCGCGGATTGCGCCGGAGAGGCTGACGGAATTGGCCTTGATATTGGCGTTGATCACAGCACTTGGCCCTACAATGAGGTCCCCGCTGATAATGATTTGTCCTTCAACCTTGCCGTCGATGCGGGCACTGCCTTTTAGGGTGAGCTTGCCGTTAAATTCGGCATCACTGGCGATATAGGTTGTTTCACCGGAACTGGCTTGAAAGGCACCGGACGTGCGCTTAGGACTCTCTGGATTTTTACCCCACATTAGCTCATTGCTCCTTTGTAAAATCTGTGAATTGGAGTGGATCTACGGTTACGCCATTGATACGGGCCCCATAATGGAGATGGGAGCCGGTGCTCCGCCCGGAGTTTCCGCTGTAAGCGATTAACTCGCCTTTTTCTATCTTATCTCCTACCTTAACGAGTAGGCGAGAGTTATGTGCATAGATGGTTTCGACACCTCGTCCGTGATCGATCTCGATGAGTCGACCATAGACTCGATCGAAGGTTGAGACAGTGACTATCCCGGAAGCGGTGGCATAGACTTCGGTACCGTAGTCGCAAGGCATGTCTACCCCATTATGAAACTCCTTCGACCACCCGCCAAAAGGATTGCGGCGATAACCAAACTCTGAAGCAATATCAAAATCCACCTTCAGGGGCAGAATGCTGGGGGTGCGGTCGATTTCCTCTTGGTGCTCTACGGCCAGTGCATAATAATTTTCCAAGAGCTTCAGCTCTCGAGAAATTTGTTGTGGATCACTGATTGTAGGGGCTGGGGTGGTGGGTGCAGGAGCCCCGCGGCTTATGGTAGAGGATGCGCTGAGGGTATTGCCGGTAGTTGAGAAGGTGGAAGACTCGGCAGGGTCGATCTTGAGGATCGAAGTGAGACGCAATTCGAGTTCTTGCATGGTAGCCATGTCTTTCACTACCTGTTGAGACTGAGCCTTTAGCTGAGCAATCTCCTGATCTTTGGCCAAGTTTTCCTGCTTAAGCTCTTCAATGGCTGCTAATTGAGCTTCTTGAGAATCGACAGTTTTAGATAGATAGAGATTAAAGGAAAACATTCCGACAAAGAGGAGGGATAAGGTGCATATACCAGAGATAATCAGCTGTTTTCCTTTGTGGGTCACTTGAAACTGCTTGGTGGGTCCATGATCCGGTGGGATCATTAAAAAGGTATATTTATTCTTCACAAGTTAGGCTCCTTCGTATCTGGTGTGTTAGATTCGCTGGGAGAATCCTCTACTAAGGGCAGAGGTTGATCTAAGGCTACTGTGCCTTGGGTATTCGTTGGTTGTGCCTCATGCTTGGCCATTGCTTCAACTTTGGCTATTTCCGCTTTGGCGGCTTCCGTTATGGCTTTAGCTTTGGCTGCTTCTGCTTCCGTTAGGGCTTTGGCGTCTGCTTTGGCCTTAGTCTTGGCCTTTCCTTTCAAACGAAACTCACGCCAGATGGCTATAAAGAAGACAATGAGGGCTCCGGCTAGGGCCGAACCCAAGATAACAAGGACTAAAGGGACCTCAGCCACATACCACAATAAATTTATGGCCACGGGGGCGGCATTTTGTACGGCAAAGATCGCCACGACTAAAGCAATAACGAGGGTGAAAATCAAAAAAATCATCTTAGCACCCCTTTCACTAAATTATTGAACTCCATAGACAAAAGGATTGAACTCCCAAAGACGAAGGACAACCAAATTTATTTTCGACTTTATCCTTTGAGAATCCTGCCAAAAGAATGGAATATGTTAAAATTTCTCTTGATTGTTACTTAGTATAGGGATTTTATTAAAAAATATATGTGGGAATTTTCTCATAAGGTCGGAATTTAGGCAGGAATTATTATAATTTGTCGAGAATTGATAGTAGAAGGAATCATTGTAATTTGTCGAGATTTCGTATAAAACATGGAATATGTAAAAATAGCCGTTAGTACTGTGAGGAATGACGAGTGCAAGTAGAGGAAAATAGCAAGTCAAGGCCCTTGTCCTTAAGTGTGATGGATTTCTGTGAATCCACAAGTGATATTTTTGCTCGGGTTTTTGAGTATGCCCAAGAAGGGATTTCCATTACGAATCCCCAAGGTGAGATTATCTATGTAAATCCGGCCTTTACCCAGACTACAGGTTACACGCTGGCAGAGGCTCTGGGCAAGAACCCGCGAATTCTCAAGTCCGGTCGCCATGCACAGCAATTCTACACGTCTATGTGGGGAGATCTGGCGGTCAAAGGTCAGTGGCAAGGGGAGATCTGGAATAGGCGAAAAAATGGGGAGATTTATCCGGAATGGTTGAACATTCATGCTGTTCGTCACGGCGAGCTAGGCCTAACCCATTATGTGGCGATTTTCCGGGATATAACGGAGGATATGAGAATTCGCCAAGAGGTCGAATTGGCTGGGCGAATTCAAAAAAGGATTTTACGGTCAGATTTTGCTAATGAGAAGTTAACAATGAAGAGTATTTTTCTTCCTTACCAGCACTTAAGTGGAGATTATTATGATTATCGCTGGGATGAGAGGAATCAGATTTTCAAGGGATTCCTTTTTGATGTGATGGGTCATGGGGTGGTCACAGCGTTACAAGTGTCTGCCCTGCGAGTTCTCTTCCGACAAGTAGTCGGGCGTCAAATTCCTCTGGCAGAGAAGGTGGAGTGGATGAATCAGGAAGCAATCGGCATTCTTCCGGAGGATTCTTTTGCTGCGGCGACTCTTTTTGAAATAGATTTAGCTCAAGGAAAGCTCGCCTACGTGATGGCGGGCATTAATCATTTCCTTTTATTTTCTGCGGAAGGAGGGTCGGGCGTTAAGGCCTTAAGCCAGCCGGGGACCTTCTTAGGGATTACGGAGCACGCTGAGTTCGAGGAGCATGAATGTCTCGTTAGATCGGGAGATGGGCTGATTTTTCTTACGGATGGCTTCTATGATTTAATCCAAGCAAAAGAATATCCTATCCAAGGGCAAGGCATTAAGGATGTGATGTCTTGGCTGGATTCCTTAGCCAAAGGGAAGGAACTAACGGATGACGCCACGGCTTTAGGGTTTATCCTCGGAGAAAAGGGTGGGTGAAGGTTATGCGACAAAAAATAATACGGGAAACTTTTTGTACAGAAGAGGAGTTTTGCACTTATCGGGATCAATTGCAACACTGCTTGCGGGAAGCTTTGGCGAAGCAGGATGGCAAGGATACGGACTCTTTGGAAAATGAGGTCACTTTACTGGAAATTGCTCTGAATGAAGCGGTGAACAATGCCTTTAAGTATGCTGAGGATAGGGTATCCATACCCGCGGTGACCCTTAGTATGTGCTTGCTCCATTCCCAATGGCTGATTATTCGGGTTAAGGATAGTGGAACTGGCTTTAAAGCCAATCAGGTCATGACCAAACTTGCCTGCCTGTGCGGGGAGGAAGAGGAGACCTGGCAGTGGGGAGAATCCGGTCGGGGTCTGTTTATCATGGCCCAAGTTATGGATAAGGTGCGTTATAATGCCAAGGGCAACTGCGTCATGCTCATGAAAACACTATTAAAGTGATAAAGATACCTAGTGAAAAAAATCTAGTAACTTGGGGAGGACAAATTTCATGTCAATAAATATCCAGTCAGATAAGCTTGAGGTCCAGGTGGAATTAGAAGGAAAAATCTACGTGGAGGATGCAGCGATCCTCCGAGAAAATCTACTCCAGTTGATTGATCAAGGGAAAACACGCTTTATTTTTGATATGAGCAAGCTGAATTACATTGATAGCTCAGGGTTGGGGGTGCTAGTAGCCATTCACAAGCGAACGATTGAACGAGGCGGCGGAATCGTCGTCAAAGGACTGCAAGGCGCCGTAAAGGAACTCTTTTCATTAACTCGCCTCAATCGGGTATTTGAGATTATTTAAGGGGAATAGAGAAACTACAGATACTACAGATATTAGAGAAACTAGCAATTCTAGGTACAAAGAAGTGAGGTGTTTGCGATGAAAATTGGGGTAAGGCTAAAGGTCCTCGGCGGTTTTTTAGGAATTATGGTTATTTTTATTGCGACGAGTTTGATCAATATGTATTATCAGAGTTTGGTGAATGATGAGATCGATAATATTTTGCATCATTCCGGCGTTGTTAACTCAACTCAGACAATTAAAGCGGATATCAGGAATGCAATCCAAAGTGATATGGTGGGAATTCTGCAAGGTTTCGAGCAGTTAAAGAACAACGAAAAGCTGGAACCGGAGGATCATCGGGATTTGGAGAAGCTCCAACCTTTGCTAAAGGCCCATGAGGCCGATCTTATTCAGGGTTCGGCGGGCACTCTTGGACCTATTCTAGAGGTTTTGGATTCTATCATAGACAGAAATAATGAGGTCCTGCTTGGGCATGAACAGGAAATACATAAGGATATCGATATGGCGGCTTTAGTGAGTAAACTAGGGATAGCTGTTGCCGCTTTGATCGCCTTATTCATGGGTTATCATATTTCTCGTTATGTCCTAAATTCTATCAATGAGATCCAAGAAACTATGAGTAAAGCAGGGCTGGGAGACTTGACTGTCGTAGCGCCAGTGAAGTCCAATGATGAATTTGGTGACTTAAGCGCGGCCTTCAACGTGATGATTACTCGCTTGTCTGATGTGGTGAAGAAGGTCCGTGAGATGACGGAGAATCTGGCTGCGACCTCAGAGGAGTTGGCCGCAACCAGCGAAGAGGCAACGGTGGCCGTTGCTGAAGTGAGTGAAAGCATGCAAAATGTAGCGGCGGAATCCGATACGGGGGCGAAGTCCATCGTGGAGGCTTCTCAGGTGTTGCTAGAGCTTTCCTCCTTAACCCAAATCGCGAAAAGCCAGAGTCAAGCGGCTGCGGTGAATTCGCAACAAACTATGAAGATTGCAGAGCAAGGGAAGCACACGGTGGACGATGCTATCGGCCGTATGGCGACCATCCGTTCTAAGACCCTCGAGACGGAAGAATTGATGCTACAGCTCAATGAGCTTTCCAAACAGATTGATTCGATTACCGGGACTATTACCGGGCTAGCGGACCAGACGAATCTCTTGGCCCTTAATGCTGCTATCGAGGCTGCTCGGGCGGGTGAATCCGGACGGGGCTTTGCCGTGGTAGCTGAGGAAGTCCGGAAGTTAGCAGAGCAGTCTACCCAAGGAGCCCATGATGTGGCAGGTTTAGTCCAGAAGGTTCTCCTAGGGGTTGAGGATGTGGTGCAAGCCACTCAAATCACCCGGCAAGAGGTGGAGAGTGGGGTTCAGGTCATGAACCAAGCCGGCGATGCACTCAATAACATCTACGGTGCCGTTAGGAAAACTGCAGAGGATGTCCAGTCCAGTGTGGAAGTGACAGACTCGGAGGTAGCTAGCTCAGATAAGATTGTGACCTTGATTAACTCTGTAGCTTCAGTCATTGAAAATACATCCGCTCATGCCGAAGAAGTAGCTGCTTCTTCCCAAGAGATCAACGCGTCCTTAGAAACGGTAGCCACTACCATTCAAGGAACTGCCTATCTGGCTCAGGAGCTTAATCAGAATGTCGAGCACTTTAAGCTGACGAGTGCTAATCTATCAACAATTGAGACCTTGGAAAAGGCTAAAACCGACCACTTACTCTGGAAATCCCGCATTGTCAACATGCTTAAAGGCCTAGAGGATGTAGCTCCTGAGGAAGTTACGTCACATGAGCACTGTCGCCTAGGGAAATGGTACTTCCAAGATGGTAATACTTTAAAGGAGAACTCAGACTTTAAGGCCTTAGATGAGCCTCATAGTCAGGTCCATATCATGGCCCAAGAGGCAGCCAAGGCTTACCACGAAGGAAATATCAAACACGCCCAAGCCTGCTTGAAGAAGCTCGATAGGCACTCAGGCAAGGTAATCAAGTATTTAAACAGTCTGATCGAGAAAGAAAAACGCAAAAGTATCTCTTAACGAGACACGTTATGATAAGTTCTGTAACGAGACATGGTTTCCGCAGTGAAATCAGTCTCGTTTTTTTATAGTGCCAGCCAAGGTTTGCCAATCAATTAATAGCGGATTTTTAATCTGGCTAAGTTGTTAAGATTTATATAAGAATAAATTAACCCAAGTTTCATGAATATGTGCTAAAAAGTATAAGAACAAGACTGGTTGAAATTGCTATATTCTTTATATTCCTACGAAATTCTACTAAAAAGCGGATAAAACACTAATCACTCTCGACATAATTTTCGATATTTTTTCACTAAAATAGATTAGAATAATTCTCAAACCATACACCCCCCCTCTCTAGAAAAAGAGCTAGTCAGATAAGAATGTCAGAAGGACAAGTCAGTGTGATTAATGGTACTCTTTTCCTATGCGTTGTATCAACATTCCTGTGTCGCCTGTCATGTAAAATGTTCTTGTAATGATGAAGGGAGTGGTTTAGGTATGATAGCTAAAGTTAACAGAGAGAGTTGTATTGGGTGTGGGGCGTGCGCGAGTGTGTGTCCTAAGGTTTTCGAGATGGATGAGGAAGGATTGGCTATTGTCATTGCGACTCCTGTTCCCCAGGATGAAGAGGCCGGGGCTCAGGAAGCAGCAGATGGCTGCCCAGTCGAAGCAATTACCTTGGAGTAGAAAGTGACTGATTTTATGGACAACGAGTATTTACTTAGAGAAATTGAAAATCTAAGGCATCAGCTTTATGTCTTATCGGCAGATAAGGAACTGGCGGACCCTGAGGTGGTCCAATTGAGCCAGGAGTTAGATATCTTGTTAAATATGTATTATAGGAACTATCTTAATAGTGACTATCTTAGGCTAGATTATCGTAAGGTCGTTTGAAGGGAAGAGTAACCCCAAAGCTGTAACTGCTTTGGGGTTTGCTTTGTTTGCTCTATACTAGGATTACCGATGCCGGGTTTTCTTTATCCAAAGGTCGGTATATAATCCAAAGTAGAGATTGGAGATGATGCACATGTCGGATAATAGAGGGATAGCATGGGTGGATGGTAAGATTACCAGTATGGAAGAGGCAAAGATACCTTTCCTTGACCGCGGGTATTTTTTTGGTGATGGAGTTTATGAAGCAGTCAAGGTCGTGGAAGGGAAGCTCTTTGCGTTGGAGGAACATCTAGAGCGTTTCGAACGAAGTATGAAGGAGATTCGTATTACCCCTCCTAAAACTAAAGCAGAATTTACGGATATCATCATGGAATGTTTAGAAAAAGCAGGAATACCTGATGCTATGGTCTACTTGCAGGTAACAAGAGGGATTGGGCCGAGAATGCATGCCTTTTTACCTCAAGGGGAGCCGATGGTCACTTTATTTGTTGCCCCGATGGCCTCCCTAGAGGAAAGCGTTCGGGTAGCGGGAGTCAGCTGTATTACGGTACCGGATGAGCGGTGGGCTCATCCTCATATCAAGACCCTAAATTTGCTGCCCAATGTCTTAGCCAAACAGGCCGCCGCAGAGCAGGGGGCGTTTGAAGCGATTTTTGTCCTGGGAACAGAGCCGGGTGGGGGTCTGGTTACAGAGGCCTCCAGTAGCAACATAGCCGCGGTCATCAAGGGAAAAGTAGTGACTCCACCCCTCAACGGACGAATCCTCCCCGGAGTCAGTCGGGCAATCATGCTGGAGACAGCCCGGGCAGCCAGAATTGAGGTAGAAGAACGGGAAATTACCTTAGAGGAGATGCGTGGCGCTGAAGAGGTTATCCTCACCAGCACGGGTGTCGAGGTTTTAGGGGTGTGCGAACTGGATGGTGTAACTGTAGGACAAGGGGTCTCCGGTCCGCTGACGCGACGGTTATATGAAGTTTTTATGGCTGGATCAGTTCAGCGATTAACGTAGCTATAAAGAAGGGTAACACCTAAAAGGGATGCTCCAAGAGAGCTCCTTTTTTAGATTAATGCATGTGGTACTTTGTGAAGACTGCTGGGTGAAATATCCAGAGCTTGGCTGGGGGAGATGCTATATAATAAGTTTCAGAGGATTAGCAGAGGAGAGCTGTGAAGAGAACAGTGAGAGAACTGGGAAGAGAGCTGGGATAGGAGCTGAGATGAAACCACAGATGAAAAACGAGATAGATACTCATATAAGATTCAATAATTGGGCTCCCAGCCTTGTGGGCTGGTATAGACGGGTCAAGCGGGATTTGCCTTGGCGAAGGTCAAAGTGTGCTTATGCCATATGGGTATCTGAGGTGATGCTTCAGCAGACTCAGGTTATCACTGTGATCCCCTATTACCAACGGTTTATGGAGCGGTTTCCGGATGTTTTTGCTTTGGCCGGAGCCAGTGAAGAAGAGGTGCAGGAGCTATGGCGTGGGCTGGGGTATTACTCTCGTGCCAGACGGTTATGGGAGGGTGCTCGCTATGTGGTGAGGACAACAGGGGGAAGAATGCCGGAAGACTTTGCTTCCCTGCTTATGATCCCCGGAGTCGGTGAATATACTGCCGGAGCTATTGCTAGTATTGCTTATGGGGAATGTGTCCCAGCGATTGATGGGAATGTCAAAAGGGTGTTGAGCCGCCTCCTGCGCTGGGAAGAAGATGTAGATAAGGCTAAATCTTATCGTTTTTTTCTAGAGTACATAAAAATAGTATTGCCTGCGGATTGTCCGGGGGACTTTAACCAAGGATTGATGGAGCTTGGGGCGACTGTGTGTACTCCTAAGAATCCAAAATGCGAACTATGCCCACTGCAGGTTGATTGTCAGGGGTATTCTTTAGGTAATCCTACTGTCTACCCGGTGAAAAAGAGTCGTGAGAAGGTTAAGGAAGTCCTTCGGCCAACTCTAATCCTAGTATGCGAGGGGCGAGTTCTTCTGAAGAAACGACCTTCGGAAGGGCTGCTGGCTAATCTGTGGGAATTTCCGGGGGAAGAACTCATCCTCGACTCCCTAGCAGATTATTCTTGGTATGATCTCTATAAAACACAGGTGATTGACCGTTCTTATGATGAAATCGTCGAAGAGCTGCTTCAGGCCAAAACGAATGTACAAGGGCCCTTAGTCCATACGTTCAGCCATCGACGTTGGCAGATGTATTGGGTAGTCCTTAATCTAGATGCCGGTCAAAGTCTAGATGTTCATAATTCAGAGCAAACGATTAGAGAGTCATCCTCAGATTATCTTGGGTCTGAAGATAGGACCTGTTGGTTGGATGTATCGCAGCTGGAGCGCATCGCTCTTCCGGTGGCCTTTCAGAAGATCTGGTCCACCGCAACAGGAATCACAGAATCTGTGTCGAATTCCTGTTAGAGATAAGGGGGATAAAAGATATGTTTAGAGTAAGAAGAATGTTGGCGACATCCGCCTTGGCATTGATTATTGGGATATCTGCGCCGGTTCAAGCTTGGGCAAGTCCCTTAGAAGATGTGCGCTCTTTATTAGAGAATCAATATGTGGAGCCAGTTGACGCCGAAGTGCTTGACGCACCTACTGTTGATGAGATGCTGAAGCGGTTAGAGGACCCTCATACCGTCTTTTTCTCCAATGCGCAGTATCAGGATTTTCTCAATTCTATGGACATGAGTTTTTCAGGGATTGGGGTGTATATTGAGCTGGTACCGCGGGGTTTACAGGTTGTTTCGGTGATTGAGGGCTCACCGGCGGAGGATGTGAGGCTCCAGTCGGAAGATGTTATTATTGAGGCAGCCGGGCAGAGTCTGGCCGGTCTTCCCCAGGAGGTGGCCACGGGCCTTCTCAAGGGACCCTCAGGCAGCAGTGTTGATATCGTGGTGCTACGGGGAGAGGAGCGCCTGAATATAAGGGTTGAGCGGCGGGCCATTGAGGTGCCCACCGTCACCGGCGAAATGCTCAATGAAGATATTGGCTATGTAGCAATTCAGTCCTTTGGGGTGACGACTGAGGAGACCTTTGCGAAGGTCGTCAAGGGATTAGAGGCTCAAGGGGCTGATGCTTGGATTATGGATTTGCGGAATAACCCGGGAGGGTATCTAACGTCAGCCTTAGGTTTGGCCGGATATTTTGTCGGTGAACAAACAGCCCTCCAAACCAAGGACAGCTCGCAAGAGTTCACTCCTTACAAGGGCGAAAAGCAAGATTTTATCTTTACCGAACCTGTGCTTTTTTTAACCAATGCGAATAGTGCCAGTGCCTCAGAGATATTAACTGCGGTTGTCAAGGATTATCAGAAGGCCGTGGTGGTGGGTGAGACAACCTACGGCAAAGGTTCTGTCCAGAGTTTATATGAGCTCACTAATGGGGATGTACTAAAGATTACCGTGGCCAAGTTTTATTCTCCCTTTGGCAAGGAAATCAACGAAGTAGGAATTCTTCCCGATGTCGAGATTCTCAAGAATGATCCGGTTTTGCTGGCCGAGTTAATGCTGGAGAAATATACACGGGATGATGGCGAGGGTGAGCTTAATTCGGACCTTGTGCAATTTACTGCCGGAGGGAAGGATTGGGAGGTACCCCTTGAGCAAGCTAGAACTCCGGAATACTGGTCTACCTATCGGGAATTTATCCAAGGCAACAATCCTCCCGGCGGGCTGACTTGGCGGAGTGGGTCGGCTTGGAAGGAGTTCTCTATTACTGAACAGAAGGCAGTGTGGCCACTTTTTTACCCCGGATATAAGGGGATGAGTGAATTAAGGGATATGCCCTTAGATAAAACCTTTACGATTCGATTCACGGCACCCATCAATTTTCAAAGTGTCACTGAAGATACGATCGAGCTCGTGGAGAGTGAGAGTGGGCAACGCATCCCTGTGAAATTCGAGGCCAAGGACGATCGGACCGTTCTGGTTAGCCCAGTGGAGCCGATGGAATCAGGAAAAACCTATTGGTTGATTACCCATCAAGGGATTGAGGATCAGGAGGGAGCGACCCTGCGCGAGGGAGTTCTCACCCTAATTAAAACTAAGTAAGACAGTGAAGTGGGAGTGTTAATGATGGAAAAGAGTAGGGGGGATTCCGTTCTGTGTCACTCGAAAACAGTGACCCTGCCGCGTTTAAATCGGCTTAGTCCCTCTTTAGAGAGTACGGCGCTAAAAATCATGGAAGAGTCGGGTGAGTTGGCGCAGGCCATTGGCAAATTTCGTGGGCTCAATGGTGAACTCTTAAGGATTGAAGAAGCGGAAGCTATGCATATGGTGGCTCAGGAGCTGATCGATGTGGCTCAAACAGCGGTGACCATGATGTTTGTCTTAGAGGAACAGTATGGAATAGATATTGAGAAAATTCTCGAGGAGCATGTCAAGAAGCTTAAGCAGAAAGGGTATTGCGATTAAGAACATTTGCAACCGATAGTCAAAAACAAGGAAAGATTGAAAAAGGCCAATATCTAACCTCTCGGGGGTCGGATATTGGCCTTTTTGTGCCTTTTTTACCATAAAAATGAATTTGTGTTATAAAAATCACTGAACTTGGGAAAGACTAGAAATAATTTATCCGATGACTATCAGCCGTAAGAGTCCCATGTTCCACAAATGGGAGTAACGGTTGCTACGTCTCTGGATAGGTTCTTCTAAGCTTCAGTTAGAGTAAGCATGCCTTCTAGGCAAACACCATCTGAAGCTAAGAATTAGTTAATGAATTCAAGAGGTGATTTTGTTTGCCACTCCGACGAAGCCGAAAAACCACGGCAATTTTCCTGGGCTGGTTGCTCGTAACATTGTTTTTATGCCAAGGGATGGTTTACCCAGTCAATGGAGAATTAGGTATGATTACGTTTGAAATAGCTGATATCCAGTTCCTAGATGAAGATAAGGATGCGGTTAAAGATGAAGCTGAGAAAGATCATGTAATTGAGAGCTCTCAAGAAGAAAGTAATGTTCAGGCTAGTAATGCGCAGATTAGTAATACTCAGATCAGTAATACAAATACACAAAAGGTCAACGATCAAAATATGGATACTAATACATCGACCTCGCCGTCTTATGAGCTGGACTTAAAGGGTGGGGCACAGTTAGTAACCATCCAGATGGGTGAAACTCTCTCGGAAGTTGCTCATAGGTACCAGACAACAACGGCTGAACTAGTAAGACTCAATAAGATTGCTAAGCCGAATTATGTCCAGGCCGGCCAAAAAATATGGGTTCCTGCCTCAGGTGTCATCATCTACTCGGCTACAGCAGATCCATCCCGAGGAAGGGCGTTTGTGACTCAAGAAGAACTTGATTTGCTGGCGCGCGTAATCCATGCTGAGGCGCGGGGCGAAGACTTCGAAGGTCAAGTTGCGGTAGGGGCCGTAGTACTCAATCGGGTTGAGGATGATCGTTTTCCGGACACAATCCACGATGTGGTGTATCAACCGGGTGCTTTTACTGCCGTCATCGATAAGCAAATCCATCTTACCCCTAACCAAAGTGCTTATCGAGCAGCGGAGGTTGCCTTAATGGGTGAGGATCCGACCCAAGGAGCGATTTATTATTATAACCCAAGAACGGCGACAGATCGCTGGATTAAGACTCGCCCTGTGGTAAGAACCATTGGGAATCATACCTTTGGCATTTAATTGTTTGATTTAATCGAGAGAGCCTGTTTTGCATAAGCAAGACAGGCTTATTCTCTTCTAAGTAGGAACACAAAATAGTTCGGATGTTCATATTCTATGGAGAGAAGTTTGTCGTCGGGAGGGAAAAATGTGAGATATACGTGGAATCAGGGTAGCGGATCCTTTGGACAGATGGATCCACGAGCACCGCGCCGGATGGACACCTACCAGGGAATGCCTGGGGGTGGGATGCCGCCTAGCCAAAGCCCAGGATGGGGCCCGACCGGAAATACACCGATGTTCACTGGCGGGGGATATACCTATGGACCACCAAACGGTTATAGTTATATGGGTCAACCCCCTATAAATGGCCCCGGGATGACGCCCGGGGGATCTATTCGCAATAATTTGGGCTCGGAACTAAAGAAACGGGGCTTTTTTCAAAAGGATGGGCAAATCAACAACTCCCGCGGGGGTTTCTTTGGTGCCAAGCCCCATAAGCAAGGGATACCTCAAGGAGGGGGAGCTATGGGCGTCGGACCTTTCTCATTCTTAGGTGGTGGGGGTGAGCCGGGGGCTCCTGGGATGCAACCCCGGCAATTGTTCTTAGAGGCGGCTCAACAAGGGATTAATGCGAATGGTATTGCCTCCATCTCCAACGATAATGTATTTTCCTGTATAGCCAATCTACCTTCGCCAAGCACGTTGATTGGGGGCGGTCCCGGAACTTATGCAGCTTATCTTGTGGATAGTAAAGGTCAAACCGGTTTCTTGGCGGGTATCTTAAGGCCCGTCGGTAATGGTGTATATCAAGCTCAGTTCCGTAGTCAGGTTCCCTTGGCCCATTATAGTCGGGTCGTCATCTCCGTGGAAAGTCCCCAGCAATTGGGTCATGTCCCCCAAGGCCCGATTATCTTACAGGTGAAACAATCCCCTGGTCCTATTCGTTTCCTTACTCCCATCAAGAAAGCGGGCGGGTCTGTGTGGGGTAAGGTTTCCGGATTGATTCAAAGACGCTTCGCTTCCCCGGGAAGTGTAGAAGGAGTTGCTTCAGAAGGGGCAACCATTGCGCCCACAACAGAACTACCTTTAAGTAGCTTAGAACCCGCGGTGGAAGGTAGTATTTCTGCTGACAGTGCCCTTGAATAATTTGTACCGTAATCGGCTAGTAATAAGATGGATATAACTGATCCAATTGCAGCTGAATATCCTTGATTCACTGTCTCGCTATTTGGCGAGACTTTTTTATTTAATCAAAATAAGAACAGGATCATTAGGATAATAAGTAAAAACCCTAAAACACTTAGGGTAACGGCAATGCCTAGGGTGCGCAGGGTAGCTGAATTCAGAATCGGGTTAGCGGAAAAGACAATGAGGAAAAAAAGAGTAATGGCAATGAAGCCGGCTCCGGCAGGTGGCGAGGTGAAGACGAAGGCTGAATTGTTCGCTGGACTATTCAAAGACATTACCTCCTTAGACACTGAGAGGCGGGCGTGCCGGTGGAGCCATTCACATTAGCTTGCTCGAGAAGAAATTGAGCGATTAGAGTGATCACAGCAATGATAAGATTTCCCGGGACTCCGGGGATGGAAAATAAGGGGACATTGAAGGAGGAATCCGGTGTTCCGTCAAAACCATCGAGGGGGCCACTCACGAAGAGGGAGACACTTAGATGATCTGGAAAAAGGGGCTCATCCTCGTTTGAGGCAACCCGGAGGTCGGGTCGGCACGGGGTAGGGTTAAGGCGAGTGCCTTGACCTTGGGAATAGTTTTGGATAAGCTCGGCGAGCTGGGCTAAGGTCAGAGTCACGGGATAGTTTTCCGGGGGAAGGCGTTGGGGAGATGTCGCTTCATGGGGGAAGCGCTTGGTCAAGAATGCTGTAAAGATATCTAAGGCGGCCACGACGAGGTTGGCATAGGGTAGTTTTACCTTTGCCAAGGGCAGTATGGCAGCAGTAACCGGGGCGAAGGGGATATTGCGTCGAATGGGACTGGAAATAAGCAAGGAAAAGGAAAGGGGAGTGATAGGCGGAGTAGGGATGGATTCAGTTGATGTTGCCAAATCACTCACATCCTCTCTACATAAACCAAGTGTTGAGGATGAGGAATCCTCCGATGGCGAGCACGATGAGAAAGACCAGAAGGGTAATGGGATGGGTTATCTCATTTTTAAATTGGGGGCCGCAATAATTGTTCGGTGGCATAGATGGTTCCCCCTGATTAATTATCAATCATCGGTTAGGCCGGGGATTTTTAAGCCGGGTGGCAGTTTTAGACCTGGGGGAAGCTTCATATCCTTAGGAATATCTAAGGTCTTCGTTTGCTTGCCGCCCCCCACACTGTCGAGCACTTTTTGGGCCATGTTTTTGATTTCATCAGGCAAGGGAAGCTGATCAACGCTGGGCATACCATGAATGGTGGTGGTTATGGTGAGATTAACCATGGCCATAACCCGTTCAAAGCTCTGTTGGGTTTGAAAATAGGTGCGAATCAGTGGGTATTTGTTCAAAAGACGAACCTTAAGGTCGATAAGAGCCAGAGCTTCCTTTTCCGGAATGACCTTACTAATCATTTGGGTGGTGACGATTTGTCGTTCTTTCTCTTGATACTGAAGAAACGCTTCGCTGGCTTCCGAATCAGCTTTGATGGCCGCTTCTGCAGCTAGAACAGCTTGTACTTCGTGGGTTTGGGCTAGAGCTTCCCCGAGTTCTCTGGCCTTGTCAATGTAGCTCATTAATAGGGCACCTCCTTCGCTTCCTAACACTAAAGTATGCATAGCAGGTGCTGAAGGTGATGAGGGAACCTCGAGGAGCTCTACACAGCAGAAATTCTCTTTAAGTTGGAGGGATTGAGGAGAGATTCGTAGAATAATCCTTCATTAGATGTTTTCGTTAAGGGGGATGACAGAAATATGCGGACGTATCGGATTGAAATACGCTTGATTCAGTTTTCAGTATTTATTAGTGTGCTTGTCGTGATTGCTGGCTTCTTGGGGCTATGGGATAATCAGACCGGCGAGCAAGCTGTCACTTCTCCTCAACAAGAAGATACTACCCCTCCCCCACTTGTGAATACTAAAATTGTGACACTGGGGGATTCCTTTACCTATGGCTATCCGGGCGATTCAAAAAAGGCTTGGCCTGCAGTATTACGGGAAGCCTTGCAGGTAGAGGTGGTGAACAAAGGTAAGACCTTTCAGAATGTGCAGGATCTCTATTCTCGATTTGAAACGGATGTGCTGAACGAAAAGCCTGGCCGGGTGATTATCTTTTCCGGTAATGGCGATGCTCTTCAGGATATTCCCATGGAAACCTATCAGGAATATATTCAGGCTATGGTCGATAAGGCTGAAAGCAATCATATTACTCCGATTCTGGCCTTACCTTTGCCGTATACGGGAGTACAATCTCTGATTAAGGAATATCGTGAATGGGAAAAGAACTATGCCAAGGAGAACGATATCCTTGTCTTGGATTTTGCCTCTGTGTTGATGGATGCGGATAATAAATATTTAGAGGGATTATCCAAAGATGGTAAGTATCCCACGGATACCGGCTATAAACTTATGGGGGAGTACGCAGCTCGCGTACTGCGTTAAGAGGCTATGGGTCGTGAAGCTACGCTCGAGGGTCTTTCTAATGCAGTAGGCTGATGAGAGCAAAGAGGATGTAACCAATGGCCCCGCCTAGTAAGGCGTAGTGAGGGTGACGTTCGCGGGAAAGGGGCCAGAGTTCGGCGAAAACTAAGAAGGACATGGCCCCACCGGCTAAAGCGAGGAAGAAAGACAGGGAATTTTGCACCCTATCCATAGCGAATAAACCGATCAAAGCGCCAAGGGGAGTGAAAAAGGCGATGCCGAAGTTTAAAAGGAGAATTTTCCAGCCCTTGATTTTGGCCATTTTCAGTGGCGCTGTCGTGGCCATCCCTTCCGGGAGATTGTGCAAGGTAATGGCTAGGGCGATGAGAAACCCAAGTTCCCCGGTGGCTTCTTGCCCCACCGAGATAGCCATCCCTTCTGGGAGATCGTGGAGGGCAATCCCCGCAGCGACTAATAGACCGATCCGCTTCAGCTTTTGTTGGCGGGAAAGCGGTAAAGAGGGAGAAGAAGAGTTAAGTTGATGATCGGCTATCTTCATAAAGATGATGCCGAGGGCAAAGCCGAATATAACCTGCTTTAAGGGACCGATTTGGCAAGCTGTGGGTAGCAGGTCCAAAGAGACCACTGCAAGCATGACCCCGCCGGACCCTGCTAAGAGGGTAGCGAGTACACGCTCTTGGGGGCGACCAAAGATTAATACCAGTACACTTCCTAAAGTTGTCGCAAGCCCTGCAACGGTGCTAACCCAAAGGATGGGGAGCCAATCCTGCATTACGTATTCCTCCCATGAAGTATATCTAAGTGTGTTTCCTTTGAGAGTAGGATAGGCAATCAAGCTGCTTGATGGAAAATGAAAGTCTGCTAGTACTGATAGTATGAAAAAAAGCATAAGGTTAGAAGGTGAAAAACGAGGCGGGACCCCATTTCGCAGACCCCTTTTCACTCTTGGCTAAATAAGTACATTTTTTAGCAATCATATGTCTAAACCCTGCCCCTCTCTGGACATAATGGAGTTAGATGGATGTTCTGAGAGAAGAGAGGGTTTTAGGGTGAAGGATACTCAATGTGCTGATTATCCAAAGATAGCAGGGACAATACTAGTTCTAATCTTAACGGTTCTTTTTCAAATCGAAGTTTTTCATTCCTCATTTGCTTATGCTCGCTCTGTAGAGCAGGCAAAGGACATGCTCGAAATAACCCAGGCCGCAGAGAATTGGCGAGAGCTTATTCGTTTTCATGTGGTGGCTAATTCCGATTCTGATGAGGACCAAGCACTCAAGCGCGCGGTCAGGGATGCGATTCTTAAAGAAGTCTCTCCCCAGCTTGCCCAGTCCAAGACTTTGGCGGAGTCACGCCAAATTTTAACTGGCTTGCGCCCGGTGATGGAAGAGATTAGCCGAGAGGTCATCGGGGCATGGCAAAAAGATTATGATGTAAATACGGAGTATGGCGATTTTATTTTCCCAACGAAGTCTTATGGCTCACTTATTCTACCGGCGGGAGAGTATGAGGCAGTGCGGGTAGTGATTGGCGAGGGAAAGGGTTCAAACTGGTGGTGTGTGCTATTTCCTCCCCTTTGCTTCGTGGATATCGAGCATTCAACGGCCCAACCTGTCGATGGTAAAGTAGGAATCCCTTATGACGAAGGCAACACCCTTTCTGATACTCTTCCCGTAGCCGAGAATTCGGAACGGCGGGTCCGTTTTTGGATAGTAGAGAAGCTCAGGAATATATTTTCTTAAGCTTTGCCCTATAGACGACTATGGCGATTAGTCTAATAAGCAACTTTGTAAAAAATTACAATAAGTAGAGCCCCGCTCCCTATGACGCGATAGAACGGTATCGCTGCATAAGGGGCGGGGCTTTATTCAATCAGCTGGAATTCCTATTAGAGACCAAGAATTTCTTTTAATTTGCGGGATTGGGTGCGGCTTACGGGGACTTCACTGCGCTCGTGATCATCGACCACAACGGAGTAGGTGCCATTAAAATAAGGAACGAGCTCGCGCATGCGTTTGATATTGACTAGGTAGCAGCGATGAGTACGGAAAAATAGATTGGGATTAAGGCGTGCTTCCAAATCTCTGAGGGTAAAACGAGTAAGGTAGGATTCTTTCTGTGTTTTGGCAAAAACATTGTCTTTATCGGTGTAGATATAGATAATCTCTTCTGGTCGCAAGAGGATGGTTTTGCCGCGCTGCTCCACGGGAATGACTTCCATGGCACGGGCGGTACCGTTTTCGGTCGAGGGCTTTGGGGGCTGGGCTTGGGTACTCACTTCAGGATCGCTCAGTTCTGATGAGAGGGAGTGCTCTGTGGTTGGCACAGCTGCCGAACCATTTAATGCTCCGTGCAGAACAAATAACTTTTTTATAGCTTGATCCAGTCGCTTCGTATTGATGGGCTTTAGCAAGTAGTCTAAGGCGTTCACACAAAATGCATCAACTGCAAATTCTTCATGGGCCGTGATAAAGATAATCGCCGGAGCATCTTTTTTGTCCTTGAGCTGGCGTGCGAGATCGATTCCTTTGAGACCGGGCATATCGATATCAAGAAAGACCACGGAGTAATCGAGATTATTGATGAGTTCTAAAGCTTCAATTGCGTTGGCTGCTTCACCGATAATCTGAAGATCCGCATAGTCTTGGAGTAAGTAGCGTAGCTCTTTACGAGCGGGAGACTCATCGTCGACTAATAAAGCACGTAATTTCAAGAGTTCCACTCCTTTCTGCGGGTGAAAAGCAAGAATTAACTACTTTTCATACTATTCTGATAATAATTGAAGATTCCTGCTTCTCGAAGAGAAATTTTTCTGATGACTACCAGCCGTAAAACTTCCATCTGAGCTAAGAATCAATGGATTCGAAGAATTTTGCTGGTAGACCTGTACTATTTTCTCGGACAAAGCATAGCATTAAGTAGAGGAATGGGAAGTTGGATTGGAGGAATGAAAATGAGAAAATACTTTCTCTACTTAGGAGTGCTTTTAATTGTATCCGCCCTGCTTGGAGGGTGTGGAACATTGCAAACATTGGTAAAAGAGGATAGTGAGAGTTCCTTTTTGGCTGATTGGATCGGGGGTAACAATGAAGAGACGACGATTCCTGCTACAAGCAATCTTGGCGATGGCAAGATGATCAGTCTATATTTCCCGGATGCCACCGGCAAGGTGCTCATCAAGGAGGAGCGGAGCATTCCCAAAACCTTGAGCTTAGCTCGCGAAACTGTGAATCAATGGCTGATGGGACCTGCAGTTCAAGGATCTACTCAAGGAGCAGTGGATCCTGCCACGACCTTAGTGGATATAGCCATAAAGGATGGAGTGGCGATTGTGGATTTAAGCCGAGAGTTTACCCAAGTCTATGGGAATGTCAATCAAGAAGTAGCTGTCTATGGTCTCGTCAATACCTTGACCCAATTTCCAACGGTCCGGGAAGTTACTTTTAGGATCGAAGGAAAAGCCTTAACCCAATTGGGAAGCCTTGATGTGACCCGCTTATCTTACCGAGAGGGCTTGGTGCTAGGTGGAGGAGCGGTCACAGGGGATAGTAGTAATATAGTCTCCCCGATTTCGCCCCAAAATTCTAACCCTGCGGATTCGCCAAGTTCTATCAATATTTTCTCAGCTCCCGTGACCACCAGTTAGGGTTGGGCAAATCGTTCCGCTATATAAAACTGCGTTTCATTGTTTGGATAAAAAAGAACAGCGGTGTAGTTGCTTTAAAATATTATAATATAAAATGATGGATTCGTGTAGGGTAATTTTCAAAATATTTTTATAAGCCCATGCTGCATTGATCAGTATTAATCTTTATTCGAGGAAGAAGAGTTACAAAGAAAAACGTCCAGGCTAGGACGTTTTTCTTTGTAATACTAAATATCTGCTTGTAAAGTACTATCAACGAGCACAAATTGAATGAGAGTATTCGGGCTGAGTACGAATTTTGCTAGCGATAATGGCTTTGTTTGGAACAGCTCCAGACTTCAGATTATAGTGAGTATTGTAAGAAACTACACCCACGGCAAGCGAGCCATAGATGGCGATTCCTATGATGATTAATAAAGTAGATAACATATAAATTCCCCCTCCAAACTATTAAGCTAATAATAAAACGAGTGCATAAAAATGTAAAATTGAAATAAATTATGCGATGGATTACCTTAATTTATAGACTGATAATTCAAAATCATACTGGCTTCCTCTGATGCTTAAGAGGTATAGAAATAAAACTATAATTAGTGAAAAAAATTTTAAATACATATTGACAGATTATCGCGAATCATATAAACTGATCCTAGTGGTAATACCACATACAACATACCACCTAAATAAGTGATAATAAGTTTAAAGGAGGAAACATGATGAGTAGCCATAAGTTTTTATTACATGAAGCTCAAGATGATGTTGGTGTCGCTGTTGCTGATATTAAAGCCGGCGAGGAAGTCATGGGTGTGGACATTCATAGCGGAAAAGAATTCCATGTTAAATCGAACGAAGATATTCAATTGGGACACAAAATTGCTCTAAAAGGCAAGAAGAAGGGTGAGACCCTAATAAAATATGGTGAGAATGTAGGTAAAGTCACCGAAGATATTAAGGTAGGGGACTGGGTCCATACACATAACTTAAAGACTGCGAGGTGGGACTATGGAAACTAAGATTTTAGGCTATCGCCGCGACAATGGACGTATCGGAATACGTAACCATGTTCTTATTCTTCCCGTCGATGATTTATCCAATGCAGCTTGTGAGGCAGTTGCCAATAATATTGCTGGAACGTTAGCACTTCCTCATCCCTACGGACGTATTCAATTCGGAGCAGACCTTGAACTGCATTTCAAAACGATCATTGGAGCAGGACGTAATCCCAACGTAGCAGCTGTCGTGGTCATTGGTATTGAGCAAAACTGGGCAAAACGAGTTGCTGATGGCATTGCCGAAACCGGCAAACCGGTATCTTATTTCGGTATCGAAGGTTATGGTGACCTAAAAACTATCGAAATGGCTTCCAGAAAGGCTCATGAATATGTAAAATATGCTACCTCCTTAGAAAAGGTCGAGTGCGAATTAAAAGATCTTGTAGTGAGCTTCAAATGCGGTGAATCCGATACGACTTCTGGACTCGCTGGAAACCCAGTCGCAGGTGTCGTCGGTGACCGTCTGGTGGAAATGGGCGGAACGGTTATCTTTGGGGAAACCCCTGAAACAACGGGTGGAGAACATATTCTTGCTAAGCACTTTGCTACGCCTGAACTTGGTCAAGAGTTTTTAAGAGTCCATAAAGAATATATGGATATGATTGAATCCAAAGGAGCCGATCTTTTGGGCACCCAACCAACTCAAGGCAATATTGCCGGTGGTTTAACAACGATTGAAGAGAAGGCCATGGGTAATATCCAAAAGGCGGGTAAGAGCCCTATTATAGGTCTGTTGGAAATGGCTGAAGAACCTACGAAAGCAGGACGCTATTTCATGAATACCTCAGCAGCAGCAGCTGAATGTATCACACTAATGATGGCTGCAGGAGCAACCCTCCATATTTTCATCACAGGTCAAGGTAATATCGTTGGTAATCCGATTGAGCCTGTAATTAAAATGTCTGCAAATCCGAAGACTTGTGAATTTATGGCTGAGCATATCGATGTGGACATCAGTGGTGTACTGAGCAGAGAACTGACTCTCGATCAGGCAGCTGATAAAGTGATGGAATGTGTAGTACAAACTTCACGTGGTTGTCTAACCGATGCCGAAGTACTCAATCATAAGGAATTTGTTCTGACTCGTCTTTATCCCAGCGCTTAAATTTTGTAATTCCATTAGAGGAATGTGCCGTTATTTTGCGAATTATAAGACATAAAAGGGAAAAATGTCACAATCCATGGGGATGCAGATGCAATTTTAACTATAAGTGAGGCAGAGGTGGTAGTGTGAAGACAATTGAAGTGCCTTATGGGCATGGGACACAATCTTGCTCAATACCAGATGATATTGACTGTGTATACGGTAGATTAAAATCGGTAGAGCCTAGTATTGAAGCCGGTGAACAAATTTCTACAGCTTTGCTGAATTTAATAGGTGATATCAATTTTGATAAACTTAGAAACGCAAAGTCAGTGGCTATCGCTGTGAGTGATATGACTCGTCCTGTGCCTTCTCGCCTCATTTTGGAAAAGCTGTTACTCTGGTTAGCTGAATTTGGAATCTATGGAGACCAAATTACAGTGCTTGTGGGTGGCGGATTGCATCATCCTGCAACCCGGGAAGAAATGATTTATATAGTTGGTGAGGAACTGCAAAAAAGAGTGAAACAGGTTCTTCCTCACGATGCAGACGATGAAGCTAGCTTAACTTTTTTGGGTACCTCTCCCTTAGGGACTCCGGTATACGTTAATAAATATTTTGCTCAGGCAGATTATAAAATCGTTACCGGAATGGTTGATGCTCATCAATTTATGGGATTTACAGCCGGTGTTAAAGGTGCAGTTATTGGCTTGGGTGGAAGACAGACGATTACAGGAAATCATGTCCGGCTTTTTCAACCCGGTGCTGAACTGGGGCATATGGAAGGAAATCCTGCGCGAATGGATTTAGAGGATTGTGGTCGGATTATTGGTGTAGATATGATTGTCAATGTCGTACTTAATACCCAAAAAAAGGTCATTAAAGCTGTCGCTGGTCATCCCGTAGCGGCCCATCGTGTTGCGGTTGAATTTGCTAAGAGTATTTTTGGTGTATCGATGAGTTTAGCTGATATTGTCATTGCATCACCAGGAGGTTTTCCGAAAGATATCAATGCATACCAAGCGCAGAAGGCTTTAACGCCTGCGTTACAGCTGGTTAAGCCAGGAGGAACTATCATATTAGTGGCTCAATGTGTTGAAGGGTCTGGAGAAGAAAGTTTTGAAGAGACAATGGCCATATATGATGATCTGTCAGATGTTGTGTCTTCTTTTAAAGAAAAAGAATTTGTTATCGGTCCACATAAAGCTTATCTTTGGGCTAGAACATTCTTAAAAGCGAAAACAATCTTAGTATCTGACAAAGTATCTCCAGAATTGGCAAAAACACTGATGATAAAGGTTACTAAGAGCCTGCAAGAAGCGATTGATGAAGTTATTCCTAATTCTTCGGCTAATTTAAAAATAACAGTATTAACCCATGCTAACTCTATTATTCCTATAATAAGGGATGATAGTAGCGAGGATTCAATCGAGATTTAATTAAGGAGGAAACATGATGAGTAGCCATAAGTTCTTATTACATGAAGCTCAAGATGATGTTGGTGTCGCTGTTGCTGATATTAAAGCCGGCGAGGAAGTCATGGGTGTGGACATTCATAGCGGAAAAGAATTCCATGTTAAATCGAACGAAGATATTCAATTGGGACACAAAATTGCTCTAAAAGGCAAGAAGAAGGGTGAGACCCTAATAAAATATGGTGAGAATGTAGGTAAAGTCACCGAAGATATTAAGGTAGGGGACTGGGTCCATACACATAACTTAAAGACTGCGAGGTGGGACTATGGAAACTAAGATTTTAGGCTATCGCCGCGACAATGGACGTATCGGAATACGTAACCATGTTCTTATTCTTCCCGTCGATGATTTATCCAATGCAGCTTGTGAGGCAGTTGCCAATAATATTGCTGGAACGTTAGCACTTCCTCATCCCTATGGACGTATTCAATTCGGAGCAGACCTTGAGCTGCATTTCAAAACGATCATTGGAGCAGGACGTAATCCCAACGTAGCGGCTGTCGTGGTCATTGGTATTGAGCAAAACTGGGCAAAACGAGTTGCTGATGGCATTGCCGAGACCGGCAAACCGGTATCTTATTTCGGTATCGAAGGTTATGGTGACCTGAAAACTATCGAAATGGCTTCCAGAAAAGCGCATGAATATGTAAAATATGCTACCTCCTTAGAAAAAGTCGAGTGCGAATTAAAAGATCTTGTAGTGAGCTTCAAATGCGGTGAATCCGATACGACTTCTGGACTCGCTGGAAACCCAGTCGCAGGTGTCGTCGGTGACCGTCTGGTGGAAATGGGCGGAACGGTTATCTTTGGGGAAACCCCTGAAACAACGGGTGGGGAGCATATTCTTGCTAAACACTTTGCTACGCCTGAACTTGGTCAAGAGTTTTTAAGAGTCCATAAAGAATATATGGATATGATTGAATCCAAGGGAGCCGATCTTTTGGGCACCCAACCCACCCAAGGCAATATTGCCGGTGGTTTAACAACGATTGAAGAGAAGGCCATGGGTAATATCCAAAAGGCGGGTAAGAGCCCTATTATTGGTCTGTTGGAAATGGCTGAAGAACCTACGAAACCAGGACGCTATTTCATGAATACCTCAGCAGCAGCAGCTGAATGTATCACACTAATGATGGCTGCAGGAGCAACCCTCCATATTTTCATCACAGGTCAAGGTAATATCGTTGGTAATCCGATTGAGCCTGTAATTAAAATGTCTGCAAATCCGAAGACTTGTGAATTTATGGTTGAGCATATCGATGTGGACATCAGTGGTGTACTTAGTAGAGAACTGACTCTCGATCAGGCAGCTGATAAAGTGATGGAATGTGCAGTACAAACTTCACGTGGTTGTCTAACCGATGCTGAAGTGCTCAATCATAAGGAATTTGTTCTGACTCGTCTCTATCCCAGCGCTTAATTAAATTAAAAAGAATATAATGGTTTTGCCCAGATAAGGGATACGGAACGTATTAAGCTAAGTGCTTCTTTCAGAGAAGCACTTAGCATCTAATATAAATCCATTAAAAAGGTGTCTAATACCTAGTGAAAAAAAACATTTGGAGATATCCAGCAAAGGGGGTGACGGTAAGAGCTGTAGTAGTTTGGAAATTCAAACAAAATATTACCTCTTAATTTTATCGATCTCTATCATTGTTCAAGCGAGAGAAATTGCTAAGAGCAGCTGGGTGTGGATTGTACTTTTGGGGTGCGAAACTTCAGAAGAGTATTTACATAATAGGTAACGTTTCAAATTGAGAAAGAATAAGGGAGGCTATTTTAGGTTATGAAAAAAAATAAAATTTTTCTAACACTTGCTGCTACACTAATAATGGTATCGTTAGTGCTTACTGGGTGTAGCAAATCGTCGAGCTCCGGTGATGCTCCAAAGTATCCTAGCAAACCTGTTAATATGGTAATAGCTTTTAGTGCTGGTGGTTCTAGTGATGTTCAAGCACGTCTTATGCAAAAGTATTGGAATCAGTATGTCCCTGAACAACCTTGGGTATTTG
This sequence comes from Desulfitobacterium dichloroeliminans LMG P-21439, assembly GCF_000243135.2. Classification (NCBI taxonomy): domain Bacteria; kingdom Bacillati; phylum Bacillota; class Clostridia; order Eubacteriales; family Desulfitobacteriaceae; genus Desulfitobacterium; species Desulfitobacterium dichloroeliminans. The sequence continues at coordinate 3,172,292 of NC_019903.1, read as the reverse complement.
AATATAAAACAGGTGCAGGTGGAGCTATCGGTTTTGGAGAAATAGCACGATCTACTCCAGATGGATACACGATAGGCGGGGTTAACGTACCTCACATGGTACTTCAGCCGATGGGTCAAGGAGCTCAGTTTAAAATTGAAGATTTTGATTATATTTGTCAGGTAGTTAATGACCCGCAAGTAATCGCAGTTAAAAAAGATAGTCAATTTAAGTCAGTTCAAGAAGTTATAGACTATGCAAAGGCGAATCCTGGGAAATTAAAGGTGGGTATTGTGGGGACGTTTACCGGCCATCATTTAATGCTCCTCGAACTTCAGGAAAAGACTGGCATAGAACCTGCCCAAATTGTCTATAAGGGTGCCGCTGATCAGAATGCTGCTCTTTTAGGTGGCGAACTTGATATTATGATCGGTAATGTAAATGATGTAATGCGCAGCTTGGATATGATAAATGTTCTCGGAATCGCAGCCGAGAAAGAGCATGAATTCTTACCAGGCGTTAAGACCCTAAAAGACCAGGGAATTGATGTTGTATCTGATATTCGTCGTGGTTTCGTTGCTCCTAAAGGGATAGATGCTGGATCGCTTCAGTTTTTACGCGATACATTCAAGAAGATCAATGAGAACCCAGAATATATTGCGGATATGAAGAAGGCTGGACAGCCAATGGAATATATGTCAGGTGAAGAATTTGAAAAATTTGTTTTCGGCCAAAATACAAAAGCTGAGAACCTACTCAAGAAGTTTGGGTTAATTTAAGTAAATTGGCAAATGACATAATTGTGTTAGGGGCGATATATATTCGCCCCCTTCTAAAAAGGAGGTTACCTAATGTTAGAATATTTGCTGCCAAGCCTCGTTAATATTTTTTCTCCTTTTAACTTATTCCTTTTGATAGCGGGCATTGGCGGGGGTATTATTATTGGTGCACTGCCAGGCTTGACAGCAACTATGGGAGTCGCCCTGATGGTCCCTGTCACATTTGCAATGGATCCGATAAGTGGCTTAATAATGCTAGGTGGTATATATCAAGGTGCAATTTATGGCGGTTCAAACTCAGCGATTCTGATTAATACTCCGGGAACTCCTTCTTCCGTTGCGACTACCTTTGACGGATGGCCAATGACTCAAAATGGTAAGGCTCCAGAGGCATTAAACACAGCATTAGTGGGATCAGCTTTTGGAGGGATTATCGGTGCGATATTTCTCTTGCTGCTCGCTGGACCCTTGGCTAGATTTTCGCTAATGTTCGGGGCTGCAGAATTCTTTTGGCTATGTATATTCGGCTTGAGTACAATTGCAGCTATGTCACAAAACAACGTTGCCAAAGGGCTCGTTGCAGCTGCTTTGGGCATGTTAATTGCAACAATAGGCTTAGATCCGGTTATAGGAGCCCCGCGCTTTACTTTTGGAAATTACACTCTTGTTCAAGGAATTGAAGTCATTCCGGCGATGATTGGTTTGTTTTCTTTTTCCCAGGTAATTAGACTCGTGGGTAGTAGTAATGAAAATATTGCTTCTTATACTCAAGAAAAAGGCGTTATATTCCGAGTTTTGCGCTATACTTTTTCAAAATGTAAGGCTAACCTCCTGCGGTCATCTTTAATTGGTACAATTATTGGTATCCTACCTGGGGCTGGTGGAGAAATTGCTTCAATTATTTCCTATAATGAAGGGAAACGTTGGGATAAAAACTGTAGCAAGTACGGGAAAGGTTGCATGGAAGGCGTTATATCGAGTGAAACGGCAAATAATGCAGTAATTGGAGGTAGCTTAATTCCTATGTTGACACTGGGGATTCCCGGTAGTGCTGTAGCAGCTATCATTATGGGTGCCTTGTTAGCTCACGGAATTGTGCCCGGATTTAAGATATTTGAAACGAATGGTGAATTAGCTTATACATTTATCAATTCTCTTATTATCGGTAATGTTATTATGGTGATTATTGGTGCAATCCTGATTAAGGGGATTGCGAAAATTCTTAATATCCCTACTCCTTATATTGGCGTGGCAATCGTCGCATTAGCTGCTATTGGCTCATATGCAATCAGGAATAGCATGCTTGATGTTATTGTAATGCTCGTTTTTGGTCTCATTGGATATTTTGGCGATCGAGTTGGCCTTGATGTAGGAACGATGGCGTTAGGTATCATTCTTGGACCTATTGTTGAAGATAATTTCACTAAGGCTATCGCGTTGGGAACAGCAGATGGCTCTGTATTCGGTGGCTTCTTTGGAAGTGCAATCTCCGTCATTTTGATTATTTTAACCTTGGCCTCTATATTTTCACCATATGTGGTTAGTAAACGGCTTGCGAAAAAGGAGGCGAATCAAAATGACTAAAAGTAGGACAGATATTATAGCTGGTTTAGCATGTTTGGTTGTAGTACTAATGTTTTTTGTTCAAGGCAAGAATTTGAGTCCGGATGCTAACCTTTATCCCCAAGTGCTAGAAGTCTGTATTGCCCTGATTGGAGTATTTTTACTTGCTCGCGGAGTCGTAACTGCCAAAGCTTCTGAACAAGTTGCTGAAGTGGATTTTGATAAGGTTAAGGGCGTTGTTATTGTTATCGCATCGATTATTTATGTAGCAGCTATTTACTTTATTGGGTTTTATGTATCAACGTTTTTCTTCCTTGCTCTCTGTTCCTGGTATTTAAGTAAAAAGGGTCTAAACCTTAGAGCTATCGGTATATCAGCTGGGTTTGCTTTGTTCCTAACAGTAATGTTGTATCTTTTATTTACAGTACTTCTTAAAGTGCCAACCCCTGAAGGTATATTATTCTAGTAGAAAGTATGGTCTGAATAAGACGAATAAAATTAGAACTGAATATTAGGAATGGTCATAGAGGGCAATAAACTTTAAAACAAGTCGTTTATTGCCTCTTTGTTATTTTAAGTGGTATTATATATTACCGGAGAGTTTTGTAAGGGTGGTATTGATTTTGTTTGAACCAGTTAAAACACATGGTAATCTATCCGAGGAAATTGTGAAACAAGTAGTACAAAGTATAAGTAATGGTGAACTTAAGCCAGGCGATAAGTTGCCTTCCGAACGCGAAATGTGTAATGTGTTTTCAGTGAGCAGAACAGTGGTTCGCGATGCGTTGAAGACTCTGTCAGGACTGGGTATGGTTACGATTCGCCATGGTCTAGGGGCTTATGTTAATGAAGTGGATGAAGATGCATCGAGATTAGCATCATTGCTCCAGATATCCCTAGGTACCTTTGAAGAAATATTTCAGGTTCGAGAAATATTAGAAGGGTATGCGGCATTATGGTGTACTCAAAATGCTACTGATAAGGATATCGAAGAGCTCGGGAAGATCGTCAAGAGGGGTAAAGAGCTGGGCCCCGCGAGTGATGGTAAACTTACTTTACTTGATGCGGAATTCCATCTTAAGGTTGCTGAAGCATCGGGTAATAAAGTCCTCAAGCGGCTGATGATTAACATCTTGGATTTAACCGGAGAAATCAGAGACAGTAGCTTTAAAATTCCCGGACGTCAATATCTATCTGTTTTAGAGCATGAAGCGATTTATGAGTCGATTAAACAGCGTGATCCCGATTTGGCGTTTCAGAACATGATAAAACACATAGAAACCGTGGAAAAAGATATCCATTCGAGCGCCCATGGGGAGGGGGCTGGATCAGAGGGAGGTTGCGAGAATGAGTCAGGTGTTTGCTTGTCAGGTGATTGATGATTTTTGTAAACGTCTGTTAGAAGCAAGTGGCGTGCCGGTAGCTGATGCTGAAATCGTTTCATCCATAATGGTGGATACGAGCCTAGAGGGAGTTGATACCCATGGGATTAGCCGCTTACCAGTTTATCTGAAGTGTTTATTAAATGGACGCATCAACCCCAAACCTAATATTGGAAAAAATATCAATGCTGCTGTAGCTAGCGTGGACGGAGATAACGGGCTTGGTCAATTAGTTGCATATCGGGCAATGAATATTGCCATCGATTTAGCAAAGATGTATGGTATTGGTTTTGTTACTGCTAAGAACAGTAATCATTTTGGCGCGGCTTCTACCTATTGCAAAATGGCAACAGAGCATCAAATGATCGGGCAGGCTTATACGAATTCGCCTAGTGCTATTCCTCCTTGGGGAGGTAGAACTGCATACTTTGGAACCAATCCAATATCTTACGGATTCCCAAATTCTGATCATCCTATTGTTATTGATATGTCTTCATCAATAGTTGCGCGTGGTAATATTATCTTAGCAGCAAAGGAGAATAAGCCTATTCCAGAGGGCTGGGCTATTGATAAATATGGAAACCCCACAACGAATGCTAGGGATGCTCTCGATGGTGCGGTATTGCCTGTTGGCGGAGCGAAGGGTTATGCATTGGCTTTGGCAGGCGAGGTGATGTCGGGAATTATCAGTGGTTCTGCATATGGGACTCATGTGGGATGGATATATGATGAGAGAAGTGATTCTGTAAATATTGGACATAGTTTTATGGCAATGGATATTTCAAAGCTTTTGCCCGTTGAGGAATATACCCAAAGATTGGGAAACATGATTTGTGAAATTAAGGAAATTCCGAGGGCGGATGGTATTCATGAGATCAGAATTCCCGGCGAGAGGCGACAAGTGACCGCAGAGAAACGGAAGAATGAGGGAATACCGATTACTGATGGATTGTTGCAGGAATTAAATGCGTTAGCTGAAAATCTAGGCATCCCGACACTAAACGAACCTCTAGGTTGCCAATCTTATTAAGATGGTTTGTTGCTAAATTTCTAATAGACGAGTAACCAAAATACTATTTGAGGACTGATAGTATGAGAAGAGCAGATCGAGAAATAACAAGTTTTAACGAAATCATCACGGTCATGAAGGCGTGTGAGGTTTGCCATGTAGCCTTTTTGGATGAGGAATATCCATATGTGGTTCCGATGAACTTTGGTATGCATGTCGAAGGCTCTGATGTCATTCTGTATTTTCACGGTTCTAACGTAGGTAAAAAGCACGACTTGATAAAGAAGAATAATAAAGTCGCTTTTGTAATGGAATGTACCCATGGGATTGTGATTGGTAAACAAGTGGGTGCTTGTGAGTGTACTATGGAGTTTGAAAGCATAATGGGGACGGGTGTGATAGATTATTTGGGTGATGATCAAAAGGTTGAGGCATTGTACACATTGCTTAAACACTATAATGTGTGTGAAGACCCAAACTACCATTTTCAGGAGAAAGTTGTACCGAATACGTCCCTGCTTAGATTAAAAGTTACACATTTGACAGGGAAGAAAAGAAATGTTGCCCAGCAGCGCGTTTGATCGCCCTTCTCTTCAGCCATTCATCCGGGCTGCATCCCAACTCCGAAACTCTTTCAAAAAGTTAACCTATGGGCATGTTCATTTAAGTGGAAGTATGCTAAAATGGTAAAAAAATAGAGTGAAAATTGGCAATATTTGTCCATCATGAGGGGGTTGGGGAATGGAAATCAATGAAGAGTTGAGTAGAGAATTAGAAGAGGATATTCGTCGCTCAAATACTGTAATCTCTCGCAGAGGACAAGCTCTGCTTGCCGAAATGGGAATTTCAAATCCTCAGTTTAATACCTTATTAGCCTTGTATGAGTTTGGACCACTGACTATGGGTGATTTAGGGAAACATCTTTTTACTGCTTGCAGCACGGCCACTGATTTAGCCGATCGCTTAGAACGGTTTGGGTTAGTGGAGAGGAAGCGTGATGCTAGGGATCGACGGATTGTCAGGATGCATCTGCTTGCTAAAGGGAGGAAAACTGTAGAGGTCGTCATGAATGAACGCTATCGCTTTTTAAAAGAGGTGCTGACCGAATATACCTCTGAAGAGCATGAAACGATGTTGGAAAGTCTGAAACGCTTAATAGAGCGAGTCGAGCGTATCGATAAGGCAAATCCGGTTGAATTGGAGAACGTGAAAATATAAGATTTGTAAAGAAGTCCTGGTTTTTAAGTGCGCTACAAAGGTTTTTAATGATGAAGTGTCGAATAATCCGAATACATTACGAGTCGATGGATTCGCCTCGGCATAAAAATTGGTTTCGCCTCGGCATAAAACTGCGTCACTTAAGGAGGTTGGATTATCGGCATGATAAGTTGCAAGATCAATGAGTATATTGGATGGATTGAGCAGAAGAACCCTTTGACTAGCTGTCACTGTAGCAAATCAGCTGAGTATGCGGTACTTCTTGGTAGAAGCCTAACATTAACCAACGATGAGTTGGCGATTTTAAGTATTGCAGCACCCTTGCATGATTTGGGGAAGATTAGAGTGCCGGATGAGATTCTGATTAAGCCTACTTCCTTAACAGCTGAGGAGTTTAAGGTGATAAAGCGTCACCCTCTTTGGGGAGCAGAGATAATCTTCGATCGAGCAGACGGAAATCTTGAATGGCTCTACGTGGCGGAGGTTATCCTTAATCATCATGAACGTTTTGATGGGTTTGGATATCCAGCAGGCATCAATGGCAGGGAGATTCCATTTCTCTCTCAGATCATTTCTTTGGCCGATGCCTACGATGCAATGATATCGAATCGACCCTACCGTAGTGCCATGTCTAAGGAACAGGCTTTAAGCATCATTGAGGCTGAGCGCGGTAAGCAGTTCCACCCCAAATTGGCTGAAGAGTTTATCCGGCTCATTGCTTAAAACATAATAATCAAAGACCAACGAACGGGGTTTTACACCACGTTCTTTTTGTTTACCCGAGTAACATATGGGCCACTATTTTTTAAGCAAGATAATTTAAGTTTTTATCGGTTGATAGTATAATACAACTAGGGCAGCTACCGTCGCCCAGGGATAACAAGTGCCAAAGCAGTGCTTTTGTTATACCTGCTATGGATAAAGTGAGGCGTTTTTTGATATGAAACAGCATGTGATTGGGATGTTTGATTCGGGCGTGGGCGGATTGACGGTCATGAAGGAAATCTTAGCGCAGCTTCCGGAACTTCAAATTATTTACTTTGGTGATACGGCTCGGGTTCCTTATGGGAATCGGAGTCGGGAAGAGTTGATCAGTTTTGGTGAAGAGATTATATCCTTTTTAATCGATCAGGGTGCTGAGGCGATTGTAATTGCTTGTAATACCAGCTCAGCCAATGCACTTCCTGTATTGAAGGAGCAATTTAACCTGCCTTTGATCGGGACCATCGAGCCGGGAGCGAGAGCAGCAGTACGGGCAACAAAAAACGGTAAAATTGGCCTGATTGCCACCGAGGCGACAGTTCGCAGTAAAGCCTATACTTCGGCGGTGAAACGAGTTTTAACAAAGGGAGTTTTTCCGGAAAAGGATGAGCTACGTAAGGGGTGGCAGATGGAGAAGGCAGTGATTGAAGTGGTGCGAGCCCAGGCTTGTCCGCTGTTTGTTCCTTTAGTGGAAGCGGGCCTCTCTCACTCGCCGGAGGCAAAGGGGATTGCTCGTACTTATTTAGCTCCGATTCAAGAGGCGGAGGTGGATACTCTCATCCTGGGCTGCACCCATTATCCGTTTCTAGCTTCGGTTATCCGAGAAATAATGGAAGATAGGATTACTTTAGTGGACCCTGCCCAAGCGATGGTTGAAGAATTGAAAGAGGTACTTCTGCAGCTAGAGCTTGATAATGAAAAGAGTTTTGATGGGCATCGATTCTTTGTTAGTGGGGATCCGGCACTGTTTGAGCAGGTGGGTAATACCTTGCTTCCTGGGCAGATTCATGATGTGAAGCAAGTCAGTTGGGACGTTTAATTCTAAATTACTTGGTATTTCTTTGCACTCGTTTTAGGATAATAAGTAAGATAGAGCTATAATGGCTTTAAGTTTGTATAAGGGGCTTTAGATAAGATGAGTAAAATTGGTTTAACGACAACGGTGCCTGTTGAGGTCATTTATGCGGCTGGGGATACCCCGGTGGATCTAAATAATATATTTATTTCGGATCCTGTAGAAGCCATGCGCCGGATTGAAGAAGCGGAGCTAGCGGGGTATCCGCGGAGTGTTTGTGGGTGGATTAAGGGTTTGTATGCTACGGCTTTACAGAATCCGGAGATTAAGAAGATTGTGGCTGTAACCCAAGGGGATTGTAGCAATACCCATGCTTTGATGGAGACTTGGTCAGAGCATGGCATCGGGATTATTCCTTTTGCTTTTCCCTATGATCGAGATCGGGACATGCTTGTGCTGCAACTGGAGAAGTTGATTACAGCCTTAGGAACCTCATGGGATAAAGTGCTGGAGCAAAAGCGGCGCTTGGACGAGGTCCGTAAGCTTGCTTGGGAAATTGACCGACTTACTTGGGAGGAGAATAAGGTCAGTGGTTTTGAAAATCACCTTTGCTTGGTCTCTTGTTCCGATTTTAACGGAAATCCGGAAGGCTTTGCTCAGGAAATGGAGCAATTCATTGCGGAGGCTAAGGGGCGGGAGCCTCTGAGTAGCAAGTTTAAAGGGCGTAGGAAAAGAGAACTGCGGATTGGCTTTATGGGTGTTCCGCCCATTATGCCGGATCTCTATAATTTTTTAGAGGACCATGGGGCAAGGGTTGTTTTTAATGAAGTGCAAAGGCAATTTAGTATGCCTTTTGCGACGGAAGATATTGTGGAGCAATACCAACTTTATACCTACCCCTATAATGTTTTTGGACGAATTGAGGATGTGGCTCGGGAAGCGGAAAGAAGAGAATTGGATGGCATCATCCACTACACTCAGAGCTTCTGTTATCGCCAGATTGAAGATTTGATCGTGCGCAAACGACTCGAATATCCTATTATGAATCTTGAGGGTGAGAATCCCACAGGTATAGATGCCCGGAGTAAAATGAGGTTGGAGTCTTTCATTCAGATGCTGCGTGAGTAGGGGATTTTGCTTTACGGGGTTCACTCGGTAAGCTGCGCGGACAAAACTAATCGCTCAAGTACTCTGTTCCGACGGGTGCCAGCCCAATTCGCTCCTGCTCAGTGGGCTGTTGGAAACGTCCTGTTTCCAACCCGTCTCCACGCCGTACTTTTCGCGAAGTTTTGTTTCCTGCTCGCTTAGAAGTCGTTCACCTCCGTAAAGCAAAATCCTAGGATGCTTTGATTTAGATTTTCTACCAGCTAAAGCTAGTAGTTTGGTTGTGGCAGCATTAGTGGCGGCAGGAGTAGTAGCAGTGGTGGTATCAGTAGTTGGTTTTGATATGTGGGATTGATCTCCGTAGGGCAAAATCCTAGGATGCTTTGATTTAGATTTTCTACCAGCTAAAGCTAGTAGTTTTGGTTGTGGCAGCATTAGTGGCAGTAGGAGTAGCAGTGGCAGTAGGAGTAGCAGTGGCAGTAGTTGGTTTTGGTGTGTGGGATTGATCTCGGTAGAGCAAGATCCTAGGATGCTTTGATTTAGATTTTCTACCAGCTAAAGCTAGTAGTTTTGGTTGTGGCAGCATTAGTGGCAGTAGGAGTAGCAGTGGCAGTCGTAGTAGTGGTGATTATGGTAAAAAATATAGGGGAGTAATGTTTGAATGGCTTTGGTATGTGGGATTGATTTGGGGAGTCGAAGCGTTAAGATTGCGGTGATGGAGTGTTCTTTAGCTGGGGAGCTTCCGCAGATTAGGCGTTTGGACCGGTTGGATACGATTAAATTTTATCGGGAATATGGGCGAAAGGTTCAGGGTAAGCTAGCTGTTGACTTTAAGGCCTTGGGGTTACCTGAGGTGGATTGTATTATCTCGACGGGTTATGGGCGTAATACCCTGGAGGTAGCGGGGGGGGAGACGATTCCGGAATTGAAAGCCCATGTTAAGGGAGCGATATTTCAGACGGGGCTGGAGGACTTCACCCTGGTGGATCTTGGTGGTCAGGACAGCAAGATTATTAAGGTTAGAAAAGGGCGGATGTTGGATTTTCAGACTAATGATAAATGTGCGGCTTCTTCGGGACGATATCTGGAGAACATGGCTCATGTCATAGGGATGACCCTCGAGGAATTAGGGGAGCATTCGGTGGACCCTGTGATATTGAACTCGACCTGTGCGGTGTTTGGGGAGAGCGAATTGATCGGTAAGATTGTGGAAGGGCAACCTTTGTCGCGACTTGCTGCGGGGGTCAATGAGACCATTGTTAAGCGCATTCTACCCCTTCTTCGTAATTATACTAGCGAAGTCATCGTATTTACGGGAGGAGTGGCCCACAGCAAAGCGATTCGGGAGCTCTTGCGAGAGGGAACGGGGAAAGAAATCGTCGTACCTAAGCAACCCCAATTTAATGGGGCAATTGGCTGTGCGGTGTATGGATTTGAGGAACTGGAGGAGAATGAGGAGTAACTATAGAGGATTGTCGGGAAAGAAAGCGTTTGCGAAGGGGGTTGTCAGTGACGATGCCGAAGGTTATTCATGTGGATGAAATCACCGATGCGGTGGAAAAGCTTTGTATCGAAGCCAATTATAATCTTGGGAACGATATGATGCACAAGTTCAGGGAGGCTTTGCAAACGGAGGAATCTCCTTTGGGCTGTGAAGTTTTTGAACGCTTGATTGAAAATGCCACCATAGCCCATGAAGAGCGGGTTCCTATGTGCCAGGATACAGGTATGGTCGTAATTTTTGTTGAAGTGGGACAGGAGGTCATGGTCACGGGTGGGGCCTTAGGGGATGCTTTAAATGAAGGTGTCCGCCGAGGCTATGAAAAGGGCTACCTGCGTAAATCCATGGTGAAGGATCCCTTCGAGCGCGTGAATACCGGGGATAATACCCCGGCGATTATTCATTACGATATCGTGCATGGTGATGAGCTGAAGATTACGGTAGCACCCAAAGGAGCAGGTAGTGAGAATATGGGTGCTTTGAAAATGTGTAAGCCTTCCGATGGGTTGGAAGGGGCGATACAGTTCGTAGTGGATACTGTAGAGCGTGCCGGTGGAAATCCCTGCCCGCCGATTATCGTCGGGGTCGGTATCGGAGGAACCATGGAGAAGGCTACTTATCTGGCTAAAAAATCCCTCCTCCGCAATGTGGGGGTGCCCAACCCTGAAGAGCGTTTAGCAGCTATCGAAGCAGAGATTCTCCAGAGGGTGAATAAATTAGGGATTGGTCCGCAAGGATTTGGGGGAACGAATACCGCTCTTGGGGTTCAATTAGAGGTCTATCCTACCCATATTGCTTCCTTGCCGGTTGCCGTGAATATTCAATGTCATGCCGCCCGACATAAGGAAGTTGTTTTAAAGGGCAGACAGGAAGGTGCGCTATAAGATGGGTGAACCGATTCGTGTAGAACTTCCTTTAACACAGGATAAAGTGGCTGGACTTCACGCGGGAGACAGCGTCCTGCTGAGCGGAGTACTTTATACTGGTCGTGATGCTGCTCATAAGAAGATGGTGGAGTCCTTAGACCGAGGTGAGGAACTCCCCTTTGATGTGCGTGATCAAGTGATTTATTTTGTGGGACCTACTCCGCCCAAGCCAGGCCAGGTGATTGGTTCGGCTGGTCCGACGACCAGTGGGCGCATGGATGCTTATTCACCTAAGCTGATTGAACGGGGTTTGACGGGAATGATCGGTAAGGGTCTGCGTTCGCCTGAGGTCATTGAAGCTATGAAGAACCATGGGGCAGTCTATTTCGGAGCTATCGGAGGATCCGGGGCACTGCTGGCTAAGCGAATTATTTCTGCGGAGGTCATAGCTTATCCGGAACTAGGCACCGAAGCTGTTCGTAAATTAGTGGTCAAGGATTTCCCGGTGATGGTGGTTATCGATCAAAAGGGTAACAATCTTTACGAGTTAGGCAAGGCCAAGTATCGCAAAAAATAATGGCAAAAACAAAATGAGAAGGATGCAGTTTAAACTGGCGTCCTTCTCATTTTGTTTGATAAATTTCTTTGTTTTAAATTATGACACCTATGGTGATAGTTATACTAAATCTTGCGGTCTGTAAAACTCACATTCTAACTTTCTAAAATCCTTAGCATTCCAAGTTAATACCGGCAACCTTGAGCTTCTCGATTTTTCAGCTAAGTAAATATCAACGAAATCAACATTTACCCCTCGGAAACGAGCAAGGATACGTTGTACTAAACCTTCCTCATCAAGCTCAATTCCGTCAGCTTCGATAAAGTCCTCAAAGACTCGCAATATCGTTTCCTTGTTGAAGTTATATACCTTGTGTAAGACCCAATAGGCTTCTATTAGAACAATGGATAGCACGTGAAATACTATATCGCCCTGTTCCATAAGCCGAACTAATTGCTCAATCTGGGGGTCATCATCCTTCGTAAATAAACGAATAAGAATGTTAGTGTCGACTATCATTGCCTTATTCATCCCTTAACTCCTTCGATTTGGCTGAAATTTCTTTTGCCCGTTCCGCCCTAGCCACACCAATTGCTTCATCTGCGTCAACGTTCATGGTGGATTTCAATACTCCCATGACTTCGCGGATGGATTTCTTTGTTTTGGGCTGAACTTCAATAATTCTATCATTTTCATCTAAGACAAAAGCCAATCGGTCTCCTTCTTTGATGTTTAAAAGGGTTCTTAGTTCGACTGGGATAGTGAGTTGGCCTTTACTAGTTAACTTTCCAGAAAGAAGTTGCTTTGCCATAATAAAAAACCTCCTCTTAGAGTATTACCTATATTATAAGTAATACTCTAAGAGGAGTCAAGTTTTACCAAATGGCTACATGGATGAAGATTTTGCAGGTATATGAGTGTTATTTTTACTTGAGAGACCAAGGCTAGCATCTGGTTGGGGCTGGACCTTATCTTGCGACTGAAGATCCTTATACCAAAGACTATGGCGATGTTTTACATAGTCGTGGTCGATATAACCGGTGAACATTCCAGGTAGCAGGGCGCGATTTTCCTTGATGAGGAAGGCCGCTAGGTGGCCGACAATGCCGAGGATGAGTAAGACTGTTCCGATATTATGAAGCATTGTAGTCCAATAGAGAAGCGAACTCGACAGCTCCACACCGGGAACATTCTTATACATTTTGATTAACCCGGTAAGGATGAGCAGGAGCACATTACCGCCGATAAATAGATAGGCTAGGCGTTGCTCGGCTAGATATTTATGAGAGGGGGGTTCCTGGCCCTTGGTGAACATGGCTTTGATAATAAGGTAGGATTCTTTTAGATCCCCACGACGAGGGAAGATATCAAATTCTTTGCGAATAAAGGCATTAATGAGGTGATAGAAGGTGATAAAGATGAGGAGAACCGCTGCCAGGTAATGAAGGCCAATCGTGATGAAGTAATCGCCGAGCCATTCTGCCCCGGGAAGCTTGGTAACATTATACCGATTGTAGAGGGGCATTTGACCGAGGCCGGTGAGAATTAATATGAAGATGGAGAGGGCTGTTGCCCAATGAACGAAGCGATTGATAGCACTTTGGCGTAAGACCTTCCCCTCTTTTCCCTTAGTTTTCGTTGTGGTCATGCTCTTCTTCCTCCTCTCGCAGATTAACAGGGGATGAGGTGATGTCTTTGATCGGCTTACCCTTGAGGGTCCGATAGGCGGTTATGCCTGCTGCTGCTGCACCGGCAAAGGGGGCGATGATAGCGCTGTGGAATAATCCCTTTTCGCTTTCAAGGTAATTATCGACCTTTACGGGCATGCCTGGGCGTCCGGGAGATGTGTCTTTTTTCTCCTTTTTATCAGCTTTGATAGCTTTATCGATCTTGTCAAAGGGGACGCTGGAGACATAGAGGGTGGCAGTGCCGCCGTTTTCTTGATCTCCATAAACATAACCGCCTATCTCTTGGGCTTTTTTATGGGCTAGTGCTTTTATCTCCTCACGAGGGCCAATGGTTAATGCTCCTTGGGGACAGGCTTGGACGCAAGCGGGTTGCTTTCCGACCGCGAGGAGGTCGCTGCAGAGATCGCATTTATACATAACACCACCGCCTGCCAGATCAGGAGCGATCTGAAGATAGAGACCCACCCCGGCTTGGCGTTGGGGGATACCCCAGGGGCAGACATCGCGACATTTTGCTCCTCCGAAGCAGATTTCATCATCGATGGACACGGCCCCGGTGCTCTCTTTGGTAATCGCACTAAAGGGACAGAGTTTCAAGCATGTGGGGTTATCACAATGCATGCAGCGTCTGGGAACATGGACATCGTGTTCAAGGCCGTTGTGCTCGACTTTGACGTTGTCAACAAAGGTCCAATTGTAAGGTGTAAGACGGGAGGTAAGCTCTCTTTTGCCGGACCAGTCTTCTACCTTTTTTTGTGGCCAATACATTTTGAGAGGTTTCTGCGGCTCGGGAAAGCGATTTTGATTGTGTTGGCGACAGGCAGTCACGCAAAGTGGGGTGGGTCTGCCTTTACAGCCATCACATTGGGTAAGATCGATTAAAGTTCCTAGTTTTTCGTTAGTCAGTTCGGAAGCTTGAACGGATGGGCTAAAGCCAGTGGCGGCAAGTGCGCCCAATAAGCTAGCGGCTGAAGTCCGCTTGAGAAAGGCGCGGCGAGAAATTTTATTTTTCATACGGATACCCCCTATAGGTATTTAATACTCTCTTATTTTTTTATCATACCTTGTGGGGAATTGCAAGGGAAAAATTTAGTGATGCTTTCTAGAGAATTGCTCGCATTTGGTCGATATTTACATTTGTTCACCAAAAGTTCACACTTTCTTAAGAGGAAGTTAAGAATTGTCTGTTATACTATACGATATAATACTATCTGGATAGGTATACTGGCTTGGAGTTCGGTTGAGAGGAGTTGGCTGGTTTGAGTGTGTGCCCAATGTGTAGTTCGAGAGAGACTGGCAAGATTAACCGAGGAAGATACTTTTGCGGAGAATGTTGCCATGAGTGGACTGTGGAAAATGAAGGTAGTATTACGGTATATAGAATCACCAGTGATGGGACCATCGTGCGCTTGCGTCCTAAAGCGAACCTTACCGTGGACCTTTCTACAGCAGCTTGCTGATACAATGGATATAGATAATATGGAAGTAGTTAATAGAAGTAAATATTTTTAAAAAATTCCTGTAGGTAATATGTCCTGCAGGAATTTCGTTATTTTGAAAGAAGTAATAATAAGTAATAAATCTAAGAAATCTGCTGAACAATGCAAATATTAGATGAAAAGAGGCAAAGAGATGGCGAATCTCCAACAATTCGACATTAGTGAATCCATAAAGCTTTTAAGGTTAGACCAGGATCAGTTGAATCTCTTAAAGGATTTCAAGCCTATTATGGAGAGGGATGTCGACCAGATCGTCGACGAATTTTATGCTCATATTATGAAGCTTCCTCGACTCGGTGGGATTATCAATGAATTTTCATCTGTAGAACGGCTTAGAGGTTTACAAAGAAACTATCTATTATCCATTTTCCCAGATACGATTACTGAAGAGTATATTAATGGGCGGATTAAAATCGGCAATACTCATAAGCGCATTAATTTACCACCTTTTGTTTACTTGAGTTCGTACCAGACTTTTTTCGATTTAATTTTACCGAGAATTTTTGCTCATTACCGTAAGAAACCGGAGCAAGCGATGCGTTTAAGCTTAGCTGTCCTGCGCATTTTTAGCTTTGACCAACAGGTGGTTATGGCCAGCTACATACAGTCCTATATGGCTGAAATAGATAAAAAGGATGATTTGGAAAAAGCCTACGGGGAGATTGATCTTCTCCAGCGTCGAGTCAGTGAAGCCAGTCAAGCCTTAGCAGCAACCTCGGAACAAACAGCAGCCTCGGCAGCTCAAATGCATGAGGCTACTGAGCAAATCTCTCACAACGCCGGCGATGCCGCAGAGTTTTCCCGTCAGGTGGACAGTCTCGCTCAAGAAGGGGCTCAGAAGATTCAACAAATCTCGGAGCGGATTCTTGGGTTGGCGGGTATGTCCGAAAAGATGCAGGAAAAGATGACGGAGCTTGACCACAGTTCGGCTCGGATTGCTAATATTACCGACGTGATTAAAGAGATTGCTGCGCAGACCAATCTTTTGGCTCTGAACGCGGCTATTGAAGCAGCTCGAGCCGGTGAATCAGGAAGAGGCTTTGGGGTCGTGGCAGAGGAAGTGAAAAAACTTGCCAATAATTCAGAGCAATCCGTTAAAGAAATTAGTTCGATGATTGCTTTGACTCGGCAAAATACAACTGCGGTGAGCAAGGTCATTGAAGATACCACGAAGGCCATGCATGAAGCGGCGGCTGAGGCGCATGGAGTGGTCGATCGCTTTGGGGATATCATGTCGGCTATACAATCCAGTATTCAACAAGTTCGCGAGATTGCTTCGCAAATTGATGCTTTGACCATGACAGCTGGACAGATTGGGGCAGCTTCCGAGGATGTGGCTAATTCTGCTACTTCCTTAGCTCACATGGGCTTAAGAGAATAGGGATATTTAGATAGGAACATAATCCGAGGGAGAGAGGGATATTGTGAGATCAGAGGCTTTATACATCCGCAGAATGTGGAACTTCTCTAAAGCATTAGATCTTGCCCTAGTGGATGAAGAGATAGTGATCGGGCAGAATCTTCCTATTGGCATGAGGCATGGGGAGAGGGTCGGATACATGTGTTTAAGAATTGGCTTGACCCTGGGGATGTCCCATAATGAGCTGGTTCGCCTGCTCATCGCCGGTCTGATGCATGATATCGGTGCGGTGGGGGGATTTCATAAATTCCATGGAATTCCTTATTGGATGAAGGAGCATGCTCTTCTGGGAGCAGAGATTATCAAGCGCTTTCCGGAGGGGGAGATATTATCCGAGGCTATTCTTCACCATCATGAGGCCCCTCATCGTAACTATGCGGCCTTGAAGGCTGATCCATCCCAGGTGAGCCTCGTGGCAAAAATCATTTCGTTCGCGGATAAGGTGGATGTGAATCTTTCGCGGAAGGTGCTTAACCGGGAAGAACGAGGGAAGCTAATCCAGTGGGTCAAAGAGCATGAAGGAAGAAGCCTCTATGCGGAGGTTGTCCCTCCTTTTCTAAAGTTGGTTAAGACAGAAGCTTTTTGGCTGGATTTAGAGCACCAAGACCTGCTTCAGGTTTCCTTGGATCTTCTTTTTGATCAATGGGATATCTGGTCCACCTCTAGAATTGATGATAAGCAAACGTATATCTTGGCGAAAACGTTTGCTAGACTAATTGACCAAAAGAGTGCTTTTACAGCCTGCCATTCTCAAGATGTGGCTTCTAATGTCGAGAGATTGGCAATCGGGATTGGCTGGGATAAAAAAGCCTGCAAAGCGATTAGAATCGCCGGTTTGCTGCATGATCTGGGCAAGCTTTCCGTGCCCAAGAAAATCCTCGATAAGCCGGGACCCCTTGAATCCCATGAGGTCGAGGTGATTCGGACTCACACCTATTACACGTATCATCTGTTGGCTGGGGCAGGGTTTCCCCATCATGTGATTCAATGGGCGGCTTTCCATCATGAGCGTTTGGATGGGCAAGGGTATCCCTTTGGTATCTCTGAGGAGAAACTAAACACAGGGGCACGCCTCATGACCATAGCCGATATGTTTACTGCATTAACTGAGGATCGTCCTTATCGAGAGGCGCTCAGCGCTGAAAAGGCTCTCGAAATCATTGGGCGGGGTGTGGGTACCTCCGTAGATTCTAACCTCATGGAACGGGCGCGTAAAATTTTGCTCTAGATCACTACTGGGACGAATTGAATTTTTAAATTTCATGATGGGAATATTACACGTTGGGACAAAGGACAGGGAGCCTTTGTCCTTTCTTATGAGGCAGAATTGTTATTTTTTTATTTTGGGGTTATGATACTCACTAAGGAAAGGCTCGTTCAGATTCTTTTAAAGAAGGTGTAGTGGTGTTTTATTCTTTTGAGTTAGAACAGTTTCTAGGAGATTTGTTGCCCGAGCGGGAGCCATTATTCCTAGAGATGGAGGAGCAGGCTCTAAAGGAGACTATCCCGGTTGTTACCCCCCCTGTGGGGAATTTTTTGTCTTGGTTGGTTAAGGTTAGTGGTGCATCACGGATTCTTGAGGTAGGGACAGCTATCGGTTACTCTACCCTTTGGTTGGCTAAGGGATTGGAGAATCGTGAGGGGAAAATTACGACGATTGATATGAATGTTGATCGAGGGACTCGAGCCATAGAATATTTTAAACGTGGTGGTGTGTCAGCGAAGATTCAGGTTCTCCTAGGGGATGCACGCAAGCTATTGCCAGATTTCCAGGCGGGCGAATTTGATTTTGTGTTCGTGGATGCGGCTAAAGGAGAGTATCTGGATTATCTGGAATTGGTCACACCTTTGGTCGGTGCGGGGGGGATCCTCGTCGTCGACAATGTGCTCTTTCGTGGGTGGGTGGTGCCGGGTGCTGAATATGCTCCTAAGTATGAGCGCATGGTCAGTCATTTACGGGAGTTTTTAAGTCGACTGAATCAGAACCCCGAGTTTCAAACCAGTATCCTTCCTTTAGGGGATGGGTTAGCGGTAAGTTTACGAAGGGACTTTTCAAATTGACTTTTCCTGTCTACAATAGAGAGTAGTAATGGATAAGCCATAGGTCATAGATCTAATAATAAGTAATCCAACGAGTAAGCAAATTACTGAAAAGAGGTAGAAATATGAAACGATTCGATGGTCGCGAGACATCTGAGCTTAGACCTATAAAAATTACTCGAGGGTATACTCGTATTCCTGAAGGGTCTGTTCTTATCGAGGTGGGCATGACCCGAGTCATTTGCACCGCTACAGTGGAGGAAAAGGTGCCTCTTTTTAAAAAGGGTAGCGGAGTCGGTTGGGTTACAGCTGAGTATTCTATGCTGCCGCGAGCGACTCAAACCCGCAACCAACGTGAAGCCAGCAAGGGTAAGCTGACAGGCCGAACCATGGAAATTCAGCGTTTGATTGGGAGAGCGCTGCGTTCCGTTGTCGATCTCAAAAAGCTGGGAGAGCGGACCATCTGGCTGGACTGTGATGTTATCCAAGCTGATGGAGGGACTCGTACGGCTTCGATTACCGGAGCTTATGTAGCTTTAGTCGATGCGGTGAATTATCTTCTGACCAAAGGTTTATTAAAAGAAAACCCAATCATTGATTCCTTAGCGGCGGTTTCTGTGGGAAAAGTCGGTGGGGTGGCTCTTTTGGATCTTGCTTATGAAGAGGATTCTAAAGCTGAAGTGGATATGAATGTGGTGTTGACCGGGCAAGGGAAATTTGTAGAGATACAAGGTACCGCTGAAGATATTCCCTTTGATCGTGAAGAGTTAAATAAGTTTTTAGAGCTAGCGGAGAAGGGAATCCACGAGTTAATCCGCGAGCAAAAAGCGGCTCTTCAAGTGCTGTAGAATACCTAATGAACAGTGTGTGACTATTAGAGGGATTGAAAGCAGGTTGGTTATGAAGGTTTTGCTAGCAACGAAAAATCTCGGTAAGGTAAAAGAGCTTCAGGATCTTCTTTCGGGAGAAGATATAGAGGTGATTTCATTAGAGGATATCGAGGATTGGGAAGAGGTCGAGGAAACAGGAGTGACCTTTGCTGAAAATGCGGCCATGAAGGCGAGAATTGCAGCTGAGCGTACAGGGCTGATCTCACTAGCGGATGATTCCGGTCTAGAAGTGGACGCCCTAGATGGGGCTCCTGGGGTATATTCCGCGCGCTATGCGGGGGAATCTAAAGATGATGATAAAAACAATGATAAGTTATTAAATGAGCTGGAAGGGGTACCAGAAGCCCAACGCACTGGGCGCTTTCGTTGTGCTTTAGTCATTGCTACCCCAGCTGGAGAAGAATTTTTAACTGAGGGTGCGGTAGAGGGACGGATTTTGAATGAGCGTCGTGGCAAAGAAGGATTTGGCTATGATCCATTATTCTATTTGCCGGATTTTGGGCGAACCATGGCTCAACTTAATTTGTGTCAAAAGAATAAAATCAGTCATCGAGCACAGGCGTTATTAAACGCTATCCCGGTTTTAAAGGAAATTGCGCAAAGGCATACGACTCGTAAAGAAAACTTTTAAAAGTGCTTGACTATAGTAATCGAATCAGATAGAATAATCATTGTCACGAAAACGGGGTATAGCGCAGTTTGGTAGCGCGCCTGCCTTGGGAGCAGGAGGCCGGGGGTTCAAATCCCTCTGCCCCGACCAATTTTCGATGTTCGAGCTCCCTTTATTGGGCGCCTGTAGCTCAGTCGGATAGAGCATCTGCCTTCTAAGCAGGTTGTCGGGAGTTCGAATCTCTCCAGGCGCACCATTTAAACTTTAACGTGGTGGTTGTGGCGAAGTGGTTAACGCACCGGATTGTGGCTCCGGCACTCGGGGGTTCAAGTCCCCTCATCCACCCCATACGAAAGCAAAAGCCGTGCAGCGCACGGCTTTTTTTGTACGAATAAGGATGAGGGGACTTGAACGGGCGGAAAAAGAAAAGCCGACCTTTGGGAGGGTTTTCCCGCCCCGGCGTGATAGCGAGCGAGAGCGAGCGGAGCAAGTCCCCTCATCCACCCCATACGAAAGCAAAAGCCGTGCAGCGCACGGCTTTTTTTGTATGAAAAGGGATGAGGGGACTTGAACGGGCGGAGATAGAAAAGCCGACCTTTGGGAGGGTTTTCCCGCCCCGGCGTGATAGCGAGCGAAAGCGAGCGGAGCAAGTCCCCTCATCCACCCCAATAACGAAGGTGAAGCACCAGATATCTGGTGCTTTTTTGATACATACGAAAAACTTGGGATTCATGACTTGACTAAAGTTTTTAAAAAAGTCATACTAGTCAATGAGTGAGTAAGCGAAACAGAGTTTTGATTGATGAAACTTTATACCTGATTGGAGGATTTTTTAAGTGGCAGAAAAATATGTTCAAACGTTGGAACGTTCTTTGGATATTTTAGAAGTTCTTGCCCATACTGAGGAACCTTTGGGAGTAACAGAAATAGGGAACCGAATTAGTCTACACAAAAGTACTGTGCATCGAATTCTGCAAACCTTATGCTATCGAGGTTATGTAGAAAAGGAGAAGAACAGTGAACGCTATAAGCTAGGAATCAAAATTGTGGAGTTGGGAATTCGTTTCTTCAATGATCTTGAAATTCGCAAGGTGGCAGGACCTGTTTTAGAAGATTTGGCCAAGGAACTTGATGAAGTGGTCCACTTAGTGCTTCATGATGACGGTGAAGTCGTTTATATTGATAAAAGGGAAAGCTCACACGTAGTTAGTATGCGTTCTAAAGTCGGTCGACGCGCACCTATGCATTGTACTGCGGTCGGGAAGGCTCTTCTTTCCACTATGCCTGATGAGGAAGTCGTGAGAATTCTCGAGAGCAAGGGAATGCCGGGCTTTACCCCGCATACAATGGTCGAGCCAGCAGAGCTCATCAAGAATCTAGAGGAAATTCGTCAGACCCAGATTTCTGTAGAATATGAAGAGAACGAGATTGGTATTATTTGTCTGGGTACTCCTATCTATGATTTCTCAGGACGGGCGATTGGAGCTATTAGTGTTTCAGGACCGGCTGCTCGCATGAGAGAAAAGGGAATTGACTCGATTGGTCAAGAAATGAAGAAGAGCGGCGAGATTATTTCTGCTAAATTAGGATATGCCTATTTCCGGGGTCCAGGAATGTAGTCTATGCTAAAATCGAACGAATAAATATAATAATTTTTTGAAAATTCCCTATTGACCTTCTGGGGAAGAGATGATAATATAGCTTCAAGAAACATTGAAACGACGTATCAAATAATGAAACAACATCTGTTTGATGCATTGCTTTTGCCAGCTTCACAATGGTATACCCTGTTTCTTCTCTATTTTTCTTATCTCTTTCCTTTTTTCTTTTTTTTAAAGCAACTATGAAACGTAGTTTCATAATGTGAGACAAGCCAAGCCTAAAAATTAAGGAGTGTGACGGAATGAATGCAATGAGATTAACTGTACCGAGCTACAATCCAGTAAAACAATGCCAGGGCTATTCCCTACAAGACGAGAATAAGGTAGCGGCACAGATTTTGTCCTATCAGCTTGCTCATCTTTTTCTGAAGCGCTATTCAGGGACTTGGCAGATAAAGAAGGAAGAAATCCTCCTGCAATTAGAGGGTTTCGAACAACCCCTGCGGTTTGAATTAAATACGGGAACTATACGGTATAAGACCCTAAGGGCATCGCTTGTCTCTCGCTATTCAGTAGAAAGAGGCCTGAGTCGTTTGGCTGATGACATTTCTAAGGATTTTGCCTTTCCTTTGAGCTCTGCTGAGACTAAGGATGATTTGTTTGAGCTGTTTGTAAAGCTAATTGAAATTTACCATGCTCGGTGTGGACTAAAGATTGCCCAATGCGAGAAGGGGAATAATCTGCTAGGGTGGGAACTGATCCTCGGTGATGAGAAACTCCGTGGTTGGATTAGCTCAGAGTTTGTCGCTGAAAATCGCTTTGGAGAGCGGATGAACATTCTTAATTGGTTCAAACTCCGCCCTGAAAAAATGGCAGCCTATGTTTTTGGCTTTCATCGATTCTGTGAGAATTATCCATCTCCCGTGATAACTATTCAATAATTACTGGATAACCCTATTTATTAATCATTAAATAACAAAAATATAAGTGACATAACTTAGCGAGGCAGGGATTTTCCTGCCTCGTTTTGATGTCCTATACCTGAAATGCTGCGTAATTATTCATAGCATATAAAAATGTAGATTTCGTCCAGATAATTAAAATATTACTAAGTTTTGTAGAATGTTGAGATTATTAAATAAACTTTTTCACAATGGGTTGAAAGAAAATATGGATGAGTTATAATAGTCTCAGTGACTTGAATTGATACGCAGTTCAATTTATTTGCATCGGTGGTCTGACCATCTAACAGTGAAGGGGGAAATTAAAGTGGGGGTTTTAGCAGAAAAGTATGAAATGCTAAACACGTGTAACAAATGTGGTTTCTGTCATACTGCTTGTAAGACATACAAAGTTGATGGAGCTGAGCCAATGGTTTCTCGGGGAAGAATCCAATTAATCAAAGCAGTGGTCGATGGGAAAATCGAGCCTGACGCGGATTATGAGGATGCTATCAATAGCTGCTTGCTTTGTGGAGAGTGTGCTGTTGCTTGTCCCAGTGGAGTCAGCGCTAAAGAACTGGTCATGGCAGCTCGTCGTGATCTGAAGCTCAGAAAAGGAGTTAAACCTTTTGCTAAGTCTTATGCCCTTAACACCTTAGCCAACCCGCATAAACTTGAACGGGCATTTAAGCTCTTTGGTGGACTTGGCAAGAATGTCCTTAAAAAAGTCGACGGTATGGACTATTTCCGTGGTGTCGATATTAAAGGAATGAATGTGGCTCGCGTCCCATTCCTTAACCAAGTACCGGAAAGAATTCTTGTAGCACAACCTAAGCATAAAGTTGCTTTTTATGTCGGTTGCTTCTTAAACTTTTCACTTGATGATACAGCTAATTCCGTGGTTAAAGTTTTAACCAAGAATGACTGTGAAGTGATTATCCCCAAAGATCAAGTGTGCTGTGGATTGCCTCAATACGCTTATGGCGATTTCGAGACGGCTAAAGTGAATGCTCGTAAAACCATTGATACTTTCCTAGCTAAAGATGTTGAAGCCATCATTACTGCTTGTGGATCCTGTGCAGCTATGCTAAAAGAAGACTATCTTAAACTCTTTGCTGATGATGCATCCTATCTGCCAAAAGTAAAGATGTTCTGCGCTAAAGTAAAAGAGTTCTCTGAATATATGGCTGAAATCGGGGTGGATGAAAGTAAATTCCATAATTCTGCTCCCGTCAAGGTAACTTACCACGATCCATGCCATATGGTTCGCGGCATCAAAGTTAAAACACAACCCCGTCAGATGTTAAAGAGCCTGCCGAGAGTTGAATATATAGAGATGTTCGAAGCCGATCGTTGCTGTGGAGCTTCCGGACTGGTCCAAGCCTTCTATCATGAAATGGCTACCAATATTACACGTCAAAAGGCCAAGAACATTCAAGACAGCGGTGCTGAAGTTGTAGCTACCAGCTGCCCTGCCTGCATTATGAGATTACAAGGCGGAATCAATATGGCCGGTGGAAAACAAAAAGTAATGCACGTAGCTGATTTGATGGCTAAAGCTTACGAAGACTAGATTCTGAAGATCCATTAAAGCAGGAATGCTTTTAAGTAAATGAGTGGAAAGGCGGGTAGTCATGAGCAATACAATCATTAGTGAGTTAAAAGGGATTGTCGGCGAGAGTTATGTCTTGGACAATCCTGGGGATATGGCCCAATATCTTAAGGGAGATGGAAAGACAACGGCTGTTGTTTTCCCTGGAGATACAGCGGAAGTTTCTAATATCGTCAAGTTAGCCAATGCGCAAAACGTAAAAATCTCCGTCGCCGGTTTAGTCGCCGATACGAAGGATTTAGAGGGCGGAATCGTTCTGATCATGAACCGCATGAATAAAATGCTGGAGATTGACAGCAAGAATTTCGTTGCTACTGTACAACCGGGTATGCTTCATCAGGATTTTGTCCAACAGCTTGAGGCTGATGGATACTTATTCCCTGTGGAGCCCTATGCAGTGGATACTAGCTCCGTTGGTGGTTGCTTTGCCATCGGAGATGCGGATTCCAAATCCTTCAACTATGGTCCGACGAGGACCTTCATGATGGGATTTGAGATGGTAATGGCTACTGGTGAGGTTATGTTCATCGGTAATAAGTGCATTAAGAACGTTTCCGGCTATGATTTTATTCACTTTGCCGTGGGAAGCCAAGGAACCTTTGGCATCTTTACGAAAATCTTAGTCAAGCTTCTACCTCAACCTGCTGCGAAAAAGGCTGTTGTTGCCCGCTTTGATTGCATGGAAGAAGCCAATAAAACATTCAGCACCTTGCTTAAACGTCACATTCATCCAGACCGGATGAATCTTGTGAGTGCATCGTTAGCTAAAGAGATTCTTCCGGGAGAAGGACATCTGGTTCTGATTGATTTGGAAGGTTTTAATAATTCCGGTACGAAACTGGCCAATGAAATCGAAGCTATTCTTTGCTTAGGCGGGGGTAAGGACGTTCAAATCATCACGGACAAAGAAGCTTATGAAAAGCTTATTCAGGGCTGGCTTAAAGTGCGTCAAACCATTAATAATGCACCGGAAAGTGTTCTGGAATTTGCTGTAGGTCCTATGAAAATGCCGCAAGCCTTGGCTCAATTAAAGGCAATGAACGGTGCCCTAAGCGATTATCCCGGAGTCGTTGTCGAAGGACTTCTCGGAGCTGTTATGTTGTTGCTGCCTGAGAATACAGATAAAATGGCTCTTGCTCGTAAAGTAAACGATATGGCTATGTCCTTAGGTGGTAATGTTACTGGCCTCCTTGGTCATAAGCTTATGTGTGAAGCGTTTAATGATGAACAGATGTGGTCGGAGACAGCGGGTCTGCTCGACGGACTGCGGAAGCAATTCGACCCCAACGGTATTCTCAATCCAGGTGTAAAGCTGTTGGCTTAAGAAAGAAGGAGGGCTGAAAATGTTATCTCAAACAATTATTGATCGACTGCAAGAGATTGTCGGAGAGAAAAATGTGGTGACTCGTCCCACAGAGCTCTACGCATACGGCTATGACGGTACATTGCTCAGCGGTGACGCGATGGGCGTTGTGTTTCCACAAAGTACCGATCAAGTGGTTGAACTTGTCAAATATATGAATGAGCAAAATATTAAGATGGTTCCTCGGGGTGCCGGTACCAACGTTAGTGGTGGTACGATCCCTTCAGAGAAATCAATCGTTGTGAACTGCACGCGGATGACGAAGGTGCTGGAGATTGATACGGAGAATTTTGTCGCCGTTGTTGAGCCAGGGGTAGTTAACTTTGATCTGCAACAAGAGCTCGAGAAATACGGTTTTTACTATCCTCCCGATCCTTCTTCCTGGAAGGCTTCGACTCTGGGCGGTAATATCGGAGAGTGTTCCGGTGGACCTCGTTGCTTTAAGTATGGGGTAACCCGTGACTCCATTCTCGGCTTAGAAGTCGTTTTGCCCAATGGCAAAGTTATTCGTACGGGTGGACGGAACTTTAAAAGCGAACCGGGTCTTGATTTGACCCGTATCATTGTCGGTTCTGAAGGAACTTTAGGGTATGTTACCAAAGCATATCTGCGAATTTTACCCAAGCCGACCACGAAAAAGACGATGTTGGCTGTTTATAGTAAGGTAGAAGAGGCTTCTCAGACCGTTGCAGACATCGTTGCGGCTGGAATTATCCCCACGACGTTAGAAATGATGGACAACCTGCTCATCAATACCACTGAGGATTATTGTCATGCTGGATTGCCTCGTGATGCGGGAGCTATTCTCATCATCGAAATCGATGGTTATCCGGAAGATATGGAGGAGCAAATCGCGACCATTCGTGGCGTCACTGAGAAAGCAAATGCCAGGGACTTCAAAATTGCTCAGTCAGCTGCAGAAGTAGACCAAATCTGGCTCTCTCGCCGGGTCGCTTTTGGATCGGTTGCCCGTGTTAAGCCTTGCTATTCGATTCAGGATATTACCTTGCCGAGAGACAAGTTTCCACAAGCGATTGAGGGGATTCTCAAGGTGGCTAAGGATTACGATATGATTATCGGTATCGTAGCCCATGCTGGTGACGGCAATGTTCACCCCTTGGTGCTCTTCGATCAACGGAATCCTGATGAAGTTGAGCGGGTTCATGCTGCTGAACAAGCGCTGTGTGAACTGGCCGTCGATCTCGGCGGTACTATGAGTGGCGAGCATGGCATCGGGATTGTTAAGAAAAAATATCTAGATAAGGAATTCACTCCGGAAGCTATGGAAACATTCCGTAAGCTGAAGAGAACCTTTGACCCTGCTAACCGCTTTAACCCAGAAAAGATCATTTCTATATAAGTTTATAAATTGCAGTTTTCAATGAAAACTCTAAAGAAACCTAGTACAGGGCCTGCGGACTTGTACTAGGTTTCTTATTTTAGGTAGCTCCCATCGCAGTGCTTATCTGATCAACTATACAGAATGTCTTATACTAGTCATCGTATTTATTCTGATTTAGACTTATGTGATTCCTGGAGTTGCGCCTCAAATTACTGTCTAATAACCGAGCTAGAGAATAAACAAGTATTGTGCTAAAATGATTTAGAAGCTTTTTAAAATTAAAGGCTACAATAAATTGGGAGTTGATCGTATGGAAAAAAGATTATTTAATCTGGGTGAACTTGCGAAGTTTGATGCCAATGTGCCGCAAAAAGTCGTAGTGTACCAATCTGGAAAGACTCTAGCAGCTATGTGGTGCCTAGAACCCGGACAAGAAGTATTCCTGCATATGCATCCCAACGCTGATGATGTATGGATTTGCCTTGAAGGTGAATCTGGATTGTACTTTGCAGGTGATGGTAAAGAAGTCCCTATCTCCAAAGGAATGGCGATTCTCGCTGAGCCAGGCCAAACTCATGGCATGAGAAACACCGGTAAGGATCGCTTCGTCTTCATTGGTGTAGCAGCTCCTGTACCTGTCCAAACTGAAAGATTAGATTGATTGCAGAACCACATAACTAAAACTTAACTTTACCTTAATGAACTTAATGCTCTTGGCAAAAGGGGTGTGATGCACTCCCTTCGCTGAGAGCATTTTTGCGCTCCGAAGCTAACGTACTTGCACCAGTAGATGATTTTTTTGAGATGAAATTAGTTTTGTCCCCCCCGAAAAAGGAATAATGGGCTCGTAATTATAGATGAAAGCGCTAAAACCGAATTCGGAGAATCAAAAATAATAATTGGGAGAGAGAAAACATGAAAAAACAAATCGCACTCATATTGACAGCGGCCCTTATGGCTCTGCCGGTATCCCCGGTAATGGTACTAGCAGATACTACAGAAGAGACCGCTATTGTGTCCGCAACAGAAATCGATCCGGGAACTCTTCCTGATTCCCCCTTGTATTGGCTCGATGAGCTAGTTGAGAAATTGCAGGTTGCTCTTACTTTCGATTCTCAGAAGAAAATTAAACTTCTAGAGGAACATGCCAATGAAAGTATGGCAGAAATCTTAGCTCTGGCCAAGAAAGTAAATGACGATGAGAAAAACGAGGTAGTCACGGAGACCGAGGAAGCTACGGAGACCGAGGAAACCGAGGAGGCTGCGAAATCAATTTCTGAAAAGAAGCTCAAAGCTTTTGAGAAGGCTTTAACTCGCTATAATGAAAAGATTGCTAATGCCCAAGAAATTTTAACCCAACTGGAGAATCCGGAGTCAGAAGAATATAAAAATCTCCAAGAAGCTTTTACCAAGGTCAATGCTAATAATGTCATTGTCCTAGGAGGCCTGCTGGAAAAACTTCCTCCTCAAGCTTCCCAAAGACTTGCACTGAATATTGTCCGTTCTATGGAAAAGGCAGTAGATAAGATGGAGAAAATGGAAGCAAAGAATCAAGAAGAGGAAAAGACAACAGAGGATGATGTAACGGAGACCGATGCAGTAGATGAGACAACACCGGGTGTTGAGGATGCCGATGCTCTTGAAAAAGAAAATGCTAAGGCAATGGACAAACAAACAAAAGAAGATTACAAAGCACTGCGTAAGGAAGCAAAAGATACTTTGAAACAGTTACAAGCGGAATTAGGGCTAAAGGGTCCAGATAAAGATAAAGAAAATAACCAAGCTAAAGATGATGATAATGACCAAGTTCGTGATAATAAGGAAGCAGATAAATCAAACTCTGACAAGAACCGCAGTCGTGACAATCAAAATGACAATAAGGACAAGAATGCCCGCGATCGTGACGACGATCGGGGGAATGTGAAAGGAAGTCAGGAGCAAGACTAAGGTGCTTGTAGAGTTTTTCTATACATTAATATGTAAAGCAAAATAACCCAAAGCAAAAAAGCCGTTTTCTTTAGAGGTAAGCGCAAGAGGCCATTGCAAAACGAACAGATGAGTTCGTCAAGCAATGGCCTCACTCATGCTTGCTCCGTCGCTACACGACGATCACGACGGAGCGGAAAAATGCTCCCGAAATAAAAAAAGCACACTCATTTAGTGCGCTTAATCTTTTAATTTGGTGCGAGAGAAGGGACTTGAACCCCCACGGTTTCCCGCTGGAACCTAAATCCAGTGCGTCTGCCAGTTCCGCCACTCTCGCATGTTTGTTGCTGCACGTAT
The DNA here is from genome assembly GCF_000243135.2 of Desulfitobacterium dichloroeliminans LMG P-21439. Classification (NCBI taxonomy): domain Bacteria; kingdom Bacillati; phylum Bacillota; class Clostridia; order Eubacteriales; family Desulfitobacteriaceae; genus Desulfitobacterium; species Desulfitobacterium dichloroeliminans. The sequence goes on along the minus strand of NC_019903.1, from coordinate 3,143,269 downwards.
GATTATAGCGTAGTTCTGATTAAAAGACAAGCTTTTTTATATGCTCATTATCTGCTAAAATATGGAATATAATATACTTGATTCAAGATTATGTTATAATGAGTTAAAATAATAAAAGATAAGCTAAACCCTAAGGAGGACAATAGCGTGGAGGAGTTAAGGGTCTTGGTATTTTCCGCTACCTTTGGAGCAGGTCATATTAGAGCTGCTGAAGCATTGATCGAAGCCTTACGCGAAAAATCACCAAATGCAGAAATTACCCACTTGGATTTTCTTGCTTTTATAAGTAAAAGATTTAATACACTTGCCAAGAATACATATATAAAATTGATTAAGCATACCCCAAAGCTCTACGGAATGTTTTATTATCGGACCTCTAAAATACGTCAGGATTCCTTGTTCCAACGATTTATTAATATCGTGGGGCGCAAAGAATTCTTGGATTATATCAAAAAACTAAATCCTGACGTGATTATCTGTACTTATCCAGTTATTGGAGTAGTTTTAGGCGAGCTACGTAATAAGGGAGTCTTAGATTGTAAGGTCGCCTCTGTAGTTACAGACTATGGGGTACATAGCCAATATATCCATCGCGGTGTGGATCTCTATATTGTTGGGTGTCAGGATGTCTATGATGGACTGCGAGCGGAAGGAATTGCTCCTGAACGTATTAAAATTACCGGCATCCCGGTAAGTCCGAAGTTTGAGCAAGTCCTTGATCGAGAAGAAGTGTCGCAACGGCTGAATCTGAAACCGATTCGCCCCACCATTCTCGTTATGGGGGGAGCTTACGGGGTGTTAGGCGGTTCTAAACAAATATGTAAGTTGCTCTTGAATTCTGAGACCTCCCTGCAGATCCTGGTCGTTTGCGGACGGGATGAAAAGCTTTATCGTACCCTCGAAGGCCTTGAAGGGCATAATCCTATGGTTTGTTATGGTTATATCAAAAATGTTGAAGAGCTGATGAGCGTTGCCGATTTAATTATCACTAAGGCCGGCGGGCTCACAGTATCTGAATCCTTAACGAAGAAGCTACCCATGATAGTCTTTAAGCCTATCCCAGGTCAAGAAGCCGAAAATGCGCACTTCTTAGAGAGGATTGGGGCCGCCAAATTGGCTACCACTGAGGAGGAGTTGGAGGAAACCATTACATTTCTCCTTAGTCATCCGGAGGAGATTGAGAACATGCGTAAAGCTGCCGCCAATGCTTTGCCGGGCCATGCTAGTGAAAGAGCAGTTGAACATATCCTTGCTATACTCTAATGAAATGATGTATACTTTTTAAAATAGGGCCTTTGAAGCCTTGACAACTTGATTTTAGGCATACTGTCTGGTAGAATGGTCAGGAAATTTGTTATTAGTACCTTTGGATAAGTCCATCTGAAGCAACTTTCCTTAATGGAAACCTTGCTTTGAAGGGGGAACGCAAAGTTCCCCCTTTAGCACTTGTTTGAAAAGCAGGAGTAGGCAATAAATGACGAAAAATGTCAAGTTTGCCTCAAGGAAATTCCGGACAAACTAGTTTCAGCATGAGGATGAACATAGATATGTTTTTTTTCCAAAGGAAGTATTAAGGGGGAGCACAGCAAATGTCAGTAAAAATGGAGAAAATAGAAAAGAATTCTGTGGAGCTTGAAGTGACCGTCGATGCGAAAGTATTTAGTGCAGCAGTAAACAAGGCTGCCAAAGCATTAGCTAGTAAAGTGAACGTACCGGGTTTCCGCAAAGGGAAAGCGCCACGCATCATGGTTGAACGTCACGTAGGAACTGCCGCACTCTATAACGATGCTGCGGATGATATTCTTGGTGCTGAGTACATGAAGGCTGTGGATGAAGCAGGAATCGAGCCGGTCGATCGCCCGGAGATCGAGCTTGTCCAAATAGAAGATGGCCAGGACTTGATTTTTAAGGCTAAGGTTACTGTGAAGCCTGAAGTTGAACTAGGAAGCTATCAGGGCTTAGAAGTGGAAAAGACGGCTGCTATGGTGACTGATGAGGAAGTAGAGCAAGATCTTGTTCGTAAGCAAGATCAACATGCTAAGATTCTCAATCTTGAAGAGGGATCTGTTCAAGATAAAGATAATACTAATATTGACTTTTCAGGTTCTGTCGACGGAGTTCTTTTTGACGGAGGTACCGCTGAAGGCTATGATTTAGTCATCGGATCCGGTTCGTTTATCCCTGGTTTTGAAGAGCAATTAATCGGAGCGCAAATTGGACAGGAAGTTGATGTCAACGTTCGCTTCCCAGATGAATATCATGTTGAAGACCTTAAAGGTAAGGAAGCTTTGTTTAAGGTCAAAGTCAACAGAATTAAGAGAAAAGAAATAGCTGCTTTGGATGATGAATTCGCCAAAGATATCAGCGAATTTGAGACTCTTGATGAATTGAAAGCAGACTTGAGAGACAAACTGATGAAAGCGGCAGAACAACGTGCAGAAGCGGAATATAAAAATGCTGTCGTTGCTAAAGCCGTAGATCATGCGAGTGTCGAAATCCCAACAGCTATGATTGATAATCGTATTGGTATGATGCTCGAGGATATGGCGCAGAATCTTTCTTATCAAGGTCTGGACCTAGAAACCTATTGTCAGTATACGGGTACCAGCATGGATTCCTTAAAAGAAAACATTCGCCCTCAAGCTTCGGAGAATGTCAAAACCGAACTCGTTCTAGAAGCAATTGCTAAAGCAGAAGGAATTGAAGTAACCGAAGAAGAACTAAATAGCGAATTAGCAAAACTCGCAGAACGTTATCAGACCAGCCCGGAAAATTTGAAACAGGCCCTCATGGCACGTGGTGAGATTGGCATGTATCGCCAGAGCTTAGTTTCCGAAAAAACGGTAAACTTCCTCGTCGAACAGGCATAGTCTATGTGCAGAGGTATTCTGTGCTAAAGAGGTGAGAGGAATGGCAAAGTACAACGACGAAAAGAACCAGCTTAAATGTTCGTTCTGTGGAAAGACTCAAGACCAGGTTAAAAAGTTAGTTGCTGGCCCTGGTGTATATATTTGCGATGAGTGCATTGAACTCTGCAATGAAATCATTGAGGAAGAGCTCAATGAAGATTTAGGGATGGAGATTGGAGATATTCCAAAACCCAAAGAAATACGGGCGATTCTCGACCAGTATGTGATTGGGCAGGATGAGGCCAAAAAGGCTTTGTCAGTTGCTGTTTATAACCACTATAAACGAATCAATCTGGGTATGAAAATCGATGATGTGGAACTCCAAAAGTCGAATATCGTGATGCTGGGACCTACCGGATCAGGCAAAACGTTGCTTGCTTCAACGTTGGCCAAAGTTCTGAATGTGCCTTTTGCAATTGCGGATGCGACCTCTTTGACAGAGGCTGGCTATGTGGGCGAAGACGTCGAGAATATCCTCCTCAAGCTGATTCAAGCTGCAGATTATGATGTGGAGAAAGCTGAAAAAGGCATTGTCTACATTGATGAAATTGATAAAATTGCTCGTAAATCAGAGAATCCTTCCATCACCCGTGACGTATCCGGGGAAGGAGTGCAACAGGCACTTCTGAAGATTCTAGAAGGAACTGTAGCTAGCGTCCCGCCCCAAGGGGGTCGTAAGCATCCTCATCAGGAGTTCATCCAATTGGATACCACGAATATCTTGTTCATCGTGGGCGGAGCTTTTGATGGGATCGATAAGATTATCCAAAACCGCATCGGGAAAAAGGTGATGGGCTTTGGAGCTGAGATTAAGGCAAAGGGCGAGCAGAATATTGGGGAGTCACTCAAAGAGCTTCTCCCTGCTGACCTTCTTAAATTTGGTCTGATTCCAGAGTTCGTCGGACGTTTGCCGGTTATGGTCAAACTGGATGCTTTGGATGAGGAAGCTTTGGTGCGGATTCTGACTGAACCTAAGAACGCTTTAGTGAAGCAGTATGAAAAGCTCCTTGAGCTCGATGGGGTCGCCCTGGAATTCAAGGAAGATGCACTCCAAGGGATTGCGGAAGAAGCGATTCGACGCAATACCGGGGCTCGGGGCCTAAGAGCCATCATGGAAGAGGTTATGCTCAATGTGATGTATGACCTGCCATCCCGTAGTGATGTGACCAAGTGCGTCGTCACCAAAGATGCCATCGCCAAGAAGGAAGAACCACTGCTCGTGACTATCGATAAAAACAAGAAAAATAAAAAAGAAGAATCAGCATAAAAACTGAGGCAAGGAGTTATCCTTGCCTCAGTTTTTTGCAAAAAGGGGTCAGGCCCCTCTTTTCACATTATTATTAAAAGTCTCTTCGCGGGCAATACTAGCAAGTATAAAAAGTATTAGCCTCAGGAGGGAATAAAACTATGGCTGGCTTAACCGGAATCGTTATGATGGTACAGTTTATCTTTGCCGTCATCATTGGCTTGTATTTTTGGGGTCTGCTTAAATCCCAACAAGGGAATAAGGTCTCAATCGAGAGGGAATCTAAGAAAGAATTAGAGAAGTTAGAAAAGATGCGGAAAATCGCTCTTACTACTCCATTGTCCGAGAAGACTCGACCTGCTCATTTTGAAGAAATTGTGGGGCAGATGGAGGGGATTAAAGCGTTACGGGCGGCTTTATGTGGGCCCAATCCTCAGCATGTTTTGGTTTATGGGCCTCCCGGTATAGGAAAAACGGCTGCGGCCCGTTTGGTTCTTGAAGAAGCAAAAAAGAATCCCCTTTCCCCATTTAAGGAAGAAGCTAAGTTCATAGAAATCGATGGGGCTACGGCTCGCTTTGATGAACGAGGGATTGCAGATCCCTTGATCGGTTCGGTCCATGATCCAATCTACCAGGGAGCTGGAGCCATGGGTATGGCCGGCATACCGCAGCCAAAGGCTGGAGCGGTAACGAAGGCCCATGGGGGAGTGCTCTTTATCGATGAGATCGGGGAACTTCATCCTATCCAGATTAATAAACTGTTGAAAGTATTGGAAGACCGAAAGGTCATTTTAGAAAGCTCTTATTACAGCTCAGAAGACACTAATGTTCCTGCTCACATTCACGATATTTTTCAAAATGGTTTGCCTGCGGATTTTCGTATGGTGGGAGCAACCACTCGGAGTCCGGAAGAGATTCCGCCGGCTATCCGCTCCAGATGTATGGAGATTTTTTTTCGTTCCCTCTTACCAGAAGAAATCGCCCAGATTGCTCGAGGTGCAGCTGCTAAGATGGAGATTCCCATCACAATGAGCGCCCTCAATGTGGTCAAATTGTATGCAACGAATGGACGTGAGGCAGTTAATATCGTTCAACTGGCCGCGGGTGTAGCCCAAACGGATAAGCAGATGGAGATCAATGCAGCCACAGTGGAATGGGTGGTTACTTCAGGTCAATATGTTCCCCGGCCCGATCGCAAGGTTCCTCTCGAAGCGGAAGCTGGTTTGGTTAACGGTCTGGCAGTCTATGGTCCCAATATGGGGATGCTCTTGGAGTTAGAGGTTACAGCCAATTCTGTGGCCCCTGGCACGGGAGAGCTCTTAGTTACGGGCATCATCGAAGAAGAGGAGCAAAGAAGTAACTTTAAGAAAACACGTCGCAAAAGTATGGCTAGAAGTTCAGTCGAAAATGTGCTAACTGTCATTCGGCGACAACTGGGGATATTCCCCCATGACTATGATATCCATGTGAACTTCCCAGGAGGGGTGCCTATTGATGGACCTTCGGCAGGGATTGCCATGGCTACGGCTGTGGTATCGGCGATTCGTAAAGAGAAGGTGGATAATTACCTAGCAATGACCGGTGAACTATCTATTCGAGGTGGGGTGAAGCCCGTAGGAGGGGTTCCGGCTAAGCTTGAGGCAGCCCATCAAGCGGGTTGCCGTAGGGTGTTTATTCCTAAAGAAAATTGGCAGGAACGATTCAAAAATTTCGCGGAGGGAATGGAAGTTATCCCTGTTGAGACACTCAATGAAGTCTTGGCGGGAGCACTACTGGCTGACCCTCATAAAGAAAAGGTGGTAAACCCTACCCCTTTAGATGAGATTTTGGCGCGGCTGGAGATTAACCCCAAGACGAATCCATCCTCGGTCAATTTGCCTGACCAAGGACAATCATGCTAGAATAGATGAAACAGAGAATGGCACACTAGTAGTAGTGTGCTTTTTCAGTCTAGCTGAAAAAAGATAATCTGTGGTTGTTATACCATTACCCATTGGGTAGGGAGGGAATTAAATGAGTAAAGAAAGAGAATTACCGTTGCTCCCCTTGAGAGGGATTCTGGTCTTTCCGTATATGGTCATCCATTTAGATGTCGGGCGGGAACGCTCCATGGCTGCTATCGAGCAAGCTATGCTGGACGATCGAATCCTACTTTTGTCAACGCAAAAAGTGACAGAGATTGATTCACCTCAGCCTGATGACATTCATACGATCGGTACTCTAGCCGAAATCAAGCAACTCCTAAAGCTTCCCGGGGGGACGATGCGTGTTCTCGTGGAAGGGAAGCAGCGGGGAAAAATTCTCGAGTACATAGCAGAAGAGCCCTATTTTAAGGTGCGGGTTGAAGAGGATGAAGAGGGAGTAAGTGATATTACCCCGGAAATTGATGCCTTGACCCATGGGGTAATCCACCAGTTCGAAGAATATGCCAAGCTCAGCAAAAAAGTTCCCCAAGAGACCTTGGGCACGGTTCTGGGAGTTAGTGATCCCGGGCGTTTGGCAGATATTGTGGCCTCCCATTTGAATCTAAAGATTGGGGATAAACAATCCATCTTAGAAGCTCTTGATGTAGCTGAGCGACTAGAGCGGTTAACAGAAATTATTATGCGGGAAAATGAAGTCCTTGAGTTGGAGCGACGCATCGGTCTTCGTGTTCGTAAGCAGATGGAAAAGACTCAGAAGGAATATTATTTGCGGGAGCAAATGAAGGCAATTCAGAAGGAATTAGGGGATAAGGACGAAAAGCAAGCTGAGGTCGAGGAGTATCGCGAGAAAGTTGCTCAGGGAAAGTTTCCCAAAGAAGTAGAAGAGCGAGCTTTAAAGGAAATCGACCGTCTGGAGAAGATGCCCCAAGCGTCCTCGGAAGGAACAGTGGTGCGTACCTATTTGGATTGGATTATTGCCCTTCCTTGGACGCAAATAAGCAAGGATAAGATGGATATCAAGCGTGCCGAAAAGATCTTGAATGAGGATCATTATGGTCTGGAAAAAGTGAAAGAACGGATTCTTGAGTTCTTAGCGATTCGCAAGCTGACACCCAAGATGAAGAGTCCCATCATCTGCTTTGTGGGACCACCGGGAGTAGGTAAAACCTCCTTGGCTAAGTCCGTAGCCAGTGCTCTTGATCGGAAATTTGTGCGCATGTCTTTGGGTGGAGTTCGTGATGAAGCTGAGATTCGAGGGCACCGGCGGACCTATATCGGGGCTCTGCCGGGGCGGATTATTCAAGGGATGAGGAACGCAGGAACAGCAAATCCTGTCTTTTTGCTCGATGAAATCGATAAGATGGCCTCGGACTTCCGTGGTGATCCGGCGTCAGCGCTCCTCGAGGTCCTCGATCCTGAGCAAAACAATAGCTTTTCTGACCATTACCTGGATTTGCCCTACGATCTATCGCGTACCCTCTTCATTATGACAGCCAATACTGTGCATTCCATACCGCAACCTCTCCTAGATCGGATGGAGGTCATCTCCCTGAGCGGCTACACCGAGGAGGAAAAGGTCAATATTGCTAAACGCTATCTTGTGCCTAAGCAACTCAAAGCCCATGGCTTGAAGAACGCTCAATTGGTGGTCGAGGACGAGATTCTTCTGAAGATCGTCCAAGGCTATACTCGTGAATCAGGGGTGCGGAATCTCGAGCGGCAGATTGCCAATCTGTGCCGTAAAGTCGCCACACGGGTAGTAAAAAAGGAATGGATGACTGAGACTCTGACTCCGGAGATGTTGGAGGAGCTCTTAGGAGCTCAGCGTTATCATTTTGAAAAGGCAAGACTGAAACCAGAAATTGGGGCAGCCACAGGTTTAGCTTATACACAAGTGGGTGGGGATGTCCTAACCATTGAGGTCGTTCCGCTGCCCGGTAAAGGGCAGCTGACTTTAACAGGTAAGCTGGGAGATGTGATGAAGGAATCTGCCTATGCGGGACGGACCTTTATTCGTTCCCATTCCCGTGAATTAGGGATACCGGATGATTTTTATGAAAAGACCGATCTCCATATCCATGTTCCGGAAGGAGCGATTCCCAAGGACGGCCCTTCTGCGGGAATTACTATGGCTACTGCTATGGCCTCGGCTTTAACTAAACGGGCAGTACCTTCTGATTTAGCCATGACGGGTGAAATCACCTTGCGAGGTAATGTCTTACCGATCGGCGGGGTCAAGGAAAAGGTCCTGGCAGCCCATCGGGCAGGGATCAAGAAGGTGATTTTGCCAGAGCAAAACCGCAAGGACCTAGAAGAAGTACCTAAGAATGTGTGCGAGGAAATGGAGTTTCACTTTGTGAGTCGGATGGAAGAAGTGGCTCAGATTGCCTTGCTGCCTGTGGCCGAATCTGAGGAATACTTAGGGAGTAGGAATCGTTTCCCTATTTTTGGGGAAGGGGATATCCCGGGGGCGGTTCAAACACCGGAGCATCCTATTTCGTAGGCGGGATAGAGGGTTAGTGGGTTGGTGGGACAGATATCCTGTCCCACTCCTACTACGTGTAAAAGAAAGAAAATGAAAAGAGGGGCCTGTCCCCTTGATTCAGAGGAGTATGTGTTGTGATTATCATTCGTAAGGCGGAATTTATTACTTCTGCCGTAAGTGTTAATGGATACCCGGAAGGGCCTGAACCGGAAATTGCTCTGGCGGGACGTTCCAATGTGGGTAAATCCTCGTTAATCAACAAGTTTATTAATCGCAAGAATCTTGCTCGGACGGGAAACACGCCGGGCAAAACCCAAATGATTAATTTTTATCGGATTAATGATGAATGGGGCTTTGTGGATTTGCCGGGATACGGTTATGCCAAGGTCTCCAAAGAGCTCAAGGCCAATTGGGGTAAGATGATGGAGGAGTATTTCTCTAGGAGGGGGAATCTAAGAGCTGTTATTCAGGTCGTGGATATTCGCCATATACCCAGTCTTGAAGATGAAGAGATGCATGGTTTTTTGCGGAATCGTGGACTACCGGTGCTTGTGGTGGCTACCAAGGCGGATAAGATTTCTAAGGGGCAATGGGGGAAGCATTTAAGTCAGATAGCTAAGGCCCTGAATATTCCGGATTGGCGTATGATTATCCCCTACTCGGCGGAGACTGGACTAGGGGTTCCTGAGCTACATCAAGCTCTTGAAGAAATACTCGCTATGACGGATGAAGATGTGGAAAGTGGCGAACAAGAATCTGAAGTCTGATAGTTTGCCGAAAAAGATAATATGGAGACCTTTCTAGATAATGAGAAGGCTTCCCTCTGAATATACATTATGGGGATAAAATACTTTGATCCCAAAAGTGTATGTAAGGAGCGGGAGCCTTTTGAACGATTTAGTGATGATGGTTATCGGTCTGGGGATTATTTTAATGTCCGCTGAAGTCTTTACCAATGGGGTGGAGTGGCTGGGAAAACGACTTAACCTTGGGGCGGGAGCGGTAGGGAGTGTGCTGGCAGCCGTGGGTACAGCTCTACCGGAGACGATGGTTCCGATTATTGCCTTCCTTGGTATGGGCGGTGGGGAAGAACTCGCCGATGTGGGAATTAGAGCGATTCTGGGTGCTCCTTTTATGTTAGTTACCTTAGCCTTTTTTATTTCAGGTGTGGCAGCATTGATTTTTAGGCGTAGCAACAAGCCCTTGTTTATCAACACGGCCGTGATAAAGCATGATCTTGCCTTTTTCTTAGTGGTGTATGGTATAGCAATCGGGGCCTCTTTTTTACCTAACCACCAAATGAAGTTAGCTGTGGCGGGTCTTTTACCTATTCTCTATTTAATTTATGTGATAAAAACTGTGTACAACTGCTTGGGGACGGATGAGTGCGGCTATTTAGCACCGCTTTATTTTTCCCAGCGTCATTCTAATCCTTCCCTCGCAATTATTTTTATCCAGCTGTGTTGTGCTTTGCTGGGAATCGTGGCGGGGGCTAATGTGTTTGTAGGAGCTGTGCAATCGGTCGCTCTACTAACTGGGATTCCAGCTTTTATACTGTCCTTGATTATTACTCCGATCGCGACGGAGCTTCCGGAAAAGTTTAATAGTGTCATCTGGTTGAGGAGAGGGAAGGATACTTTGGCCTTGGGAAATATTACTGGGGCAATGGTTTTTCAAAGCTCTGTGATTCCGGCCTTAGGTATAGCTCTAACGCCATGGCAACTGGAGCCTCTTGCTTTATGGAGTGCTCTACTGGCTATTGGTTCGGGACTTTTTATCTATTTGACGCTACGGCGAAGAGGGTCCCTTTGTCCTCTGCATTTGCTGGCGGGGGGAGGATTTTATTTATTCTTTATCATCACTCTGCTTCGGTTTCAGCTTTACTGATCAGGAGAGATTCGGAAGATTCACAACCACAGAAGTGCATTTTTGCATCAGCTAAGCATTGGTAATGGCGCTCTTCATCAGCCGAGATTTGGAGAAGAATGGTTTGAATCTCGGGAATAGGAATTTTCCCGGCTAGGTCGGTATAGTGTTTTGCGGCAGCGGCTTCATCTTTCATGTTGTAGTCAAGAATGGCGCAGAGGTCTGTGCTGTAATTTAGGTAACGAGAACGCCAATCAAACCAACGCCCTTTGCTGAAGGCTCCATAACGGGGGTCTAGACCCAAAAAGCGGATACACCAAGCCAGTTGTTCTAAATGGCGTAGTTCGTCATAGGCAAGAGGCCTTAGGAGCTCATCGAACTCTGGCCGATCGAGGACTACGGCTTGGTATAGGTAGGTCGTTACCGCGGAAAGCTCGGAATCTTTACCGGCATAGACATCGAATAGCCACATGGCATAAGTAAAGTTAGGCTCGGATAGTTCTCCGGGCGTGATATCTTGACATTCAGAGGTGGGTAACAAAAGCACCTGGCCAGGATAAATGCGGTCTGGATGTTTGAGGTGGTTGAGATTGATAATATCGGACATTTCCACTTTGTAAGCGTTGGCGATTTTATAGATGCTGTCCCCAGGTTGTACAACATAGCGGGTGTAGTCCATGGAGAATCCCCCTTCCTTGATTATTACTATATTCTCTAGCGGGTTAAGATGGGAAAGGAAGAATGTTCCTTTTATCTCGGACTTTCCTTGATTGCACGCATGAATGGGACAGGTCTGACATAGATATGAAGTAAAGAATGGAAGGGAGCGATCCGCATGGGAAATTCGATCCTTAAGGGGATGAGTGCCGCTCTATTAGTTACCGTCATTACTTTGCTTGCGGGATTATTTTGGACAGCCATGGGGTTTACGGGATTATCCACCACCATGTTAATGGATATTGGATTGGTAGTAAGTTGCCTTGCAGCAGGATATGTGACGGGCAAGGAAAGCGGGCAGTGGATTTTAGGTGGGGCGTCTAGCTTAGGTTATGTCTTGCTTTGTGTCTTTTTGATTGCCCTTTTTTTAGAGCTGAGTGCGTGGGGGGTTATCCAGGTTTTAGCTGAAGGAGGGTTAATCGGAATTCTTGCCGGAGCTTTTGGAGCGGGTAGTGGGGGAAGTGTACTACAATCCTCGCGAAGAGCTCCTAGGTCTTATGGGTGGGGCGACGATTATAGCGCTAGAAGGACATATAGTGGCTCGGCTGGACGAGCTAGTGGGTATGATGAGTGGGATAATCATATGGAGGATTGGGACGATTTTTTGGAAGATGATCGAAAGGCCTCCTACAAGGAACCGCCCTCTATACGGCAGAGAGAATTTAAAAAGCAGGACCGACAGGTAGATTTGACTGAAGAGGATTGGGAGTACAGTCAAAGGGAAGAGGAAAATAAGTTTACATCTAACCACAGTAAAGCATGGTGGGAAGAAGATGTCCTTTAGTATAGAATCTGGCATGGGTCGCAGACTATAAGTAAATATCAATAGGGTTTATAAAGGAATGGTTATGTGAACAGCGGCCTTGTCTATTTTGGTTTAGGGGTAGTAGCCAGCTTTCTCGGCTGGATGCTTTTAGTGTTGATAGCCTTCTTTCTAGGCAAACGTTTCTTTCGGACGGGAGTGCAGAGGATCTTTGATCTTGTGGTGAGTAGGTTGTTAGAGGATCCTTTTTCTGAGAACCTACTTGAGCTGTGGAGTGCTGTGAGGAGAACTTCCTTTCAAAACATCATTCATATCAGTATGCGAGCAGAAACAGGAAAAATCATCAAACGACCTTTAGGCAGTCCCAAACCCTTTAACCATTATGATAATCTTTTATTTGTTCCTGCCCAACTTGTACGGTCACCTATCGAGGTCAGTGTTCCCGTGGATTTATCTGTAACCCTCGGACCTAAAGCTGAGAAGCCAATGACCCTGCCTATTCCCTTGCTGATTGGCGGCATGGGTTTCGGAGTCGGCTTGAGTGAACAAGCAAAAGTTGCTTTAGCCAAAGCCGCCAAAGAATTAGGGACAGCTACGAATTCTGGGGAAGGTCCCTTTTTGGCTGAGGAAAGAAAGGCGGCGGGGAAATTCATCTGGCAGGTCAGTCGTCATGACTATGGCAGAGATCCTCAAGGAATAGCAGCAGCGGATATGATTGAAGTGCAAATGGGACAAGGGGCGCGCATGGGTGGACATGTGATAGAGCCTCATGAAATCAAGGGGAAGGCCCAGAAGATCATGGGGATTTCACCTGTTTCCTCTCTGAAGGGTTACGCAACTTTCCCTGATATTACAAGTCCTCAAGATTGGCCGCGCTTCATTAGAGATTTGCGCAAAGAGGTGGGTGGTAAACCCATCGGACTTAAACTCATGGGTGGGGGAAGGCTTGAGGCAGATTTGGCAATCGCCATCGAAGCTGGTTTTGATGTCATTTGCGTTGGCGGTTCACAGGGTGGGACGGCTGCATCTTCGCCCACAATCAGTGATGATTTTGGCATGCCGAGTATCAATAATCTTGTCCGAACGCAACGTTACCTTAAGGAACAGGGGGTAAGGCATGAGGTGAGTCTGATTGCCGCAGGGGGATATGCTACCCCCGGTGAATGCTTAAAGGCCCTTGCTTTGGGTGCTGATGCTATTTATGTTGGTACTGTACCTCTTTTTGCCCTAGTACATAAACAGATCGGTAAAGTGATGCCTTGGGAACCCTTGACTCAGTTGGTCTATTATAATTCAAAATATAAGAATCGGCTGGATGTCGAGCTGGCAGCACAGAGTGTGGTGAAGGTGATAAATTCTTTCACCATGGAGATGGAGGAAGGGATTCGAGCTATGGGTAAAAAATCGATAGCAGATCTTGGTCCTCATGACCTGGTGGCACTGGATCAATGGACTGCTGAGTTGACCGGAGTACCCAGAGCTTAATGTGGAGGGTAAAAGAGGGAGAAGGGAAGTTGTAGAAGTAAGTTGTAGGGAAGTTGAAAGTGAAGGTAGAAAGCACAAGTGAAAGGAAAAGAACAGGAAAAAAGCAGCTTTTGATGAGACTTAGCTCATCAGAAGCTGCTTTTAATATGTATTCAATAATAATAGATTAGTTCAGTCTAAATTTGCGGGCTGCCTGTTGGAGCTCCATCGCTGTATCGGATAGTTCTTGCGCAGAGGAATGAATCTCCTCCATAGCAGTCATTTGCTCAGAGCTACTGCTGGCGACTTCCTCAGTCTGAGCGGTTGTTTCTTGACAGACGGCGGAGACCTGGGTCACCTCATGAGCAATGACGTCGGAACTTTGAGTGATTTCGCGGGACAAAGAGGAAACCTTCTGGATTTGCTGACCAAGCGTTTGGGTGCTTTCTTTAATCCGGGTAAATGCTTCTTGTGCATTATGGATAGCATGTGCACCGCTTTGGACAACATCCTTTTCGGAATCCATGCTGGCTATGGCTTCATCGAGGCTATTTTTAATATCGAAGATAATGGTTTCGATCTGGGCGCTCGAGAGAGTGGATTGTTCAGCAAGTTTACGAACTTCCTCTGCGACCACGCTAAAGCCTCGTCCATGTTCTCCGGCTCGTGCGGCTTCGATAGCTGCATTTAAAGCTAAGAGGTTGGTTTGATCAGAAATAGCCTTAATGGTTTCCACAATCGAACCGATGACGGTGGATTTTTCGCCGAGGGCGGCAATAATCACTGCGGTGCTATCTACAGAATGATGGATATGATCCATCTGTTGATTGACTACACCCATGGCGGTATCGCCATCTTGGGCCAGTTGTAAGGACTGTTGGGAGGATTGATCAGCTAATTGGATATGATCTTCAATCTGGCGAACGCCCTGGGCCATGGATTGGATATTGGTCATAATGTTCTGGACACTATTGGCTTGGGTCTGTGACCCGATTGCTACTTGTTGAAGAGATGAGGAAACGAGCTGTGCAGATTGAGTGGTAGATTTTGATTGGGTTGATAAGACGTGCGTGGAATCGGCAAAGATATCCGCACTGTTCGTAATGCCGCCAACCAAGGAACGGAAATTCTCGGTCATTTCATTTAAGGAAGCACATAGAGTTCCAAGCTCATCCTTTTGTCCCATACTGTAAATGGTTGCCGTAAGGTCACCCTTGGCTACTTTTTCGGCGAAGGCAACGCTATTCCTTAGAGGAGTTGCTACCAAGAAGGAGATGTAAAGACCATAAAAAAGAACAATAATACCAGCGGTTATCAATAAACCAAGATAAAGTCCGATGTTCTGTTCAAGATCGGCTCCCGTCTTTACCATGTAATAGATTACTCCTCCAGCTGAAATGGTGATCATAGCATTGATGCCAAAAGCCAACGCAAGCTTTGATGATACTGATAAATTAAACCACCATCGTACAATACCGGAGTGCTTAAAAAAGAATTCGCTTATTCTGTTTAAGAAATGTTCCATTCCGACCCTCCCTATAGATAGATTCCCTTTGACATCTTTCAACATATTACCATTCCATATTGTATCATAAGAATTTGTAATTGTGGAGTGAAGATTTTGAAAACATTATTTCGAACACAATAGTAAAGTAAATACAATGAATGTCTTTTGACATTATGATATTATAAAGATATAATAAAAAAATAATAAAACCAATATAACCAATATAACCAATATAACCCGAAGAATGTGAGGAATAGCTGAACCTGCGGTTTAGAGAGGAAGACAGATGCTGAGAGTCTTTCCCGTTTGGAGGTTAGGGTCGCACAGGAGGGGCAGGGGTGAATAGGGTAGCCCTTGACGGTTTGCTCGTTATCGCATTATAGAGTGCAAGGAGTTCTTTTCTTATTGCCGCTTGATTGCTTTGTTTATAGAGCATATTGGCAAGAGTAATTTGACTCTTTGAAAAAAGGTGGTACCGCGAGTCTTTCGTCCTTTAGAGGAAGAAGGGCTTTTTTGTTATATTTTTTTGTTATCTATGAAAGGAGCATTACTAATGTCAGAGGAATTAAAAATGGAAAAGGTCTATGACCCTAGTCGAGTTGAAGGAAAATGGTATCCTTACTGGGAGGATAAAGGGTATTTTCATGCGGATGTGGATGATACCAAGGAACCCTTTAGTATTGTCATGCCTCCGCCGAATGTCACCGGTGCTCTGCATTTAGGACATGCAATCGATAGTACTATCCAAGATGTTCTCACCCGTTTTAAAAGGATGCAAGGCTACAATACCTTGTGGCTTCCCGGAACGGACCATGCAGGTATTGCCACCCAAGCCAAGGTGGAGGAGCAGTTAGCCAAGGAAGGCACCAACCGCCACGAACTCGGCCGCGACAAGTTCCTAGAGCGGGTCTGGGACTGGAAAAGCGAATATGGAGGACGGATTACTGGACAACTTCGTCGCCTTGGTGCTTCCTGCGACTGGTCGAGAGAACGCTTTACGATGGATGAGGGTTGCTCCGATGCAGTACGGAAGGTTTTTGTGGATCTCTATAATAAAGGCTTGATTTATCGTGGCAATTATATCGTCAATTGGTGTCCCCACTGCCATACCACGATCTCTGATATTGAAGTAGAGCATGTGGATCGGGAAGGGCATCTTTGGCATTTGCGTTATCCTGTAAAAGATAGTGAAGAGTTTTTAGTGGTAGCGACTACCCGTCCAGAGACCATGCTGGGCGATACGGCTGTTTCTGTTCATCCGGAAGATGAACGTTATCAACATCTGATCGGCAAGACTGTGGTGCTACCTTTAGTGAATCGGGAAATCCCCATCATTGGCGATGACTATGTGGATCGTGAGTTCGGAACAGGGGCGGTCAAGATTACCCCAGCTCATGATCCTAATGACTTTGAAATGGGTCTGCGTCACAATCTGCCTTCCATCTCGGTCATGGACCGTGAAGCGAACATGAATGAAGAGGCTGGAAAATACCAAGGTATGGAGCGCTATGCGGCTAGGAAGGCTATCGTCAAGGATCTTGAAGATTTGGGAGTATTGGTAAAGGTCGATCATCACGAGCATGCTGTAGGGGAATGCTATCGTTGTTCCACGGTTGTTGAACCCATGGTCAGTAAACAATGGTTTGTTAAAATGGCTCCCTTAGCTAAGCCGGCAATGGAAGTGGTAAAGGAAGGGCTAATGGAATTCGTGCCTGATCGTTTTACCAAAATCTATCTGGGCTGGTTGGAGAATATCCGGGATTGGTGTATTTCTCGTCAGCTCTGGTGGGGTCATCGGATTCCAGTCTGGTATTGTGAAGATTGCGGAGGGGAGATCTGCGTGCAGGAAGATCCGGAGATTTGTCCCAAGTGCGGTTCTAAGCATATTGCCCAAGACCCGGATGTCTTGGACACTTGGTTTTCTTCCGGGTTATGGCCCTTCTCTACCATGGGTTGGCCGGAAGATACCCCGGAGCTGAAGCAGTTCTATCCCACATCAGTACTCGTGACCGGACGGGATATCATCTTCTTCTGGGTAGCCCGCATGGTTTTCATGGGTCTGGAGTTCATGAAGGATGTTCCCTTTAAGAAGGTGATGATTCATGGTCTTGTCTTGGATGCTCAAGGGAGGAAAATGAGCAAATCCTTGGGTAATGGTGTCGATCCCCTAGAAATTATCGATCAATACGGCGCCGATACCCTGCGGTTCATGCTTATTACCGGCAATACTCCGGGTAATGATCTGCGTTTCCATCCTGAGCGCTTGGAGGCGACTCGCAACTTCGCCAATAAGATTTGGAATGCCTCGCGCTTTGTGCTGTTAAATCTTCAGGACTATACAGAAGGTCCACGGGGCGACCTTAAGCTAGAAGATCGTTGGATTCTCTCGCGCTATGAAAAGACCGTCAAGGAAGTCACAATAGCCCTTGATCGCTTTGATTTAGGTGAAGCTGCTCGTCTTCTCTATGAGTTCATCTGGAATGAATTCTGTGATTGGTATATCGAATTGGCTAAAGGTCGACTCTATGATAAGGAGCATCCGGAAGCACGTCATACTGTCCAATCAATTCTCCTTGAGGTATTAGAAGGAACGATGAAGCTCTTACACCCCTATATGCCCTTCATTACGGAGGAGATCTGGCATAATCTACCGGTCACTGGGGAAAGCATCATGATTCAATCTTGGCCTCAAGTCGAAGGATACCAAGACAGTTCGGCTGAGGAACACATGAATCAGATTATGGAGGTTATCAAAGCCATCCGCAATATCCGCGCTGAGATGAATGTTCAACCCGGTAAAAAAGCTGAGATTATACTCGTTGCTCCAGAGCAAGAATCCTTAGGAGTTCTGGAAATGGGTAAGGAGTGCATCAGACTTTTAGCCGGAGGTTCTCAAGTTGATGTGGTGGCGAGTTTGGAAGTTAAGCCAGCTCAAGCTGCCAGTGCAGTCCTAGAGGGTGTTGAGGTTTACCTCCCCTTACGAGGACTTCTCGATCTGGACAAGGAAATCGCCCGCGTCGAAAAAGAAATTGCCCAAGCCCTTCAAGAGCAAAGCCGTCTGTCTGGAAAGCTTAATAATGAAGGCTTTGTCGCCAAGGCTCCTGAGCAAGTTGTGGCCAAGGAGCGAGAGAAGCTTGAAGGAATCAACGGACGAATCGGGGCGCTACAGGTTCGCTTGGCAGAGTTGAAGGAGGCGTAAGCTTCGCGGAGCTGCTTCGTGGGGTTCGCTTCTAGGTAGGTCTTAGTAGAATAGTTTTTTAGTGAAGCATGCTGGTTTCTCTGGAGGGAATTAGCATGCTTTGCTTGTTTGAGATTCGCTGGAAGGGGTTGTCTCTAGGGTTTTTTGGGCGGATCACCAGTAGTCTCCAGGATATTGATTTGCACCGGTCACTCAGTAAGCTGCGCGCACCCGTTCTAACGCTCAAGCATACGGCTCCGAAAGGTTACCTGCGCCGTTTTGTCATTCTCTGTGGCTGGCGGCTTGGGCGAAAGCCTCATCCGGCTTTCGTTGACTAAAATCGCCATCCCGAAAAGCGGGCGAGCTTTTCGCACTTGTTTGGCTCTCTAGTCAGTTGGAAACGTCCTGTTTCCAACCCGACTCCGCTGCATGCTTTTCGCGAAGAACGGGTAGCTGCTCGCTTAGAAGTCGTTCCCTCTTGCAAATCAATATCCTTGGGTTTTCTAATGGGACTTTCAGCAGTATTCGGAGTATTCCAGCCGATTGTGGCCCATTCTTTGTAGGTGGGTAGCTCGAGCTTGAACATTCGGGTGTGAAATATTACTATCGAGCACTCCCGAGAAACTCTGTGATTATGCTACTTTGACCCCGTAACACAGCCCAAGGATTTTGCCATACAGCAGAGAACGGATTTAAGCGAGCAGGATGCCAAACTTCGCGAAAAGCTAGCAGCACAGACGGGTTGGAAACAGGACGTTTCCAACCGCCCATTGAGCAGGAGCGATTTGGGCGGGAACCCGTCGGAGCGAAGAGCTTGAGCGATTAGTTTGGCACCGCGTAGCTTATAGAGTGAACGCGTATGGCAAAATCCTGGAGACTGCTGCTTACACTAAGACAGCCGTTTTAAGCTAAGGAGACAGCCTCTAGCGAAGCAAAGCTACAACCCGCCCGCAAAATTCTCCCAACGAATTGCAGGAAAATCGACACTAATAGGGAATTATCGCATAGTAAACTCGTACATAATAACCATGTGCCAACGCATGCAAACCATAGAGGGTAGCACATGCGAGGATTCAAAGGAGGAGCATAAGGTGAAGGATAAGGAAACCTCGGGGATAAGCGAGCGGGGACACCAAGTAAATTTACAGGAGGGGTCCTCCTTAGAGCCTGAATATGAGGAAGCGCAGGAGTATCTTGTTAACCTTACGAAATTTGGTATGAACTTTGGACTCGGTCGCATTGAGGAACTTCTTAAGCGGGTGGGTAACCCTGAAGAACATCTGAAGATTATTCATATCGGCGGAACGAATGGCAAAGGGTCGACCAGCATGATGATTGCCGAAATCCTTGAAGATGCCGGATATAGGGTAGGGGTGTTTACTTCTCCCCATCTCCACGATTATCGTGAGCGGATCACGATCAATGGCGCAATGATTCCGAAAAGAGATGTTATTAAGCTGATTCAAATGCTTCGCCCGCATTTAGAGGACCTTGTGCAGCAGGGGGTAGAGCATCCTACCGAGTTTGAGGTCAATACGGCCATGGCGATAAAGTATTTTGCGAATCAAAAGGTGGACTTTGTGGTTCTCGAGGTAGGATTAGGGGGAGCTATAGATTCCACCAATGTGGTTAAGCCACTGATTTCCGTAATTACCAATGTAGGCATGGATCATATGAATTACCTCGGTGAAACCTATGAAGAGATTGCCCAAGTCAAAGCAGGGATTATAAAAACTGGCGCCACTACGGTAACCGCGGCACATCGCCCAGAGGCTTTAAATATTATCCGCGAAAAAGCGAAAGCTGTGGGGTCGCCCCTTTGGGTTGTGGGTGAAGATGTCCATTGGGAGACGCGTTGGAGTGGGGAGTTAGAACAGGAATTTGATCTCGTAGGGCTACGCGGGGTGTATAACAAGTTGCGTCTACGTCTAGTCGGGGAACATCAAATAGTGAATGCCGCGACTGCGGTAACCGTGTGTGAAGTGCTGAAATCAGAATATGGAGTCAAGCTCGAGCGAAGAAATGTTTATGAGGGTCTTTATAAGACTCTTTGGCCAGGTCGTTTGGAACTGCTCTCCCTTAAACCGAAGATTCTTATAGATGGTGCACATAACGTAGATGGGGCCGAGGCATTGGCGAAGGCTTTAGATATTTTTCAACGGCGGCGGCTGGTTTTATGTATGGGTATGCTGGGAGATAAGGAACGAGAGAAGGTCGTAAATCTCCTTGCACCCTTAGCTGATGAGGTTATCGTGACAAAACCCAATTCGCCTCGGGCTGGAGATTGGCAGTATTTAGCCCGTTTGATTGAAGAAAAGGGTAAGCCGGTCACCATCATTGAGGAGCCCCGTGAGGCAATGAGGGAAGCATTTGCCCGCTTGGCGATGGAAGATATGCTTTGCGTAACTGGCTCTCTCTACATGATTGCCGATGCTCGACAGACCTTATTAGAGTTATTGCAGCAAGGGCGCTAAACTAGGAAGGCCCCCAATAGGAATGTTAAAATTTGCAAGAAAAATTAACATAAACTTAACATTAGGGGCTACAGAATTTGCTACAATACAACAGGATATCGTTACAATAACGACTGGAGGTTAGTTAATGTTTGGTCTATCTACAAAAGAAGATAAATTTTATGCTTTATTTAGGGAGAGTGCAGAATTAGCCTGTTTAACGACACAGAAACTTGAAGGGTTAATCTGCCAAAATTCTGTATCTGCTGAAGAGGCTGAAATGATGCATGATTTAGAACATCGAGCTGACAAAGTAACGACAGAAATTGTGGACCGTTTGAATTCAACACTCATTACCCCTTTGGACCGTGAAGATATCTATACCCTTGCCCAAAACCTTGACGATATTGTGGATTTAAGTCAAGGAGCAGTGGAGCGTATGTCCCTTTACCATACTAAAAAACCTTCCATGGGGGCGCAGGAAATCGTCCGCACCATAGTCAAAGCTGTGGAACACCTCAAAACGGCATTCTGTTGCTTAAATAGTATCCACTTTAAGCGGAGTGAAATTCTTGCCGCTACAGAAGAAGTGTATCGCCTTGAGGCAATAGGAGATACCTTATACCGTCAAGAAGTGGCGCGTATGTTTGAACAAGAAAAAGATGCGATTGAAATCATTAAGTGGAAAGAAATTCTTGAACATTTGGAAAACACCTTGGATCAATGTGAAGAAATCGCGGATCTCCTTAAAGGAGTTGTATTGAAGTATGATTAGTTCCAGTGCGTTACTGATTCTCGTCGTATTTTTCGCACTGGCTTTTGACTACATCAATGGATTCCATGATACGGCTAACGCCATTGCAACGAGTGTTTCAACACGCGCGCTCACTCCAAAGCGAGCAGTTATAATTGCGGCAATACTTAATTTTACGGGTGCTCTAGTCAGTACAGGGGTGGCTCAAACGATAGCCAAGGATATTGTTAACCCGGAATTTGTGACTCAAGAGATTGTTATCGCTGCCTTGATTGGAGCAATTTTTTGGAATCTATTGACGTGGTATTTTGGTATTCCCAGTAGTTCCTCTCACGCTATTATTGGCGGAATGATTGGAGCTGCTGTCTCTAAAGTTGGTTTTGATGTTCTTCAGACTCAAGGCATCCTGAAAATTGTTGCTGCCTTACTTATATCTCCGATTGTCGGTATCATTCTAGGTTTTATTATTATGAAAATACTCTACTTTATTTTCGGTAAATTTGCTCCGTCTAAAGTCAATCAGGGTTTTCGCAAGATGCAGGTGCTTTCTGCGGGACTCTTGGCTTTTAATCATGGCTCCAACGACGCTCAGAAATCCATGGGTATTATTACGATGGCCCTTGTGGCGTCTGGTCTGCAAGACCCATCTAATCTTGATCCGGCCCTATGGGTTAAGATGGCCTGTGCTTTAGCTATGGCATTAGGTACAGCTGCCGGCGGCTGGAAAATCATTCGGACCATGGGTGGTAAGATCTTCAAATTAGAACCGATCAATGGCTTTGCTGCAGACTTGACCTCCTCAATCGTTATTTGGACAGCTACAGCTCTCCCGGGGCTGCATTTACCCGTATCTACGACTCATGTGGTATCGGGCTCAATTATGGGTGTGGGGAGCGCTAAGCGGATCTCTGCTGTTCGCTGGGGTGTAGCTCAGCAGATGCTGATAGCCTGGGTGGTTACGATTCCAACTGCGGCGATCACATCATTCCTTTGTTATAAACTGATTAGTGTTATTTTGTAACATAAGAATTTTTTAGAAGTTATATAGTTTTTTTAGAGGAACCGTTTTCGGTTCCTTTTTCGTATATAGATTGAGGTATGTAGATCGAAGTATGAAGATTGATGTATTTAGATTTTAACGTAGACAGATTTTAATCGATATACTCCCCAAATTTAATGACATGAACAGCTTCCCTGGCACATAAATTGATATTAGCTTCAGGTTGTCCGAAATGTGAAAGTTTTGTTAAATCTGACTTCAAACCATGATTTTCAATAGGAAGAAGTTGACAGCAAAAAGAGAGGGTGATAGTATTTATAAATATAATCGCTGGATTATTAAGTTATTCGGAGTTTTTGCTAGTATCTTGATTGTATGGATGACTTGTTATTTTGGTTATACTTATGTTAAGTTAGTCACACAACCCAAGGACTCCCCTTTATCCTCGAAAAGCTTGTCGGAACAAGAAGAATTCCTTTTGACTTTGGATAAAATTGAATTCTGGACTTGTCAGATGGGAGTATTTAATTCCGAACGAAACGCTAACCAGGAGAAAGAGCGATTACAAAAATTAGGGTGGGATGCCCAGGTTATCTCTAAAGATCCGTTTATTGTAGCAATAGGCTTAGCTTATGCAAAGGATGAATTGCTTCCGATTCAAGAGTTGCTGAAAGAGGGTGGAATGGTTACTGTTCCAAAATTTATGACTAATCCTGAACGTGCCTTTCAGATTCGAGGCATTGGAGCAAAGGAAACAGCTGAGATTTTAGTGGGTGTCAATACCTACCTAAATACACCTTACGCCACCAGGGAAAAAATCCTCCCGCAGTTTGAAAATTTGATGCTGACAACTTCTCGTGGGTTGAAGAATTTGCAAGAAGCTTCCTTATCAATGATTAAGGCGGAGAGAACTCTGATGGTCGATATGAGGAAAATTATGTCCTTGCGCCTTTATGGAGAATACCTGAGAGCTATAGAAGTATTGAAAAATTAAAATCTTATTTTATTATCTTATAATTAATATTTAATTTTTTAATCTTTAAGTCAAGCTAAAAATTTGTTTACCTACAGACTTAGTGATATAATGTACTTGCTTTAAGGAAATAAGAAACGGGGGATCACTTTAATGAAAACACTTAAAATCCCAGAAGCTACAATTATTCGTCTATCTGTTTATTCAAGACATTTGACAGATGTAGATCGTAAGGGGATTATCACAATATCATCGGGTGAGATTGCTGAAGGTGTTGGGGTAAGTCCAGCTCAAGTGCGTAAGGATTTAGCGTACTTTGGTGAATTTGGAACTCGTGGTGTGGGTTATAATGTAAAAGATTTGCATCGCCACATTTTGAAAATCCTTGGTTTGAGTGAGGATTGGAGCGTTTGCCTTGTTGGTATGGGTAACCTTGGTCTAGCTCTGACTACTTACAAAGGTTTTCGTGAGCGCGGATTTATTATCACCAGTATCTATGATAATGATCCGATGAAGATTGGTACCGTATATCATGGCGTCGAAGTCATGTGTATCGATCATATCGAAGAAGTTGCAAAAAATAACAAGACGCAGATTGGCATCATCGCTGTACCCTCTAGCGCTGCTCAAGCGATTGCGGATAAACTTGTCCGTGCCGGTGTGCAGGCGATTCTCAACTTTGCGCCTGTGGTATTAAACGTTCCACCGGAAGTCGAGCTTAGAAATGTAGACTTGGCGGTTAATCTTGAGGTGTTAACCTTTAATGTGGGCGCCCATCGTTTATAATATAAGATGGGTTATACTTTCTGACAGTATAAAAAATATAGATTTGAAGAAAAGTAAGACAAACTATTGTCTTGCTTTTTTGCATAAAAAATGAAAGTAAATGGAATGATGAGGAGTTATTATGCGTAAGGAAAAAGATCTACTCGGCATGATGGATGTCCCGGATCACGTCTATTATGGCATTCAAACCCTCAGGGCAAGAGAGAACTTCCCGATTACGGGATATCGACCACATCATGAACTTATACGTGCCTTAGGCCTAGTAAAAGCCGCAGCAGCAAGGGCGAATATGGAGATTGGCTCAATGTCCCGTGACGTGGGCGAGGCAGTTGTCCGTGCTTCCATGGAAGTTGTTGAAGGCCGGTTCGATGATTATTTCGTAGTGGATGTTATCCAAGGGGGCGCAGGTACTTCCTATAATATGAATGCTAATGAGGTCATCGCCAATCGGGCCATTGAAATTCTTGGCGGAAAAAAAGGAGATTATAATCGCGTGCATCCGAATGTCCATGTAAATATGGCCCAAAGCACTAACGATGTTTTTCCTACGGCTATTCGTATCGCTTGCCTAAATGTAGCAGACGATTTGCTCCTGGCCCTCAAGGAATTGCAGGCAGCCTTCGTGAGTAAGGCTCAAGAATTTGATGGAGTCATTAAGATGGGAAGAACTCACCTTCAGGACGCGGTTCCCATACGCTTAGGCCAGGAGTTTGCGGCCTATGCACAAATGCTGGAGCGAGATATTCGGCGTATCGATGGGGCTTCTCAATCCTTGCTGATTGTCAATATGGGAGCAACTGCAGTAGGAACCGGTTTAAATGCTGACCCGGTGTATATTGAGAAGGTTTCTGATCTTTTGAGAGAGATCACCGGTTTGCCGCTCAGAAGAGCGGAGAATTTAGTCGATGCCACTCAGAACACGGATGCCTTTTTGGAGGTATCTGGGGCTCTGAAGACTTTAGCGGTTAACCTTTCCAAGATTGCCAATGATCTAAGGCTGATGGCTTCTGGTCCAAGAACGGGTTTCGGAGAAATTACTCTACCGGCCATGCAGCCGGGCTCGTCCATTATGCCGGGGAAAGTTAATCCGGTGATGGCTGAGGTGGTCAATCAAGTTGCCTTCCAGGTCCAAGGCAACGATTTTACAGTTGCCTTGGCCTGTGGAGCGGGACAGCTGGAACTCAATGTGATGGAGCCGGTGGTAGTCTTTAATCTTCTTCAATCCTTAGATATTCTCCGAAATGTTATTAAAGTCTTTAAAGAGCGTTGTGTGGTCGGTATAGTTGCCAATGTGGAACGCTGTCGTAACCTGGTAGAAAATAGTGTGGGTGTTGTGACAGCAATCAATCCTCATGTGGGCTATGAAGTAGCATCACGAATTGCCAAAGAGGCGATTATTACAGGTCGTCCTGTGCGGGAGATTGTTCTCGAAAAAGGGGTATTAACGGTTGAAGAATTAGATTTAATCTTGAATCCTTTTGAAATGACAAAGCCAGGGATTAGTGGCTCAGAGTTACTTAAGGGGAGACGTTCCTAGGGTATTTAATGGACAATAGATGATGATTTTTGGATCAATAGAGTGTTAATAGTAAGTTTATCTTTTTAAGGTGAAGCCCCCCTTGCGAATTGGTTATGGAGATGCTAAACTAAAAAGTGTCGAAAAATTAGCCAGGAGCAACATGCCCTGGCTACATTTCTATGGTTGAAAGGGGGAAGAATATGCCGGCAGGTCGAAATAATTCGGGGACGGGTCGCACGATTCTCCTTATTCTGTCAGGAGCCGCCATTGGCACTTTATTGGGTTATGGGCTGGAGAAGTTTACCTTTTTAGCACCCTTTTTGCGCCCGGCGGTTATCGATTTTCCTTCTCATACCTATCTGGATTTCTTTTTTATGTCTTTCTCCTTTGGCTTCCGTTTAAGCATCACTATCGCAACGATATTAGGTGCTCTCGGTGGTTATTATCTAGCTAGGAAGTGGTAGAATGCTCGTACTGGCTTCAGCTTCTCCGCGTCGAGGGATGCTTCTGAATGAAGGGGGATTTCCCTTTACTCGAGTGGAAGCAGATGTTTCTGAAGAACTCTCCCAAGGGGTTTCCCCTGATTCAGCTGTAAAGGAACTGGCTTTGCGTAAAGCTCAGGCTGGATTGAAGAATTGGTTGGATTTGGGTGGGAGTCGCGAGGATGTGGTTATCGGAGCCGATACGATTGTTGTTTTAGAGGACCGCATTCTGGGCAAGCCTAAGGATGAAAAAGAAGCAGAGGAAATGCTTACCGCTTTAAGTGGGCGAGGACATAAAGTGTACACCGGGGTGGCGCTCATCAATGGAGCAGGCCGCCAAGAACATGGTGTAGTGCAGACAGCAGTTTTTTTTCGTTCACTGACTCATCAGGAAATCTTGGAATATATTGACTCTGGCGAGCCTATGGACAAAGCGGGTGCTTATGGTATCCAAGGTCTTGGCGGTCATTTAGTGGATTATTTTAGGGGATCCTTAAGCAATGTGATTGGTTTACCCATGGAATATGTCAAAGCAAGACTGAGCGTGTGGGGGATTAAGCATGGAGATATCGCCCTGCATGAGGTGAAGGATGGATTATCGCCGGTTGAAGGATCTTCCCGAGGAATTGCTACCTCGTGAACGCTTGTTTCAATGTGGTCCGGAGGCTCTCTCTAATCGAGAGATTTTAGCAATTTTGCTGAGGACCGGCCTTAAGGGAGAGAATGTTCTAGATTTTGCTGAGCGGCTATTGACTCAAGCCGGAGGATTATCCGGGTTGGCTCGCTTGACAGTTCATGAATTGACCCAGCTGCATGGTATGGGAAATGCTAAAGCGGCCGAGCTTAAGGCGGCCTTGGAGCTGGGACGGCGTTCGGTTTCCTCCGACCCCTTGGTTAGGCCCGTTATCAATTCTCCTCAAGATATTGCACATTTGGTCATGGAAGAAATGCGCTATCTGGATCGTGAGCATTTCCGAGTGGTAAGCCTATCCACCAAGAATCATGTCTTGGGAATTAGCTCTATCTCGGTGGGGTCTCTGAATTCTTCCCTGGTACATCCTCGGGAGTGCTTCAAAGAAGCTATTCGGCGCAACTCCAATGCGATTATTCTTTTGCATAATCATCCCAGCGGTGATCCATCACCCAGTCGTGAGGACCTTGATGTGACCCAGCGGTTATCCGATGGCGGACAAATTCTGGGCATAGAAGTCCTTGATCACGTAATTATTGGAGATAATCGGTACATAAGCTTGAAAGAACGAGGGATATTATAGGGGAAGCACATAGCCCTCGGGAAAGTAGCAGATTTTGGCTAAGGGTTGGCCCCTCAAAGGACTTATGGATTTCGTATTATTTCTTAGGATATATATATCGTAAAAACGGAAGGGGAATAACCAATGTTTTTTGGTAAGGATTTAGGAATTGATTTAGGTACTGCGAATACGTTGGTCCATATGAAGGGCAAAGGAATCGTTTGCAATGAACCTTCTGTGGTCGCGATTGATACAGAAAAGAAAACTCCTCTGGCTGTAGGGGATAAAGCCAAGGAAATGATCGGTCGAACCCCGGGCAATATTGTGGCGATTCGCCCATTAAAGGATGGAGTTATTTCAGATTTTAATGTAACTCAGAAAATGCTCAAATATTTCATTTCCAGGGCTTTAGGTACGGAATCTCCTTTTGCTCGCCCACGGGTTGTCATCTGTGTACCTTCCGGAGTGACCCCTGTTGAAGAACGTGCAGTTAAGGAAGCGGCCTTAGCAGCGGGAGCTAAGGATCCCATCATCATGGAAGAGCCTATGGCTGCTGCTATCGGCGCAGGGCTTCCGGTGAGTGAACCTACGGGAAATATGATTGTGGATATCGGTGGTGGAACCACGGAAGTTGCGGTTATTTCCTTGGGCGGAATTGTTACAAGTCGCTCCATTCGCGTTGCAGGTGATGAGATGGATGATGCCATTGTGGCACATATCAAACGTCGCTATAACTTAATGGTGGGTTATCGCACGGCTGAAGATATTAAAATGGAAATCGGTTGTGCTTATCAAGCTGAAAAAGATAAACGCTATCAAGTCCGAGGACGGGATCTGCTGACAGGCTTACCAAAAACTGTAGAGATTACGGCTGAAGAGATTCAAGAGGCTCTTCAAGAACCTGTGTTAGCTATCGTTGAAGGGGTAAAGTCCTGCCTCGAAAAGACTCCTCCGGAGTTGGCAGCAGATATTATGGACCGTGGCATTGTGATGGCAGGGGGAGGATCCCTACTGCGTAATCTGGACAAGCTCATTGCGGATGAGACGGGGATGCCGGTACATCTGGCCGAAGACCCACTTTCTTGTGTGGCTCTAGGGACGGGAAAGGTTTTAGAGAACGAGGATATATTCCGGAGAATTGCTGCATTGCAAAAAAGCTAGAGTTTAAGGCGGGGAGGAAGGCCTGGTGCGAAAAAGAGTGAATGCAACGGGGATCATGGTTCTCGTTTTCTTCCTCGTGTTAGGCGTGCTTGTGAGTATTCGCTTAACTGGACTGGGAAGCCAATTTCCTAACCCAATCGGTGGGGTATTGCAGCGTGCCCTCAGCCCAGTACAGAATGTTATTCTGAGCGCGGGAAACAGCTTCAAAGAGAACACTCGCGTTTTTTGGAATTTTAGTGATGTACAAAGGGAGAATGATGAGTTAAAGGCGAAAGTAGAGCAACTGACGGGTGATAATCTGAAGCTTAAAGAGCAAGTTTTGGCCGGATTGCGCTATAATGAACTGGATCAAGAGATGTTTAACAGTCCTAACATAGATAAATATTCGAAGATTGGTGCCAGTATTATTAATCGGAATCCTACGGCATGGTATCAGACCTTCAACATTAACCGTGGGTCTAAAGATGGGATAGCTGTGAATGATCCGGTCATCGTTGCTTTAGGACTGGTCGGCAAGATTGTCTCCGTGACGCCGACCACTTCAGAAGTTCTTTTAATCACAGATAGTGAAGGACAAGTCAGTGCTTCGGTGCGGGGAAGTACCGGATCACCAACCTTTGGTATTGTTGAAGGAACCTATAAAAGAACCACTCGACTGGAAGCTGAAGGTAATCTTCAGATGCTATTACGTCGTGATGATAATGTCAATATTGGCGATTTAGTATTAACTTCCGGTATGGGAGGAGTATATCCCAAAGATATTCCCGTCGGTAAAGTAGAGCAGATTCAATTGGATGGCTCCGGCTTGTTGAAAACGGCCTATATTTCTCCTTTTGTAGATTTTGAAGCATTAGAGGAAGTTTATATTGTAAGAAAGACAGGGGGGCAATAACGATGCGGCGGAATATCCTCATTATCGTTATGCTCCTTTTTAGCCTGATTCTGCCCGGAACCGTCTTTAATTTTTTGTCATGGGGTGGAATTAAGCCAGATTTATTGTTGCTCTTTACCATTTATATGGCTCTGCATCATCGGACACTGCCGGGTGCCTTATGGGGATTAGGAGCAGGTATATTAGCAGACTTTTATCTGGGCAGGCATTTCGGAATGTATGCCTTAACCTTAACGATGGTTGCCTTGCTTACCGGTTGGCTCTCCGAGCGATGGTATCGGGAAAACTTTTTCTTGATTGCCCTCTTGGTTTTTCTGGTTACGTTTGTGGGAGAAGGTGTCATCGCCTTTTTGAATATCCTCGTAGGGGCCCGATGGGCCTTCGATGATGCTCTGCGCTTGGTCCTCGGTGTCTCAGTTTATAACGCGGTTCTCGTGCCTATTACGTATCCCTGGATTCATCGGTCGTTTACGAGAGGGTGGCTTAAGTATCGGCCGAAGTATGATCGATAGGGTGGCTTTTGCTGTGCCTTGACTTGCTATGGGGGCTTGTGTAAGCATTTCCTTGGGCTAGAGTTACGTGCAAGTCGAGTTGCGTTACAGACGCTCGGAAATTACACTCGCAGACCGAACTAAGAGCCAGACTGCCTCTTGCAGCGGCGGGGTTACCTGCGCCGAAAAGCCGTTCTTTGTAGCGTGCGGCTTGGGCGAAATCCTCATCCGGATTTCGTGGCCTAAATCGCCATCCCGAAAAGCGGGTGAGCTTTTCGCACTTGTTTGGCTCTGTAGGCCGCGAGCAACGACCCGGCGCCGACGAGTGTTCTTATGAGCGGGCGGCTTGGGCGAAAGTATTCACTGGATACTTTCGTGTGTTGCTCGCCCCGCTATCTGGGGTGCAGTTTGGCCCAAGTTCGGTTGCTGCTCGCGTAAAAACCTCGCTTACTGTAATCGCAACTCACTTCGCAGGGTAGGACTTAGAATAGCTTTTCAGGGTGAGCTATGGTATGGCATACGAATCATTCCCGAAAACCTTATAAAAATTACCCAAGGATTTTGATTGACAGTAGAGAACGGCTTCTAAGCGAGCAGCTACCCGTTCTTCGCGAAAAGCACGCAGCGGAGTCGGGTTGGAAACAGGACGTTTCCAACCGCCCATTGAGCAGGAGCGATTTGGGCGGGAACCCGATGGAGCGGAGTGCTTGAGCGTTAGAACGGGTGCGCGCAGCTTACAGAGTGAGCGTGTCAAGCAAAATCCTGGAGAGGCCTCAGAGAATTTTGGGAAATCGCTATAGAGTCTATCGCATAAGAAATCTTAAAAACCTACTAATACAGACAAGTCTAGAATTATCAACCAATCCAAAGGAGGCGAGAAAATGGAAGAAGATCAAGAACGCAAACCCTACGTCCGTCGGCTCTGGGCACTCAGTGCCGTAGTATTCCTCATATTCCTGATGCTCGGCTTTAACCTTTGGCGCCTGCAAATCGCCGAAGCCTCCTATTACGAGAGCAAGGCCCAAGGCAATATCATGAAGCTTGTTTCGATTCCGTCGAATCGTGGCGATATCATTGATCGCAATGGTGAGCTACTCGTCACCAGCGTGCCTCAGTTTGCCTTGACCATTGATTGGATGGAATTACAAAGTGCCAAGAGTGGAGACTGGAAAGAAGTTATTACTCGTTTGGCTGGCTATATTAAACCCTATTGGCCCATTGAGAAACAAGGGGTTGAGTTCATTGCCGAAGATATCTTGGTAATGATTCAAAACCAGCAGTGGGAACGCTACCGTCCTGTAACAGTTATGAGCAATGTTCCTGACCCTCTCAAAGCAATTATCGCCGAGCATAAGGATGAGCTACCGGGTGTTAACGTAGAAGCCCTACCAGTGCGCGATTATCGAAAAAATACCCTCGCTGGTCATCTCCTCGGTTATGTGCGTGAAGTGAGTGAAGAGGAGATTGATAAGTTTAATCAGGATCCCTATGCTCAACAGGCAGGCTTTACTTACACACATGGGGATCTGGTTGGCAAAATGGGGGTAGAGAAGAGCTATGATTATTGGCTGCGCGGCAGAGAAGGGGTACAGCAGGTCATCGTTGACAACAGTGCTCGCCCCATAGCTAAAGAGGTCATCCAACCTGCGGAACCGGGAAAGACGCTGCAGCTAACCCTTGACGCTGAGCTTCAAGCTGTTATGGAAAAGTCTTTAGATGATGTGTTTAGGAATGAAGTGCACAAGGACCGTCCGGATGCTAATGCCGGAGCGGCAGTAGTTATTGAAGTTAAGACGGGAAAAATACTGGCCATGACTTCGCGGCCTTTTATGAATCCTAATGATCTGACCGGTATTATTTCAGAGGAAATTGCTACAAAATATTTCACAGCGGAAGAGGCGGCATCTTTTGACCGAGCATTAGCGGGGACTTATGCACCCGGATCAACTTTTAAGATGACGACGGCCTTAGCTGGTTTGCATTCAGGTGTGGTGACACCCAGCGAGCAGTTTAACAGCTCCAATGTAGTAGCCACCTTAGGGACTGTAAACGGTATTCAGGAATGGTCCCCAGGCGGATTTGGTTTAGTGAATTTGAATCGAGCGATGGCGAAATCCTCAAACACCTATTTCCAAGCAGTAGGGCAAAGGGTGTTCGCTAAAAATGGTGAAATGCTGAAACAGATTGCTAATGAGTTGGGGCTCGGTGTCTATTCTGGGATCGACATTCCCGGTGAATCTAAGGGTAACGCTCCATCCCCTGAATGGAAGAAAGCAACCTTCGGCCCTGCATATGAAAAAACCAGAGATAATAATCTTGCAGATATCGAAAAAGAGTTTAAGACAAAGCTTGCGGAAGCTAAGGATGAAGATGCCAGAAAAAAGCTAGAAAAAGAGAAAAAAGCTAAAATTGACCAAGTGCATGCTGAATACAACTACAATGTCCGTTGGTTTATAGATTGGCAGTATTTTGAGACCTTCAACACCGCTATCGGGCAAGGGGATAATACCTATACCCCTTTGCAACTGGCAAATTACGTTGCTACGATAGTAAATGGTGGCAAACGCATGCAACCCTATATAGTGGATAAGATCCTTGACCCAGTCACTGGAGAAGTAGTTCATCAAAATCAACCTGTGGTAAGAAATACAGTCTCTGTCTCTCCTGAAAACTTAAAGGCGGTTAAAGAAGCTATGAGCAAGGTAACCAGTGGAGAAGGAACGGCAGCTTGGCTTTTTGCTGATACTCCGCAATACACAGGCGGGGGCAAAACGGGTACCGCACAGCTCGGATCAAAGAATACAGCGGCAGGGGATTTATTTAATGGGGTCTATGTGGGTTTTGCACCTTATGATGATCCGGAAATTGCCTTTGCAGGAGTTGTAGAATACGGATATCACGGGGGAGATACAGCGGGTTTGATTGCCAAGGCAGCCTTTAAGCAATATTTTGGTTGGTAGTTGACCCTGTGACAGGGATTTGGTGGTAATATAACGAAAGATTGGATAAAAACGAGGAAATTTACCCTCGTTTTTTTCTTTTACCGAAAGGGAAACGGGTGAGCACTGTAGAATTAGTATGAGCGTCAGTTAAAATGGCGTGAATTTTTAATGCACAAAACTTTGGATTGGACAAGCTTTCTTAAAATGTCGAGGTCCGAAGGGCATACCATGGAATAAGTGGGGGTTTAACGGTTGACACGGACAGAGCATATTGCTTTAAAAGGTACTCGGGAGGGTCTGATTTTATATTTGGACCCCGAGGCTGATTTTTCTACTTTAATGGACGAATTGAAAAAACTGCTAGATGACTCCGACCACTTCCTACAAGGGGCCGCAGTTCGCTGCTATGCAGGAGAGAAAGAGTATACCCCGGAACAACAGGAGAAGCTGATGTCCTGTTTAACCAAGTATAGTCTTGCTTTTAATGGGTGGCTTACATCCGCTGAAGTATACTCTAGTGCACGCAAGACACCATCAGTTCAAGAAGTTGAGCCACCACGTGTTATGGAAGAAGGCATGGTAGAAGGACCTAGTCTATTTGTGGAGCGCACCCTTCGTTCCGGAGCTAGCATCCAGTATGACGGTCATGTGATTGTTGTGGGTGATGTGAATCCCGGCGCTGAGATTGTAGCTAGGGGAAATATTGTGGTTATTGGTTCTCTTAAAGGGGTTGCCCACGCGGGTGCTACTGGAGATCGAACAGCGACAGTGATTGCCTATCATTTAGCACCAACACAGTTAAGGATTGCGGATCTGGTGACGCGATCCCCAGAAGATGAGCTGGAATGGAGGGGCCCAGAATGCGCACGAATTAAGGGTGACCGCCTTGTTGTAGAAGGGATTCAGCTCAATGGACTAAGGGGAAAAAGGATATAGGATGAAGGAAATTTTGAAAGGTAGGTTGAACTATGGGAGAAGTCATTGTCGTCACCTCAGGAAAAGGTGGGGTTGGTAAAACTACCACTTCGGCCAATATTGGAACAGGACTTGCTGCAGCAGGCCAAAAAGTGGTTTTAGTAGATACTGATATCGGCTTACGTAATCTCGATGTGGTGATGGGGCTAGAGAATCGTATCGTCTATGATATTGTGGATGTCACAAGCGGGGTGTGCCGTTTGAAACAGGCGTTGATCAAAGACAAGCGATTCGAGAATCTCTATCTTCTTCCGGCGGCCCAGACCAAGGATAAAAACGCTGTAACCCTTGATCAAATGATAGCGCTCTGTGAAGATTTAAGGAAAGAATTTGACTATGCTATCGTTGACTGCCCTGCAGGAATTGAGCAAGGTTTTCGTAACGCGATTGTTGGAGCTGATCGAGCTGTTGTGGTTACCACTCCCGAGGTCAGTGCAGTACGCGATGCCGACCGGATTATTGGGCTTCTGGAAGCGGCAGACCTGCGCAATCCGCGTTTAATTATTAACCGGATTCGTCCCCATATGGTCAAACGTGGCGATATGATGGATATCTCAGATATTCTAGATATTTTGGCTATTGACCTACTCGGCGTTATTCCCGATGATGAAACCATCGTCATTTCTACGAACCGTGGTGAACCAGCAGTTATGGATCAATC
Source organism: Desulfitobacterium dichloroeliminans LMG P-21439 (assembly GCF_000243135.2). Lineage (NCBI taxonomy): Bacteria > Bacillati > Bacillota > Clostridia > Eubacteriales > Desulfitobacteriaceae > Desulfitobacterium > Desulfitobacterium dichloroeliminans. The sequence goes on along the minus strand of NC_019903.1, from coordinate 3,108,867 downwards.
CTCCCGTGCTGGAGAAGCATACCGACGGATTACCCGGAGAATCCAAGGAGAAGAGGTTCCCTTGATGAATCTCGATGCTCCGGATGGATTTATGGATAAACTGAAGAAATTATTCGGTATGAAATAAGTGCTTGGCACTCAAGAGGAGGAATAGGCCATGTTAGATTTTATCAATCGTATCCTTGGAAAGGAACCAGCTTCTAAGAACGTTGCAAAAGAACGCTTAAGGCTTGTCCTCGTGCATGACCGGGCTACCATCTCGCCACACATGTTAAATCAGCTGAAAGAGGACTTGATCAAAGTTATTTCGAATTATATGGAAATCGATGAGAATGCCTTAGAGGTTAACTTAAATCAAGATGATCGAGAAGTAGCCTTAATTGCCAATATTCCTGTCCTAAAAATGAAAAGAGATTATTCTACGAAGGGGTAATCATCCATAGTGTACCGCGACTTATACACCGCAGGAGTGTTGCTAGACAATCCTGCGGTGCTTTTGAATTAATGCTTATAGGGATAGGGGTAAGAAGATTAAATAGAAATAAACTTTGATCTGCAAAGCTTTGGCTGACTTATCCCTTGTGTTATAATGAAAGTTGTAATTTCTTGGTGAAAAAGGGGTACTACTTATGCTCGACCGTCGGATGCTGAAGAATATTGACATTCTCTTTGTTTTTTTCTTTCTTTTGCTATTGGGTTCTAGTCTAATCATACAGAGTACAGCATCATTTAACGTTATTGAGTCTAAACCCTATCATTACCTGAAGATTCAATCCATCTGGATTGCGACAGGACTTGTTTTATGCACAGTCGTAGCTTTGTTTGATTATCAGAAGCTGAGACGTCTTTCTTGGTGGATTTATGGGTTTAATATCTTACTATTGCTTGCTGTCTTCGCCTTTGGTGAGTCGGCTAAGGGAGCCCAACGCTGGATTCCGATCACTTCGACACAAAACATTCAGCCTTCAGAATTTGCAAAGCTTTTTATCATTATAACCTTCGCGGATTTTTTAGCTAAACGTCAAGGAAAGCTCAATCGATTCCGAGATTTTATTCCGCCATTCTTATATGTTCTCGTTCCGATGTTGCTGATCTTAAGGCAACCCGATTTAGGAACGACTCTAGTGTTTGTGGCTATTTTTATCGGGATGATGTTCGTAGCCGGGGCGAATCCTTGGAAATTCGGTGGCTTGATTGTCGGTGGAGGACTTCTGGTAGCCCTAGCATTGTGGCTGCATTTTTCCACGAACTTGCCGAGCTGGTTGCAGTTTGCCCAAGGACTTCCCTTGCCCCTTCATGAATATCAGCTCAAACGGTTGACTGTTTTCCTTGATCCGGCAGCTGATATAAGTGGCGATGGTTACCAGATTATTCAGTCCATCTGGGCTATTGGGTCAGGTGGATTTTGGGGAAAAGGCTTTCGGCAGGGGACACAAGCCCAATTGGATTTTCTACCTGAACACCATACGGATTTTATTTTTTCGGTGGTGGGTGAAGAATTTGGATTTATTGGTACCATCACCCTGTTGTTCTTTTTCTTTATCTTTTTACTCCGAGCCATTAATATTGGCATGAAAGCTAAGGATGTTTACGGGACGATTATTGCAGGGGGTACTGTCTCAATGTTCGCCTTTCATATTCTTGTCAACGTGGGCATGACGTCGGGGATTATGCCGGTGACCGGAATTCCCCTTCCGATTATAAGCTATGGCGGAAGTGCCATGTGGACAAACTTAATGGCCATCGGTCTCATACTCAGCGTTAACGTCCGGCGACAACGATTAATGTTTTAAGTAAAGTACGACCGGGACAACTAAGAACAGCTTATGAAGCTGTTCTTTTTTTTTCTCTCTTTGCATAAGTTTAAGCAGGATGTACGAGCTTAGCCCCACTTATCTTCGGTCTAAACGCAGGAGGAATAGTGGCGGTTAGTAATGGAAAAAGCGAGGGAAGAGTATGAATCCATATGAGCGATGGGACGATTGGGAATGGGAAAGGGCGGCCCAAGAGGTTGGTCGCGAAAGAGGATATCGCAATGAAGAGTGGCCCAGAAAACGACCATATATGACAAAAAGAAAGCGGTTGGGACCTTTATACCAATGGACTAATCTGCAGAAAAAGGCAACCCTTGCTGTAGTGTTCTTTTTAATGATCTTTTTTGCATCCAAAGGTGAGGATATGGTATCTGAAGGGCTCTATTCAGCCTATCAAGGAACTGTGCAAAGCGGCAATTACTATGCATCTCTTAACGAAATGGCTTTGCAAGTGCTAGGGATGAGCGTTGACAACAAGAGTACTCCGGTGGATGCCACCATGCAAGGAAAATTTATACCTCCGGTCTCCGGCAAGGTGATGGCGGGTTTTGGAGGAGCGGGGGATGGGGAAGCGAGCTTGCATCAAGGTATCGATGTCGCGAGTGCCTTGGGGATTCCGGTGGTCGCTCCCTACCAGGGGGTTGTCACTCAAGTGGGAGAGGATCCACAGTTGGGAAGAATAGTAAGGTTGGATTTCGGTAACGGTTGGACGGGGGTTCTCGGTAATTTTGGCGATATCGGAGTCACCACGGGTCAACGGGTTGAGGCAGGGCAAGCTTTAGGTACAGTAGGGCTGTCCGCCCCTCTGAAGAAAACCTGGTTGCATATTGAATTTCGCAAAGACGGTGTGCCAGTGGATCCTTTGCCCTATTTAGTGCCGGCTAATTAAACCATTACGATGATTTATTGACAGAGAAAAGGAAGAGATCTGATGGAGATTGCTCGAGTTCAAGGGATTAGCATCATTGTTCATCCGACCTTTTGGTTGGTTCTGCTGGCATATGGAGTCCTGGGCATGATGACCCAGGCTCTTCTTATCTTTCTTCTGGTGATGGGGCATGAATTAGCTCATCTCTTAACGGCTAAAGCTTACGGTTTCAGGGTGATTGGGCTAGAGCTTTATCCTTTTGGCGGCGCTGCCCATTGTGAGGATCTTTTTGAGGGGAGGAAGCTAGAAGAGAGCATGATGGCCATTGCTGGGCCGGTCTTTAATCTTACCCTTCTTTTTGGGGCTCAGGCCTTGCGTTGGGAAGGGATCTGGACGGGTCCTCTGTCGGAGGATTTTGTGCAATTTAACTTTTGGTTGGCAGTGTTTAACCTGGTCCCCGTGCTCCCTTTAGACGGGGGCAGAGTGGTCCGGGCCTTATTTTCAGATGTCTTTGGTTTTGTTCAGACAACGAAAGCCCTCGCACGTGCAGGTCAAGCCTTTGGGACTATCCTAGGAATTATCGGTCTTACCTTATTGGGTCAAGGAGCTTACGACGGTATCTCCATCTGCTTTCTCCTAGCGGGGTTCTTCTGGGTATCAGGGCACAAGGAAATTGCCTCCGCTCGATTGACTTTCTTGCGTCAAATTACCCGCAAGAAAGAGGAACTACTCCACAAAGGCCTCATGAAAAGCAAATCTATTACAGTGACTGCTGAGATCTCCTTGATTCGTGTCGTGGAGGAATTAACTCCGGATCGCTATGCATTAATCCATCTACCGGGAGGTGAAGCCTTTGGAATCGAGCGTACCTTAACGGAAACTCAAGTCGTAGAAGGGATGCTCAAGAAGGGCATACACTGCCCCGTGGGGGAGCTTTGAGTTTCGGGATATAAAGCAAGCTTTTTACATAATTTCGTAAGTAAACTTCGCTGAGCAAACTAAGACTCAAACTCGGTTTGGGGATAAGGGTCCCCGCCTAAATCGTCTCCTCGAAAGCACTGCTTTCGCACTTGTTCTCATAGGCGGCGCCTCACTTCCATGTGAGTCGCCCTTGCTGAAGTCTGGGTTCTCCTTTTCGTCAAATTTGCTTTTCAACTCGTTTAAAATCCTTCATTCCTGTAAAAAGCTTTCTTTTGGGTCTAGTAGACTGAAGCTTGCTTTCAAAGGGTTTAAAGCTGCGGTAGCTTGTGCAAATCCCCTAACGTTGTGCTATAATTAATAATTACTGACGAACAAGCATAACAAGGAGGAGTAGCTGAAGCATGAGCGAGAATAAGGCGGCTGAGATTCGCAAGCAGGTAGAACGTTTCCTGCCTAAAGTCATGAAGCCGAGTCGATATTTAGGTACGGAGTGGAATGCGATTCGTAAAGATTGGGATCAGACCAAGGTGCGAATGGCTTTTGCCTTCCCGGATGTCTATGAAGTTGGAATGTCTCATCTGGGTCTGCGGATACTCTATCACTTAGTTAACTCTTATGATGATTTTCTTTGTGAACGGGTCTTTGCTCCTTGGGTAGATATGGAAGATAAGATGAGGGAACGCCATATTCCCCTCTATGGGCTAGAATCCAATCGGCCTCTTACTGAATTTGACGTGATAGGATTTACCTTACAATACGAAATGAGTTTTTCCAATATCCTCAACATGCTTGATTTGGCAGGTATTCCAATGCGAGCCAAAGACCGGGGGACGGAACATCCGTGGATTATTGCCGGTGGTCCCTGTGCATATAATTCAGAACCCATCGCCCCATTTATTGATTTCTTGATGGTTGGTGAAGCAGAAGAGACCTTGCCGGAGCTGTTGCGATTAATCCAAGAGCAAAAGGAAAACCCGGTTTCCCGGGAAGAATTTCTGTTAAGAGTATCTCAAGTCGAAGGGGCTTATGTCCCTGAATTTTATGAGGTTCATTATCAAGAGGATGGCAGAATTCAAAGGATTGAAGCTGATTCTCGTGTCCCCCAAGTGGTACAAAAGGCGATTGTCAGGGACTTGGATCAAAGCTACTTTCCGACCAGTCCTGTTGTCCCCTATATGGAGATTATTCACGATCGTATGATGTTGGAAGTAATGCGTGGGTGCTCTAGGGGATGCCGTTTCTGTCAAGCGGGAATGATTTATAGACCAGTCAGGGAACGCTCGTCGGAAACTTTATTAAGGCATGCTGAAGAGTTGGTGAAGTCAACCGGTTATGAGGAAATCTCCTTAACCTCCTTGTCCACCGGAGACTACAGCTGTATTCAACCGGTGATACGGGGTATTCTAGATAAATATGGTGAAGATAAAGTGAGTGTGTCCTTGCCCTCATTGCGGCTTGATTCTTTTGATGTGAAGCTAGCCGAAGAGGTTCAGAAGGTGAGAAAATCCGGTCTTACTTTTGCTCCAGAAGCGGGCACTCAACGTTTGCGGGACGTCATCAATAAAGGGGTCACCGAAGAAAACCTGATGGACGCGGCCGAATCGGCTTTTAAAGCGGGATGGTCCAGTATTAAGCTTTATTTTATGATTGGTTTGCCGACAGAGACCCAAGAGGATCTCGATGGCATTGTAGTTTTGGCGAAGAAAGTGGTCGAGCTGGGAACGCGACTGGGTCGACGTAATGTTCATGTTACGGTATCGACAAGTTCTTTCGTGCCGAAAAGCCATACCCCCTTCCAATGGGAACCCCAAGAGGGAATGGCATCTCTTGACCAAAAGCAAAAGTATTTGAGAGAGAAATTGCGCGATCGCCGTATCAAGTATAACTATCATGATGTGGAGACCAGCTATCTTGAGGCCGTTTTTGCGAAAGGGGATCGGCGTCTGGCCGATGTGCTGGAGCTAGCGGTTAAGAAGGGCTGTAAATTTGATGGCTGGCATGAACATTTTAAATATGATACCTGGCTGGAATGCTTAGAAGAGTTAGGTCTTGACCCGCATTTCTATGCCAATCGGGCGATGGACTACGACGATGTCTTGCCCTGGGATCATATCGAGAGCGGGGTAAATAAACGCTTCCTCGTGAATGAACATCATAAAGCCTTGCAAGAAACACGCACAATGGATTGCCGGCATCTGGATTGCACCGGGTGTGGCATCTGTCCTGATCGAGGGGTTCAGATTGATTTGAAAGGGTGAGAACCTTGAGGGTAAGAATCGCCTATACAAAGCTTGAAGAAGCGAAATATATAGCCCATTTAGATTTAGCGAAAGTCTTTGAACGGGCTCTACGTCGAGCGGGTGTCCGCTTGGCCTATTCGGAAGGATTTAATCCCCATCCGAAGATTTCCTTTGGCTCGGCACTGGCCGTGGGAGTCGAAGGGGTAAATGAGTATGTGGATATTGAGTTGATGCAAGAAATTGATCTTAAGGAAATTCTCGGTCGTTTGCAGGAACAGCTTCCAGCGGGAATCCGTCTGAAGGAAGGACGGTTTGTTACCCCAGCGGCTAAAGCCTTGATGGCGGTTTTGAATGCGGCAAGCTATGAGATTACAGTTTCTCTCGGTCTGCCGATCAGCGAGGAACGGCTGCAAGAGGGAATTTCTGCTTGGCTGATGAGAAGTCATATTTCCTATGCTCGCTATAGTAAAAAGGGTAGGGTGGAAAAGGATATTCGACCTTGGGTTAAGGTGCTGACAGGTAAAATCCAAGAAGATGAGGCTGTTTTTGAATTAGAGGTTGAAGTGGGTAATCAAGGCAGCGTTCGACCGGAAGAGGTCATTGCCAGCCTCTGCGATTTGGAAAACCTTCCCTTAGATTTGGATCACTTACGCATCAAACGAACCGGGATCTATGTGAACTATGAAGGACAAAAGTTCTCCCCCATGGATCATGAAGCCTTCGGGAAGTGAGGAAACGCCCGTGAAAGAGATTGTACTGCAAGGTCAAGGCCAAACCATGCGGGCAGCGGTTCTTGAGGATGGAGAGCTCGTCGAGGTTCATGAAGAGGAAGGTATGCTAGCGCGTCTAGTCGGCAATATTTATCGAGGAAGGGTCGTCAACATTCTGCCGGGCATGCAGGCAGCCTTTGTCGATATTGGTTTGGAGAAGAATGCTTTCCTTTATGTAGGAGATGCGGTCCCCTTCCAATATGATGAGGATGAGAAACTCCCGACCTCAACCGAATTGCGCGTGGAACACGTGCTTAAGCCTCGACAAGAGCTTTTGGTTCAAGTAGCCAAAGAACCTGTGGGGTCAAAGGGGGCACGAATTACCACCAATCTTACCATCCCTGGTCGTTATGCGGTTCTAATGCCCCACACAGAATACGTTGGGGTATCACGCAAGATTACCGATGAACAGGAGCGGCTGCGTCTGCGGAAGATTGCTCGAGCAGCGTGTCCGCCTGGAAAAGGGATTGTGGTGCGGACCTTGGCCAAAGGAATTGATGCCCAAGAACTTGAGGATGACTTGCAAGAGCTCGTGGCTTTGTGGGACCAAGTGGAGAAAGAAGTTCTTCATATCTCGATTCCGGGATTGGTTCATCAAGACGTGAATTTAGTAGCGAGGGCGATTCGCGATTGGGTCGATCAAGAGGTTGAGGTGATTACGGTCAATCAACCGGAAGTAGCAGAAGGAATGCGTCAGGCTTTAAAGGAGTTAGGCCATCCGGCGGCGAATCAGGTGCGCTTAATTTATCAAGAGGATATCTTCTCTAACTATAGTATCGATGATGAAATCCGCCATGCCCTGCAGTCCAAGGTATGGCTGAAGAGCGGCGGCTATTTAGTGATTCAGCAGACAGAGGCCTTATCGGTCATTGATGTGAATACAGGAAAATATGTAGGGGAGAAATCCCTCCAAGATACGATCATGCATATTAATCAAGAAGCTGCTGCGGAGATTGCGAGACAGATTCGTTTACGTAATTTGGGTGGAATCATCGTTATTGATTTTATTGATATGACGACTGAAGAAGCCAAAGAACAACTAATGAACGTCTTGGAAAAGGCTGTAGCTCGGGATAAGGTAAAGTGTCAAATCATGGGTCTAACTCAATTGGGACTTGTGGAAATGACACGCAAAAAAGTAGGACAAACTCTCGAGGTACGCTATGGAAGAGCCTGTCCCCATTGTGAAGGTACGGGAAGAATAGTGAAGGGTTGAAGGTCTAGTGAGATCTTCAACCCTTTTTTTGTCAGACGGCATATTATGGGATACGACTTCCCTGGACTAAGGCTTGAGTCAATTCTTCCAGTTTATCTCGGGTGATTTGTGAATCTGTGATTAGACGAATGGTACTTAATAATTGGGCTGGGTCCGGAGCTTGGAAGATGTTTCTACCGATAGAAATTCCTTGGGCACCAGCCTGAAGAGCATCATAAACCATGAATAATAGTTGGGCTACAGTTGATGTTTTTGGACCGCCGGCAATGACGACAGGAACCTTAACACCTCGGGTCACTTCCCAAAAAGATTCTATTGATCCGGTATAATTGACTTTAATAATATCTGCCCCTAGTTCTTGGGCAATGCGGGCAGCATGTTTCACTTTTCCCGGATCAAACTCGCTTCCTGCAGAACCATCTCTGACGTACATCATAGCGAGTAAGGGGATTCCCCAGCGTTGACAGTCCTCAGATATTCTGCCAAAGTCCCGCAACATATGCGATTCAGAGGGGTTACCCAAGTTGACATGAATAGAAACAGCTGTCGCCCCCAGCCTGATAGCATGCTCTACGGTAGAAACAAGTTCTTTACGTTGAGAATCTGGGGAAATATTTGAGGATGCGGAAAGATGAAGGATGAGTTCACATTGGCTAGCTCCTAAAAGATGAGAAACTTGAGGAACAAGACCTTTATGAAGGACGATAGCATCAGCCTTTCCTTGAGTAATAAAGCGAACAGTCTTTGGAACATCCTCTATTCCTTCGATGGGTCCAGCTGTAACTCCATGGTCCATGGGTACGATGATAATCCGATCGGAGCTTTTAAAGAGACGTTTTAGGCGAATTTCTTTCCCAGCCACTCGTTTGTCCTCCTGTAATTGCTTCGGGACAAGGAATTTATGTCCCTTGTCTTATTACTTTTCTAGGATGGTTTCATTCACTTTAATACCTACGTGACGCCCTGGCTCGCCTACGAAGGATAGAAGTTGGTCCCCAGGTTTAATGAGAGTCGCATTTTTGGGTTTTCCCTCTGCCC